>JAZQQF010000083.1:0-27494 GCA_045628925.1 Oscillospiraceae bacterium | reverse complement strand
GACAGCCTGACCAAGCAGGCCCTGTTCCTCTATGGTGCGGTGCCGGTCCCCTCCCTGCTGACGGCGTTTTCCCTGAACGAAGGCCGCAGCGCGGAGGCCTGTCAGGACGCCTCCGCCGCCGTGCTGCTGAGTACGCTCCTCAGCGTCCTGATCCTGCCCGTCTGGGCAGCCGTCGGCGCAAGGCTGCTGTAAAGTCATGATCCCCGGAAACGGGGGCGGCGTTTCCCGGGGGTTTTATGCTTTTCCGCGCAGATCCTCGATCAGCTGCTGGATGTGGGTCATCTGCCGCTCCGTCAGCCCGGTGGCGTCCACCGTACTCCGGTCTGTCCGTTCCAGCAGGTAATCCGTGCTGACGCCGAAATAGTCCGCAAGCCGCACCAGCAGCTCCACCGAAGGTGCAATATTTTCATTTTCCCAGTTGGAAACGCTCTGCTTGCTGACGCCCACCGCGTTTCCCAGTTCTTCCTGCCGAAGGCCCCGTTCCAGCCGCAGCCGCCGGATCACCTGTCCCAACACGCCGCATTCCCCCAAAGCCAGCATTCTAATACTATTTTCCCAAAATGCTTGACTTAGTAAAAATACTTTAGTATTGTTATCTGAGACTATCAGCAGGGAGGAGCAGCATGAAAGGTCGGCGATACAGAGCGTTCTGGCAGGAATGGCGCGGCGCTGAGCCTCGCAGCTTCACCGTCTGCGCGGTCTGCGCGGCGGGCTGCCTCGTCTGTCTGCTGATCTCGCTGGGTGCGCTGCTGCTGCGCGGAACGGACGCCGCCGTTGCCGCTCTCGCCGTCTGCATCGTGCTGGCGGTGATGAGCGCGGCGCTTGCTCTCCCCCGCTGGTCGGATTGGAAACAGCGCCGAAAATGAAAAATCTGCGGGACGGAGAGAAAAGCCTCCGTCCCGCTCGTTTTATCTCCGAAAGACCGCTTCTCCGCTTTGGACCCGCTGCAGTCCCCCGTCCGGCAGGCGCAGCAGCAGTGCAAAGTCCCGCCCCAGCGTCTCCGCGACGCCCTCCGTCCCGTCGGAAAGACGCACAGGCTGCCCGAGGGTGACGCAGGCGCTGCAATATTCGGTAAAATACGCCTCGCCCCCTGTTTTCCACAGCCTCGGCAGCTCCGCCAGCTCCCGGATGACCGCCGCCGCCAGCGCTTCCCGTTCCGGGCTAAGTCCGGTCTCCTGCCGGATGGAGGTAGCCGTTTCCCGCAGCTCCGGTGGAAAGTCCTCCGGCAGAGCGGAGAGATTCACCCCCACGCCCAGCACGGCATACTGCACTTTTCCCTCCCGGAACGCGCCCTCGGTGAGGATGCCGCAGAGCTTCCGCCCCCGGCAGAGGAGATCGTTCACCCACTTGATATCCGCATTCAGACCGCAGACTTCGCGCACCGCCCGCCGCACCGCCACGGCGGCCCACGGGGTCAGGCTGCCCAGCTCCGTGGGCGACACTTCGGGCCGCAGAAGCAGGGAGAGATATAAGCCTTTTCCGTCGGGAGAAGCGAAGCTGCGCCCCAGCCGCCCGTGTCCGGCGGTCTGACCGTCTGCCAGCAGCACCGTTCCGGCTTCTGCGCCCGTCTCCGCCAGTATCCGCAGCTGCCGGTTGGTGGAATCCGTCTCCCGCAGCCAGAATAGCTCCCCCGCGTATCCGGGCAGCAGCGAGTGAAGCCGCGCCTCAGCTGCGGTATTCCGATCGTCCATAAGTCTTCCTTTCACCCGCCGAGGCGGGCGCAGCGGGGCGCTTCATAGAGCTTCCCGTGTACGAAATAGTTAAAGGAGCGGCAGCCGCCCGCGCAGTACGGGCCCTTTTCACATTCGGCGCAGGCGCCCGTGAGCTTTTTCGGCGTGAACTGCCGGTTATAGGCGAAGCTGTCGGGGCCTTCCCAGATCTCCCGCAGGCTGCGGCTGCGGAGATTTCCCTCGATGAAGCGCTCGTCATACATGGATTCGCAGCCCCGCACGTTGCCCACGCTGTCGATGCCGAGGGCGGTCAGTCCGGCGCTGCAGCCCGGAAACGGCGCGTTTTCCCGCCCCCGCAGGCTGCCCTCCTCCGGGGTGAAATAGCCGATATTGTCCGCAATTCCCATGGCAAATGGCGCTGTCTCCCGGTTTTCGGCAACGAAGCGCACCACGTCCGAAGCCCGGAAGCGCCAGTCGACGCCGGAGGCGGCGTTGCCCATGGGCGAACAGGCCTGCAGCTGCCACGCGAGGATGGGCAGTGTGCGCAGGAATGCATAGAAATCCGCCAGCCCCGGCACGTTCTCCGCGTTCAGCGTGGAGATGACCGACACGGGGATACCGCTCTCCCCAAGGGTGCGGATGGCGTTCACCGCCCGGTCGAAGCTCCCGGCCTGACGGCCCCGGTCATGCACCTCCCGCAGCCCGTCCAGTGAGACGGCCACGGATTCCAGCCGCGTTTCTTTCAGGTCCCGCAGCAGGTCTTCGGTGAACAGATACCCGTTCGTGATGATGCAGACCCGGATGCCGGACCCGGTGAGTGCGGAGACGATCTCCTTCCAGTCCCGCCGAAGAAAGACCTCGCCGCCGATGAGGCTCACCCGGCGGCAGCCCAGCTCCCACAGCTGGCGGCAGACATCTAGACATTCCGCCGTGGTCAGTTCGTCCGCCCGCGCCTGACCGCCCCTGGAGCCGCAGTAGCGGCACTGAAAGCAGCAGGCCAGCGTGATCTCCCAAACGGCAGAGCGCAGCCGGAACGCCGGTTTCATCGTGCTCATCACGACAGCTTCGTTCCGCAGTTCATGCAGAACTTACTCCCAGCTTCGTTCATTGCCCCGCAGGAAGGACAGGCCACGCCGTTCAAAATCTCCGGTCCGGCATAGACCTCCTCCATTTCGGCCATAACAGGCCCGGAAAGATCGACCGCGGAGCCCCGCCGATTGAAAGCATCCGGCCCGGCATAGACCAGTGCCATGGCCGGCTGCATCTGCGGCGGGAGGGGCGGCGGCGTCAGCGCTTCGTCCGCATCCGGCTCCGCCCGGTTGAAGGGATAGGGTTTCTGCGGCTCCGCCTCTCCGTCCTGCTGTGCAGGTACGCGGCTGCGGCGCAGCATTTCTTCCGGGCCCGCGTAGACACATTTCATCTCGAAGGGCCGTTTTTTCCGAAAAGGATTCTCCATATTTTCTTCCTCCCCGTTCTGATTCTGTATTGATTATAAAGGAAGCGGGCGGAAAATGGAAGCCCCCGAAACACACCGTGCCCCCTTCTCCGCTTCGGAAGAAGGGGGCGCGGTTTTCATTCTCAGATGCCCTTGAACAGCACCTTCAGGGAATTCCAGAGGTAATACGGCACGAGGTAGTCCGTATGGTAGAAGTCCGAGACGGAGAAATAGACGTTGTTCTTCGCGGGATCCTGCCCATAGGAGAAGCAGGGCTCCTTCAGCAGGAACTTCATCTGCCGGTTCATCTCCGCGATATCCTCCGGCCCGCCGTTGGAGGCATAGAGGAAGAACGGGAGCTCCGGAGAAGCCTTGATGGGCCCGGTCACGTAGTCGATGATCTCCTGCTCGGCGACCTTCTCGCCGATGCGCCTGTCCGCGCTGGTGCTGCAGCTCATGGGGGCGAACCAGCGGAAGCTGTCAAACGCATAGTGGAGCATCCGCCAGGTCATGGCCGCGCCGCGGGAATAGCCGCAGAAAGCCCGATGGTCCCGGCTGGCACGGATGCCTGCCGGCGTCGCGTCCGTTAGATAGGTATTATAGCGCGTCTCCACGGCGGGGATGATGCCCTCCAGCACCTCCCGGTGGAAATTGCCCTTGATGCCGGGCCAGCCGCCGTCGCCCGCGGGGGACATACCGGTCACAGAACGCTCCGCACCGTTTGACCACGGATCCATGTAATAGGTCACGGAGACCATGATGCAGGGTTCGATCTCGCCGGATTCAAAGAGCATATCGATCATGGGCTTATTGCCGCCCACGGCGAAGATGGCCGGGTCGCAGGAGTTGCCGTGCTGGAAATAGAGGACGTTATACTTCTTCGCGGTGTCCGCCTTGTCATAGCCATAGGGCAGATAGACATAGCAGTATTTCTGCCATTCCTTCCCGTCCTCATAAACGGCGGTGGTGTAGTCCACCCGCTCCACCGTTCCCTTCTTCGCGGGAACGCCGGTGCGCAGATAGGGGTTTTCCTCAAAAACGGTCTCAAAATCGATGATCTCGCCGGGTTTGGTGATTACTTTCCGAAATTCGCTCATCCGCTGCATCTTCTTTCTGTATATTTGATCGTTGCCTGTCCCGTAACTCACGCAAAGGAAATGAGCGTTTCCGCCAGTTCCTCCGGATCGATGGGTTTGCTCAGATGCGCATCCATGCCCGCGTCGATGGCCGCCTTCTTATCCTCCGCGAAGGCGTTGGCCGTCATGGCGATGATGGGCACGCTGCGGGTGCAGCTGCCGCTCATCGTGCGGATGCGCCGGGTGGCCTCATACCCGTCCATCACGGGCATCTGAATATCCATCAGGATAAAGTCATAGCAAAGAGAATGGCTTTACTTTTTCCAGACCCGGTAGCAGATATCCACCGGGCGGAACACACCGTCTGCATCCACGTCCCACGTCTGCCGGGTCTCCGGGTCCACGATCCTTGCTGTGTCGAATATCTCGCGCAGCGAAGCGAGAAGAATTTTGGTTTCCTGAACGGTCATTGTAGTCTCCTGCAATCCAGAATTTCAGTTTCATTACACCGAAAGGCAAACTACCCTATGGTATATTTATTTATTATAACAGCAATTGCATAAAAGGCAAGAGGCTGCCGTTCAGCTTCTCCTTTTTCTTTCACGGTTTCGTGCGGGCGGGTGTTTTCAAACACGATTCACCATTGCTTCCGCATCGACGCCGGGTGTATAATGCACGCAAGCGGCGAATACCGTCCGCTTCTGAATGAAGGAGATCAACAAATATGAAAAAAACCATCCTCGCAATTTCCGCACTGCTGTGCATCCTGCTCATTGCCGGATGCAGCGCCAAAGCTCCCGAAGGGATCACGATCACCTGCGGCGGCGCGGAAAGCACCGTCATTGACATGAAGCCCGGAGAAGAGCTGACCGGCCTCTGCGCCGTCCTTTCCCCCGCCGGCTCCAAGGGAGAACTTTCGTGGACGATCGATGATACCAGTGTTGTAAACTTCGGCGCGGTAAAAGGCACGGAGTTTACACTGGTCGCGGGGGATCCGGGCAGCGCAGCGGTCACGGTGGAATGCGGCGGCGTGTCGGCCTCCGTGCGCGTGAATGTATCGGAGGACAACCCGGAGGACGCTGAGGGCACCCCGGAAGAACATCAGGTCGAGGCGACGCCGCCCGCCGCAGCAGCCGGTCCAGCGCTGACCATCCACGGCGTTGATTACTCGCGGGAAGAGGTCACGCTCTGCTTCGCGGATCAGTATTATACGTTTGCGAATTATTACGGCGCGTATGCCATCTTTTACGGGCTGGACACCTCCGCCGGGCTCCAGAGCCTCTCCGACCAGCCCTGCGATTATTCGGCGGACGGTACGTGGTACGGCTACTTTCTCGACACCGCCGTAGGGTATCTGTCGCAGATGCAGGCGCTGTGCGACTATGCGGCCGAAAACGGCATCGCGCTCACGGAGGAAGATATCGCGGGGCTGGACTTCCAGATGGGACTTCTTGCCGAGGCATACGGCTTTGACACCATAGAGGATTATCTCGCCGAGTATTACGGCAGCGGGATCACGGCGGAGATGTACCGCACCTATCTGGAAAACAGCCTGCTGGCAGACAGAGTCTATGAAACATTCACCGCTTCGCTCTCCTACACGGAGGAAGAACTCGCCGCGCATTATGCCGAGCTGGGGTATCCGGAGGGCGAGAACGAATATCCTGTCACGGCCATGCGCCATGTCCTGATCATGGCGCAGCCGGATGAAAACGGCGAGTATACGGATGCGGCGATCAGCGCCGCACATGAAAAAGCGGTGCAGCTTTATGAGGAGTGGTCTGCCGGAGAGAAAACGGAGGAAAGCTTCGCCGCGCTGGCCATGACCTGTTCCGAGGACGGCGGCTCCGTCGAGACCGGCGGCCTGTACGAAAACATCTATCGCGGGCAGATGGTCGAGGGGATCAACGCGTGGCTCTTCGACGAAGGCAGGGCCGTCGGCGATACTGCAGTGATCGACAACAACGGCAGCTACGTGGGAACGCACATCGTCTACTTCGTCGGCTGCGGTGCGCTTTACAGCAACCTCCTGTCTCTGCAGGATCTGCAGTATCAGGATACGGTCGAGTGGTTCTCGAACCTGACCGCCGACTACGGTGTGCAGACCGGTCCGGAATACGCCAGCATCGGGAAATAACACATACGGGCGGAGCGCGGCAGGGACGCGGTCGAATTCCGGCAGGCTCCGTGAAAGCAAATACCAGACAGATCATAGATAAAAGGACTGCCGCAGGATGCTGCGGCAGTCCTTTGCTTTGTTTTGGTTTGGTCCTGAGAAACCGTTTATTTGCGGCCCACCAGCGCGTCGTCCAGCGGCTTGTCGGCAGCCTTGCGGTATTTGTCGTCCATTTCCTTGATGTGGGAGGGCTTGAAGAGCAGCATGACCACCAGCGCGATCACGCCGCAGGCGCCCACCAGCAGGAACACGCCGCTGTGGCCCTTATAGCCGTTGGGTCCGAAGAGCAGCGCCGCGATGACCACCGGGGATGCGGAGCTGATCATGGAGCCGATGGGGCTGGAGAGGGTGAACACGCGGGAGAAGTCCTCACGGCGCCAGTACTGCGCCGCGCAGGACACGCCGAAGTTGGAGGCAGCTCCCATGAACAGCGCCACGAACACCATGGCCAGCAGCAGCGCCACGCCGCTGTCGATCTGACCCAGAATGGCGGCGATCACCATCAGGGATGCGGAGATGATCATGGCCTTGCGGGTACCGAACTTCGTGTCGATCAGGCCGAGCGCAAAGGAACCGATGCAGCCGAAGATCATGACCATGGCCATAACGCCGGTATAGCCGCCGATGAAGCTCAGTTCTTCCTCGTAAGCGCCGATGATGGCATTGGACTGGCTCATCAGGCCGATGGAGCAGGTCAGCAGGAAGGCCACGTTGATGGTGGCGAACCAGAATTCGCGGCACTTGATGGTGTTCAGATACGTCCAGACGGAATTCCTCTTGTTCTCGATGTCGGCAGCCATCATCGCCTTGGCGATCTCGGGCGTCAGGTTCTTATTGTTGTCGCGATAAGCGCCGCACTCCTCGGGGTAGTCCTTCGTGAAGATCATGCCGATGAGCCAGCCCACAATGGACACGATGAAGAAGGGCAGGAACGCGCCCCTGATATCCGGGAAGCCCTTGGCAAACACAGCGGAGGCGAAGGGGCCGAGCAGACCGTTGGCGATGGGGAAGGCCAGCGTGGCGATGCCCATGACGGTGCCCTTCCGGGTGGGGAACCACTGGCCGATCAGGATGCCCAGCGAGTAGGTGGAATACAGAACGGCGACCACGTTGATGATGGCGTAGCACACGTCCCACGCGCCGCCGGCAGGCAGGGTCATCACGAAGAACGCGAAGATCAGCGTGATGAGGCCGAGAATGCCGCCGAAGAGCTTGACTTTTTTCATTTTGGACACCAGACCTGCCAGCAGGATCTGCACAAAGATGCCTGCCACCGCGCAGGCAGAGTAGATGCCGGATACCTTCTGCGCCCCGCCGTAGAAATCGGCGAGGATGTTCAGCGGATACTGGGTAAAGACCTGGAAGGTCAGGAATGCGATCGCCTGATACAGGATCAGCATCCAGCCGCGGAAGCCGAAGCCTCTCACTTTTTTCTGTTCCATTGTTTTTCCTCTTTTCTCTTTTTATGAACCGCTCACATGCGGCAGATCACGTTGGCTCAGAACTTATCGTGGAATTCCGCGTAGATCTCCGGCAGGATGGCCGCCAGATTCGTGAACTCCTTGATATTGTGCATCAGCAGGCCCATGGCCGCCTCGATGGGGAACTCCGTCCCGTCGGGGATGACCTTCACCGGCTTGCCGCCGATGATGCTGTAGCCCATCCAGAAGCGGGTGCGCAGCTCGCAGCCGCCCTCCACCGGGCGCAGGAAGTGGCACATGAACACAGGATTCTGCTCGTTTCCGGCGCAGACGATGGTGCCGTTGAAGTCTTTGAGCTTCTCCGGGTCAAAGCCCACGTCCGCAGGGTTGCGGAAGTTGATGGCGATCTTCTCCGGGCCGAGGCCGGTGTCCTCCACCACGTCGTGAACGGTATTCCAGTACCGTTCCTTCATGGTGAGTTTATCGTTCAGCGAGACCTCGGGGTTGCGGGTCAGGCAGCTGTGGTGGTCGTCATGATCCCAAAGCTTGTAGCGCATGGGGGCGAGGCCGTGCCACGCGAACCACCAGTCGAACATCTCCACCGTCACGCCGGGCATGGGCGTCAGGTTCGCCAGCGTCGCCGTCCCGTCGGGCAGGTGGCAGTAGCCCCGCTCGATGGGGAGATAGCCTTCGTCGAAGAGCTTATTCATCTCCTGCGGCTTCAGGGCCTTTTCCCCGTCCACGGGCGCGGCCACCTCCGCATAGCGGGAGGGATGGGGCGCGACCATCTCGCGGGCGTAATACTTATACAGTGGGGAATTGCGTTCCTCCTCCGTGATGGGCACCGGGTCATTCCCCTTTGGGAAGACGGGGCACTTGTCCAGCGGGATATCCTCGGTGGTGAAGTTCATCCCGTCGCCCTGCTTCTGCACGACGATCCACTTCCGCCAGTTGGCGTTATCCATATCGGGATAATCCTCGCGCAGGAACCAGCCGCGGGATTCCTTCCGCATCAGGGCGGCTCGGTAGTGCAGCTCGGCGGAAAGGACCATCGCCTCCGCTTCGTGGCAGGAAAGCAGCTCGTGGGTATCGGCCGCTTTCAGATTTGCGGCGAGGGCCTTGGCTTCCCCGACGATCTTCAGCGCGTCCTGCATCCGCTCCTCGGTCATGAGGACGGAGTTCTCCACGGGCACCATGGCCTTCTGCACCAGCGCGATGACTTCCTTGGCATTGCAGCCGCTCTCGCGCTCCAGCGGAGCGAAAAGCGCTTTCAGGTCGGCTTCGATCTGCGCTTCATCCGGGGCCTTGGTGGCGGGCGTTCCCGCCTTTTCGATGCCCTCGGCGCAGCAGAGCGCCGCGAACAGGGCGTTCAGGATGCCGGAGCCGCGGTTGCGTCCCGGCGGGGCGGGCACCGCGCCGGGCGCGCCGGAGCCGCAGTAGCTGCAATCGCCGATGGCGTAAAGGCCGCTCACCGAGGTCCGCATATCATGGTCCACGTAAATGGGCGACTGCTCGCCGATGAACATGGGGACGACCTCCATGCTGTCGCCGTCCGCAGCGTCGGCATTACTGTGGTTGAGCAGATTGAACTTCGCGCCGTAAGGCCGGGGCCAGAGCTTCTCCAGCGACTCCTCCGGCTCATCGCCGTAGTCCAGATGGATGGGGCCGTTCCCCGCCAGCATCTGCTTCCGCCATTCCTGAATAGCATTGGAGTTGATGTCGCTCTCCCGGTGGCTGCGGAAATGCCGCGTCACGTTCTCGTTCAGCGCATTGTGCATATAGTTCTCGCCGAAGACCACCTCGCTGTGGCTGTTCGCCTTCACCAGCTGGGCAAAGTTGCCGAACTCCACGTTGCGCAGCTTCGCGCCCGCCCGGTAGGCCGCCGCGATGCCATCGCCGCGGCCGGAGGACCACATGGAGGCGAAACGGTAATTCTGGCTGCCGGTGGCGAGGACGACGCGCCCGGCGGAAATGACGGAGACGTCGCCGTTCAGCAGACTGTAGGCCACCGCGCCGGAGACGGAATCGCCGTCCGTCAGCAGTTCGGCCAAAACGGTCTTATCCATGATCCGCACGCCCAGCTTTTCGGCACGGCGGCGGATGCGCAGGGTGATGTCCAGATCCACGCAGGTGATGGCGGTCATGGGGCCGGTGGGCATCACGTGGAAGCTGCCGTCTTCCTCGCGGGGGATGGAGACGCCCCAGCTCTCCAGCTTTTCCAGCATCTCGCTGTTCATCCCCACGTAGCGCAGCATCAGCTCCTGATCGCCGATGCCTGCGCCCACCTGCGTCACGTGGAAGGCGAGGAACTGCTCCGGCGTGACCCGCTTCGGGTCAAAATACTGCAGAACACCGCCGCCGCGGTTCGCCTTGCCGGAATAACCGGCGGTCTGCTTTTCGATAATGAGCACGTCCGCATCGGGCAGCCGCTCCTTGAGGGATACAGCGCAGGACAGACCGCCCACGCCGCCGCCGACGATGAGAACGTCACAGGATAAATCGGTTCTTCTGATCTCCATGGTCTTTCCTCCTTACCGATAGGGGTCAAAGGATTGCAGCATATGCTCTCCCGCGTAGTCGGGGATGATGGTGATGGCGTCCTTTTTGCAGACCGCCGCGCAGTAGAAGCAATGCTCACAGTCGTCGGGGTATTGGAAAACAGGTCTTTTTTTCTCCGCGTCCCAGCGGATCACATCCACGAAGCAGGCTTTATAGCACAGCCCACAGCCGACGCACTTTGTCGCGTCATATTGGATCTGATGTTTTGCGCCGATCATGACTTTCCTCCTGTATGTTTATTCGGAGCCGCGGCAGCACCGCAGCTCCTCGTTTTTCGGTTTTCCCGATATTCGTTATCTCAGGCTCAGGATCTCCCGGGCCTCGTCCGGGGTGGCCGGCTCGTTGCCGTATTCCCGGATGACGCGGGCCGCGCGGGCAACGAGCTGGGCGTTGCTCTCGGCAAGCACACCTTTGGAATACAGCACGTTGTCCTCCATGCCCACGCGGATGTGTCCGCCGAGGGCCACCGCGCCATAGAGGATCTCCATGCTGGACTTCCCGACGCCGAAGCAGCTCCACGTGGAGCCGGGGCAGAGCGCCTCCATGGTCTCTTTCATGAAGATGAGATTCTTCATGCTGCCGGGCATGCCGTTGGCGCAGCCCATGCAGAACTGGAAGTGCAGCGGCGCTTTCAGGATCCCCTTTTTCAGATAATATGCCGCGTTGCCGATCATGCCGGGGTCAAAAGCTTCGATCTCCGGTTTCACGCCCCATTCCTGCATATTTCTGCCCAGCTCTTCCAGAAAGGCCGGGGCGTTCAGGAACACGGCGTTGTTCATCCAGTTCATGGAGCCGCAGTCAAAGGATGCCATTTCCGGCTTCAACTCCTTCAGATGGATCTGCCGTGTCTCGTCGGTGGCATACAGGTCGCCGGAGGTGGTGAAGTTCAGGATGATGTCGCAGTCGGGATGGTTCTCCCGCAGCAGGCGGACGGTTTCCGCAAACCGGTCCTTCCGCATGGTACCCTTTCCCTCCTCGTCGCGCATATGGAGATGGGCAACGGCGGCACCCGCCAGCCAGCACGCATAGATATCCTCCGCGATCTCGGCGGGGGTCAGCGGGACGTTGGGGTTATTCTCCTTCGTGGGCCACGCGCCGGTGGTCGCCACGGTGATGATGGTCTTTGCCATAATACTTGCCTCCCTGTCGTAATAAGGCGGGATTATTTTTTATTGCGGTTAAACAGGCGCTGCATATACGCGAGGCCGCTGTCGCCGTTGCCCTCGGGGAAACCGTAGCCGGTGCCGCCGTAGGCATAGGTGCGGTCGGGCACGCCCTTTACCAGCAGGTCCTCGTCGATCTCGGCGGTGCAGCGGGCCATGGAGCCGTCGCCCATGTACCAGCGGATGGGGAAGCAGTTGAAGCGGAACCAGATACCGTCGGGGATCTTGTCCAGATCGCCGCCGAGGTTTTCCACGCCCACGATGCCGTGGCCCAGCATTTCCTTGTGGCAGGGCTCCCAGGTGCCCCAGACGCCCAGATTTTCCAGCTCGCCGAATTTCTCGTCGTAGGCTTCCTGACCGTGGATGCGGATATATTCAAACTTGTCGAACTCCGCGAAGGCTTCCTCGCCGAACAGCTCCTTGTATTCCTCGATCAGGGTCTTGCCGGTGGCGCCCAGCAGATCCATGCGGGTCATGCCGTTCAGGCTCATGGCGGTGTGGAGCGGATGATCCAGCGCCTGAGAGTCCATGGCAACGCACTTGACCTTGTTCTTCACGAACCACTTGCCCGCGTCGATACCGGTGCCGGCGGCGTAGTGATAATAAGCCTTCGTATCGTCGAACAGGCGGTGCATCCCAGTGTTCAGGCAGATGATCTTGCCCTCCAGTTCCTTCTGGTCGATGCCGTATTTCTCGCAGCAGGCATCCAGATGCCTGTCGGTGATGAGCCCCCACGGCTCGATATCGATCTTGAAGACGATGGCGGTGCCGGTGTAGGCGTCCACGGGCATTTCATGGGTATAGCGGGCACGGCGCCCGTCGAATTCATACTCCATCACGTGACGGGGCGCGTCACAGTGGGTGCCGGTGTGCATGGTGCAGGTGATCTTCTGCGTCAGGACGCCGCCCTTGGCCATAGTGTGCGTGTTGTCGATGACAGGCTTATCAAAATAGGGCCAGCGCGGAATTTCTGCGCTGAAGGGATGGGTCAGGTCAACAAATACGGTTTTTCCCATGATATTCTCCTCCAAATCATTTGTTGTAAAGCATTCTGATCAGGTATTCGTTCAGGTCGGCGCTGCACTTCTCCGCCTTTTCCGGCGTCCAGTGCAGGAAGCCTTCCCCGGACTTGAAGCCCAGCTTCCCCTCCGCCTTCATCTCACTCAGCAGCGGGCTGGGGCGGTGGCTGTCCTCCAGATCCTGCAGAACATAGTCGTGGATGCTGTAGGTCAGCTCCGTACCGACCATGTCCGAGTTTTCCAGCGGGCCCAGCTGTGGCAGGCGCAGGCCGAAGCTGTATTTCACCGCGGTGTCCACCGTTTCCGCGTCGGCAATGCCGTTTTCCACGATGCTGATCGCTTCGCGCCACAGGGCGTGCTGCATCCGGTTGGCGATGAAGCCGGGCACGTCCTTTTTGCACAGGACGGGCTTCTTCCCCACGGAGGTGAGGAACTCCATGACCGTCTGCGCGGTCTCGTCGCTGGTGGCGTCGGACTTGATGACCTCCACCAGCGGGATCAGGTGTGCGGGGTTCCAGAAATGCGTTCCGCAGAAGCGGCTGCGATACTGCAGCTTTTCAGAGATCTTCGACGGGCTCATCACCGAGGAATTGGTGCAGAAAATGGTATCGGGACGGCAGCGGGCTTCCAGCATGGCAAAGGTCTCCTGCTTCACGCCCATATCCTCGAACACCGCCTCCAGAACGAGGTCGGCCTCTCTCACAGCGCTGCTCTCAAGGTCTGTCGTAAAGTCGATGCGCTTCAGGCGCGCCTCCAGCGCCTCCTCCGTGAGAACGCCTTTTTCCAGAAGCTGTGCGCAATTAAGACGGATGCCGCCGCGCACGTCCGTGTCCCGGATGTCGTATACCGTGACGCGATAACGGGGGTCGGCGGTGAACACGAAGGCGATGTTTTTTCCCATCATGCCGCCGCCGGCAACAAGGATGTTCTGAATCGTCATTGATGTGATGCTCCTTTCCGGGCGGAACTCACACCACAAGGTAGCCGCCGGAGCAGTCGCAGTTAGCGCCGGTGATGAAATCGGAAGCGGCGGAGGAGAGGAACAGGGCGTAACCCACAAAATCCTCCGGCTCGGCCAGACGGCCGATGGGCTCCCGGTTCAGGAAATTCTTGTAAACGGCGGATTCCGGGTCGAACATCCATTCGGTCAGGTCGCTGCGGAAGACCGTGGGGCAGAGGGAGTTCACATTGATGTGATACTTGGCGGTCAGGTCGCAGGCAAGGCAGTTCACCATCAGGTCCGCGCCGCCCTTGGAGGTGCAGTAGCCGGTGTATCCCGCCATGCCGCGCTTGGAGCGCTGGGAGGTGACGACCACCATCTTGCCGCCCTTGCCCTGCTTCACCATCTGCTCCGCAACGTATTTCGTGACAATGTAGACGCTCTTGCAGTCCGCGTCCATGATCTTCTGCCAGTCCTCCACGGACTGGTCAAGAACGTTCTGCACCTTGTTGACGCCGTGGCAGATAGCGAGGATATTGATCTCCCCGAATTTCTCCACGCAGCGCGTGATCACGTTCTTCACGTCGTCCTCCACGGCGGGATCCCCCACGGCATACGCGCAGTCGATGCCCTCCGCCTTGAACTCCGCTTCCAGCGCCGCCAGCTTTGCTTCATTTCTGCCGGTCATCATCACCTTGCTGCCCGCGTAGCCGTAGGCCTTGGCCAGCACGCAGCCCAGCGCACCGGTGGCGCCGGTCACCAGTGCGACCTTGCCCTCCACGGAGAACATATTGTTCACGAAGTCTTTTTTCACGTTTACCATTATTCGTTGCCCTCCTCCATTTTATCGTAAATATGCATGAATACAGTATATGTATTCCGCTTGTTTTTGACAATACATACAAATTTGTGAGTTGATTACCATTTGGTAATGAACTTCCTGCCGGGATATGTTATGCTTTTGTTACAATCAGGGGGGATCAGGTCAGGTGAGAGGAGGGTATGTATGGAGAACGAACAGTATATGAATCCATACCACTTTGTCCGGCAGCGGCTGATGGGCAAGTGGAAAATGACGATCCTGCATCACATTCACACCTACGGTTCCATTCGCTTCAATGAAACGAGAAAGACCCTCCCCATAACGGAGAAGGTCCTTTCGGAGCAGCTTCGGGAACTGGCAGAGGATGGGCTGGTGGAACGCATCCAATACAATACCATGCCTCTCAGGGTCGAGTACGTTCTGACAGACCGGGGGCAGGAGCTCATCCCGGCGCTGGATATCCTCTATGTCTGGTCCATCCGGCGGATGTATGAGTTGGGTATCCCCATCGACCCGGACGCTTTCGACGTACATTTCGACGAAACCTATACAAAAGACCTTTCGGATATCATGACCGCATTGCACGTGGATGTGGAATCGATACAGGACAACTACCGACGCATCATGGAGAGCCGGGGCGAAGCTGCCGGAGAGCCGGACGGTCCGTGATCCCGAATGGAATGACCTCTGGATAATACGGGCAAATCGCTGCAATCCGCTCGCCGTGGATTTTCCCGCGACGCCCCGCATCCGAAACCCGTTGAAACCGGGCTGGTTTCGGTAATGTTGTTTCTGCTGAAGGATGCGTATCGGTTACTCCAATACATAAAACAGCGGCGGCCCCAAATGGGGGTCGCCGCTGTATGATTGATCCGGTTTTGCGAAGGATACTGCTTACTTCCCGAGGTTCTCGCAGAAGCGCTGCATCATGGCAGCGGCTTCGGCACGGGTGGCCGTCGTCTTGGGAACGAAGGTCGTCTCCGTCCGGCCAAGGATGATGTGATGCATATAGCACCAGCGGACAGATTCGCTGGCCCAGTCGCTGATGTCCATGAGGTCGTCGAACGGCACCAGGAACATGCTGGCTCCCACGAAGCCTTCGCCCTTCTTCTGGACGTAACGGTACAGGATCGCCGCCAGTTCTTCGCGGGTGATGGCCTTGTCGGGCTGGTAGGTGCCGTCGTCATAGCCCAGCACGATGCCCTCGGAGGCCGCCCAGCGGATTGCCTCGGTATACCACTCGCCTTCCGCCACGTCGGAGAAGTCCATGGCGTAATTGACAATCTTCTCTCCTTCCAGACGCCACAGGATCGTGACGATCATGGCGCGGGAGGTGGTGCCGGTGGGATTGAATTCGCTGTCCGAAACGCCCTTCATCAGGCCGTTACTCAGGCAGTATTCGATACCGTCGTGATACCATGCGTTCGCGTCCGTGTCGCTGAACTGATTCAGCGGGCAACTGCTGTCCTTGGGGCAGACGGTGCTGGCAGGCTCGCCGGGTTCGGAAGTTTCCGCAGCCTTGAAGCTCACGGAGATCGTCACTTTGCCGTCCGGCATCACAAAGCTGAACTTTCCGTTGCCGAGATCGGTCAGGTTGATCTCGTTGCCGTTCTTATCGGTTACGGTGATGGAATACAGCTCATAGCCCTCGTCCGGTTTCGCGGTCAGGGTGATCTTCTCGCCCGCTGTGGCGGAGCTGGGGGTGATGGTGAGTTTGCCGTTTTCCGTAGATTCCGGGCCACTCACCGGGCAGGCAGCGGGGATATAGGGGGTGGGTTCGGGATCGGGGCCGGGTTCGGGATCAGGGCCGGGCGTGGGGCTCGGGCCGGGTTCGGGTTCGGTGCCTTCCAGCTCATAGACGATGGCATAGGTGGAGAACTTGTTGGAATGAAGGATGATGTTTCCGGCGGACGCAAGGAGTTCGATGTACTCGCCGTCAGTATTTGGCGCTGTCGTCAGCGTATCGACGATGCCGTTGTGCACGCGGAGGACCTTCACGCTGTCGAGCTTCACATTCGTGAAATCAAAGTCAAGCGTGATCGTCAGCGTCACGTCCGGCTCGGTCACGTAGACGCTGCCGCTGCCGGTAGTCTGCACGATGGTGATGTCCAGATACCTGGCCTGCTGCGTCTCGCTCAGCTCCGCTTCGATCTCCGGCGCGTCCGCTTCCGTTCCATCCTGCTCCGTCACCGTCAGCGTGACCGCGGTGGCGTCAGCTTCCAGCATATAACGCAGATCCTCCAGACCTTCCACGTTCGCTTCGGTGACAACGCCTTTCACCGTGACCTCCGGTTCCGGCGCAGGCGCATCGTCCTCCGCAATGGTGAAGTTCGCCGTGGCGCTGCCGCCAAGATAGTTATCCGTTTCGGCGATGACCGCCTTCGCGGTGTACTCCCCTGCCTCAGTGGGGACGGTCGCGCTGCAGGTGCTGTCGTCGGTGCCATTGACCTTGTAGGAATAGGTCACGGTGCCATTGCCGTCATTGCCGCTGACACTGGGCGCGTTGGCCGTTTCGCCATAAGTCCAGCCGGTGATGGTCACGGCAGGGGCAATGGCGGCTTTGCTGATCTTCCAATCGTAGGTCTTTGTATCAGTCGTTCCGTCTGCCCAGGTATAGTTGTCCATGGGCTTTGCGGTGAACTGATAGCTGCCCGCGTTTGTTTCCGCAACTGTGCCCGCCAGCTCCACGTGGAGCCCGGATCCCGAATAACCCTTCTGTTCCATGCCGTTGTAGGTACAATCAGCCGGGATTGGCTCCTGAGCTGCATTGGCAGGAACGACCTTCAGCGTGCCGTTCTCCGTTGTGACCGCATAGTTGGCAAACACGGGGGCCGTCACGAAGGTGATCGCATATTCTGTGCCCGCAGCGGACGTTGTCGTGTAATCGCAGGTCAGCACCGGCGCGGTCGTCGGAGGTGCTGTCTCCTCGTCTTCGCCATTGACCCAGCCCTGATAGGACACCGTGTATACGGGCGCCTCGGTGCCGTAGGTCACGCCGGCATAGCTGTTCGCTCTCGCGGTAAGAGGCGCCTTGGCAATGGCGAACGCCGTTGTCGCCGTGACCGTCCTGTCCGTGTCATAGGTCACCGTCACGGATGCGGTATAGCTGCCCGCATGGACAGGGGCGCTGCTGCCAGGGGTCTCCGTTCCCGCGGCATACACGATTCCGCCCACCGACGCGCCGGTGATCTCACCGAACTTCACGGTGCTGTCGTCAGTGAACGCCGCAAAGGCTTCACCGGAATATGCGCCGCCGTTCGCCGTCAGCGTCAGGGTAAGCGGCGCGGTCTTGTACCCCTCCGGGCAGTCCCCCTCGCCCGTGCAGATAGCCTGCACCGCATTGCCGCTGCAGATATAGTCAAACCGGTGGAGATGCGGGGCATTTTCGCAGAGCACCACGTATTCCGTCGTGCCATATCGGTAGGGAATGTTCAGTCGCCACCCATTGGGAACTGCTTCATCCCTGGCAGCATGGGGATCTGCGCAGAGATAGTCTGCCGGGAGCGTAAACGTGAGCACGCCGCCCATAGCCGCATAGTTGCCGCCCTGATACGCCGTTCCGCCCCCTGTGACGGCGGCTTTTCCATCGTCGCCGGAAAACTCGATTTTGTTGTAATCCCGGTCAGAAGAGAACGTACCGTCCGAATTCTGAAAGAATGTGATCTCGCCGAAGTTGTTCGTGCAGTTTGAAGTATAGGTTTCGGCGTCTTCACTCGTTGTGATCGTACCGATGTTATTCGTGCAGACAAGGGCAGCCTTGTCCCCCAGCGTGATGGTACCCGCATTATCCTCCACCACGACTGTTCCGCCGTTGACCGTGATCGACCCGGTATTGGATGTGATCGTGATCTTTCCGGTCGAACCATGGATGGTGACCGAACCGGCATTCGCCTTGATCGTCCCCCTCGACGCGCTTCCTTCAAACACCACGGTTCCGAGCGGCCCGTTCTCTTCGATGGTTCCGTCGTACATCGTAACGATTCCGTGATTGGCCGTAATGGCGCCGTAGTTGCGTTCGATGGCAGACAGGTTCATTTTGACAAGTCCGGTTTCATCGTTCACGGTCAATGTTCCCGTGTTGTTGATGGTCTCGACCGTCCCGAAATTGGTTCCCATGTGGCCGGCGATCAGTTCCCTGACCGTGCCATAGTTTAAGTTCACTTCTCCGCTGGAGCTTTCAATGACCCCGCGGTTCTCCGTAATATGACCATTGCCATAGAAAACCTGTATCGTCCCATAGTTATGCGCCATCTCGGTATCCGAGCTTCCGGCTGCCGGGAAAACCTGAAGGGTATTCCCGGTGATGTTATCCGCTTGATACCCGCCGGCAGATACGCTGACCGAAATCACGGACAGGATCCATACCGCAACGAGCAGCCGCCGCAGGGCCGGCATCCCGTTTGGTTTTGTCTGGTTTCTCATTTGCATCTGTCGCTCCTTTGTGTTTCCTGCCGCGGGCAGAAACCGCTTTGCGTTTTTCGCAGACATTTTACGATATTTTCTGTACAATGGCAAGGAAAACAACGCCGGGCTTGCAAAAGTCTGCATTCTGCCCGGCTCCCCAAGACGTCCCGGGTTCGCTGCCCGCGGCATCGACCAATGCAGGGCGTTTTGTCTGAGAAATCTCCGGCAGGAAATTTTCTTTGGATTTCCCGCTCAAATTTGCGGATATTATTCCGTGCGAGGCTTCTTTTTTCGGAGGCTTTTCAAAATCTGCATTTTGGGTCTTCTCGCTTTCCTCTTCCCTGAATTTGGTAAATCGCAATCAGGCAACTGAGCTGCATCCCCGTTTTATTGACCGATGCACATCCGAAAACCGCCGAAACCGGGCTGGTTTCGGAGGTTTTTGGTGTAAATTGGGATGCGTGTCAAATGCACAAAAGGTTAGATTCTGCTATCCCGCCGCCGTGGTCTTCCATATTTCCAAGTCCTATCGAATCGACCTTTTTGTAAAGTTATTGTAAACCGGTTGTTTTGAGACGAAAAATCCACTATAATAGTAGAAAACTCTACTAATTGGTTGGAATACACGGAAGCTTTTGAAAGGCAGATCACCGGTCTGCGATTATCCGATCAGGGAGGTAATGAATGGCGGCAAAAGAAGAAAAGAACAGAAATGCCGTGAAACCGGAGTTCCGGCATCCGTTACGCGAACTGAGGCTTTTGAATTTCATCCTGCTTGTGATTGCGGGTACGATCAACGCATTCGGCGTTACGATTTTTCTGTTTCCGGTAAAGCTCTACGACAGCGGCATTTCGGGACTCTCCATGCTGCTGGATCAGGTAACGCCGCCCGGCTTGACGCTCTCCGTTTTTCTTCTGCTGTTGAATATTCCGATCTTCATTTTTGGCATGAAAAAACAGGGAATCGTTTTTACGGTCTATTCGATTTTTGCCGTTGGCATGTATTCTTTTGTGTCGTTCCTGATCATGAACGTCCTTCCGATCGACGTGTCCTTTATATCCCCGCTTGCCGGCTCGGACCTGCTCCTGTGCGCGATTTTCGGTGGTGTGGTATCCGGAATCGGAAGCGGAATGACGATCCGCTTCGGCGGCGCGATCGACGGCATCGACGTCCTTTCGGTCGTATTTGCAAAACGGATCGGCATTTCCATCGGTACATTTGTCCTGATTTTTAATACATCCCTGTATATCGTCTGCGGTCTTGTGATCCATAGTTGGATCCTTCCGTTATATTCTATCGTCACATACTATGTTGGCTCCAAAACCGTAGACTATATTGTGGAAGGTTTTGACAGGGCAAAATGTGCGATGATCGTCACCACGAAAGCGGATGAGATCACCTGCGCGCTGTCCGATAGCTTTCACGCAGGCGGTACGATCGTTCAGGCTACGGGGGGTTACTCGAAAGAACAGAAGGAAATCGTATATTTTATTATCAATCAATTTCAGATCAACAAATTGAAAAGGATGGTGCATGAGATCGACGAAAGTGCATTCATCTCTTTGCAGGAAGTGTCCGATATCATACGGAACAAGAGCCTTTAAGAGAAGCAGAAGAGATATTCAGGCGTCATTGGTATACTCGTTTTCATATCAATGCAGAAAGGAGCAGAACATTGGAAGAAAAACACGTCCCGAAAATTCAAAGCGCGCTGAAACACAATCTGATCACCATGCCGGACGAGATATACAGCGCAAGCGGGATCATCATAAACGGCAGAAGGATAAAATCTCTGATTTTTTCTACTGACCTGGCGATCATCTGTAACTGCAATGCAGACGCCGTGCTGGCAGTATATCCGTTTACGCCGCAAAGAGCGATCAGCGACGGTATCATCAAATATGCGAATATTCCGGTGTTTTGCGGCGTGGGCGGAGGAACAACAAACGGAGCGAGGATCATTCCGCTTGCCAAAGACGCAGAATGTCAGGGAGCGATCGGCGTTGTTCTCAATGCCCCTGTTACGAATGAAAATATGCTTTCCGTGGCCAAATGCCTTGATATTCCGATCGTGATCACGGTCCTTTCCGGTAGTACAGATATCGAGTCCCGGCTTCGATCCGGCGCGACCATATTGAATGTTGCGGGCGGATATGAAACGCCGGATATCGTAAGGAAAATCCGGAAGAAGCATCCAACCGTTCCCATCATCGCCTCCGGCGGAAATACCAGCGAAAGCATTTTGAAAACGATAGACGCCGGCGCGAATGCAATAACCTATACGCCGCCCTCTGCCGGATATCTTTTCAGTCAGATGATGGGAAAATACCGTGAAAGAGAAGAAAACGCAACCGGGTAAAGAAAGAAGCGCAATAAGCCGGACAGAAAATTCTGTTTGAGGCGTTATAGAAGTAAGAAGCAGACGGAATGCGCGAATGCAAACCGTCTGCTTTTTCTGTTCTGTTATTTATGAGTATCGGGAGTATCTCCTGCTCCCGTTCTCAGCCCCAGATCAGGCTGAGCGCAGGGACGATCTGCTTTTTCCGGGAAAGCACGCCCGGCAGGAAGGTCCGGTCCGCTTCCACCTCGGCTCCGTAAGCCTGCCGGATCACCTGATGGTCGCCCACCACCAGCAGCTCCGTGCCGTTACGCAATACGTCCGTGACCATCAGAAGCAGCATATCATAGTGCTTCTCTGCCGCTTCCTCCCGCATACAGCGCAGGAAAGCGTCCGCGTGTTCCAGAACCGAGGCGCTGTCCAGACAGGTCACCTGCCCGATACCCAGCACATGACCGGCAATATGGAATTCCTTGAAATCAGAATGGAGCATTTCCTTCGGGTCGGAGGCTGCCGAAGCGGTGACGGCGAACATCTCTCTGCCCAGCTCATCCAGCGACACCCCGGATATGCGCTCCATCCGCCGGGCGATCCGCTCGTCCTGCTGCGTGCAGGTGGGCGACCGAAACAGGACCGTATCCGACAGAATACCCGCTGCCAGAAGTCCGGCCATTTTGGGAGACGGTGCGATGCCCTTCTCCTGATACAGCTCCGCCACGATGGTGGCCGTGCTGCCCACCGGCTCATTTCGGAAATACATGGGCGCGGCGGTCTGGATATCCGCCAGCCGGTGGTGGTCGATGATCTCCAGGATCTCCGCCTGCTCCAGGCCGGGCACGGACTGCGCCGCCTCGTTATGATCCACCAGCACGACCTTTTTCCGCTCCGGACGCATGATGTTATTGCGGGAGAGGATGCCCACCACACGTCCTTCCTCATCCAATATGGGGAAGGAACGGTATCGGGACTGCAGCACCGATTCCCGCACATTGTCCAGATAATCATCCAGTCGGAAGGACACAAGCTCCTGTCCGCCGCAGATATTGGAGACTGGCACTGCCTGATAGACCGTGCGGGAAGCGCGATAGGCGCTCTGCACGGTATTGATGACCGGGACGTCCTGAAGCGCCTCCAGCAGTTCCTCGCTGGGATGCGCCCGGCTCATGACGATGCAGGCCGCGTGCTGCTCCGCCGCCCGGCGCAGCGTGCTCTCACTGCTGCCGCAGATGACCAGCGCATTCTCGAAGCTCTCCTGATTCGTATCCTGATCCGGGAAGGCGATGATGATGCCGGTGAAGCGTACCGTGTCGCTGGCGGGGTCGTTGAGCAGCGTCCCGTCCAGCATATTCAGAAGATTGAACAGGGGGATCTCCTGCTCCCCGGCAAATTCCAGCGTTTCCAGCAGGAACTCCGCGATATCGCCCTTCGTCAGCATCCCGAACAGATATCCGTCCTCATCCGCCACGGGCAGGGCTGGCATCGTCCCCTCCTGCAGCGTGCGCCACGCATGGCCGACACTTACTGCGCTGCTCAGGATGGGAGGCGTATCATATTTCAGATCCCGCACCTGCGTGCGGACGGTATACAACCGTTTGGGTACTTCCGCATGAAAGCGCCGCAGGATCGCGGCGGTCTGGTCGTTCACTTCGCCAAGCACGACCGGCACATAGCCCCGGTCTCCCAGCGCATTCCGCAGAGAAGCGTAGGCAATGGCGGATATGACGGAATCCGCATCCGGATTCTGATGTCCGATCACATAGACGGTCTCATTCTGATGCTCCATGAATGTCCTCCAACAGCGGTTTCATTTCAGGTCAGGTTCTGATCCGATACCCGACGCCCAGCTCATTGACGATGATCCCGTCCTCGCCGGGAACGATCCCCAGCTTCTTCCGGATATTGGCCATATTGACCTGCAGCTTTTTGATGCTGCCGGAATCCGAAGTGCCCCACACGTTTCTGATAATGGTCTGATAGGTCAGCACCTTGCCGCTGTATCGCGCCAGCAGCGTCAGAATATTGTATTCATTCTGTGTGAAATGGATCTCCGTTCCGAGATAGCGGACGCGGCGGGAATCGTAGTCGATCTCCAGCCCGCCGGCGCAGAATTCGCGCCCTGCAAAAACCAGCTCTCCGCCGGTGTTGCGGCTGGAACGCAGGCAGGAACGGATGCGTGCCAGCAGCTCTGCCGTGCTGAAAGGTTTGGTCACATAGTCGTTTGCGCCCATGTCCAGCGCCCGTACCTTTTCCTGATCGTCGCTCCGGGCGGAAAGCACGATGATGGGCGTTCCAGTGTCACGGCGCACCGTTCGGATCAATCCGGTCCCATCCCGATCCGGCAGGCCCAGATCCAGAAGGATCAGGTCCGGACGATAGGAGGCGAAAACCATCTCGCCCACATCGCAGGTCCCGGCTGTCAGCACCTTGTAATTTTCACCCTCCAGCATGGCGGTCAGCAGACGGACGAGACTTCCGTCATCCTCTACCACAAGGATGGTATATCGGTTATTCAATACTGATGTCCTCCGTATCCAGCAGAAAGCGGAAACAGGCTCCGCCCTCCGGTCGGTTTTCGGCAAAGATCTCCCCGCCGTGGGCGCGGATGATACTGGAACATACGGCAAGACCGATGCCGGCATTTCGGCTCCGGCTGTCGGCAGACCGATCCTCCGCAGGCCGGATGCCGGTGAATAGCTTCTGCAGCAGCGCAGGGGCGATCCCGCAGCCGTCGTCCATGACCTGAAATTCCGCTTTCCCGTCCCTGCACTGTACGGTCATGGAGAGCCGGGTCATGCCCTTCGCGTGCTGGATCGCGTTTTCCAGCAGGTTCAGCAGCACCTGCTGAATGAGCATGGCGTCCATCGGAATGATCACGATGCTTTCCGGCAAAGACAGCTCCACCGTTTGCGCAGGCTCCTGCTTGTGCAGCACCAGAAGGACGGAGCCGATCAGCTCATCCAGTGCGGTCGGCGTTTTGACCAGCTCCACGCCGCCGGCATCGATCCGGGTGATGGACAGCAGGTTTTCCACGATGCGGTCCAGCCGCTGTGCGCTGTCCCGCACGCTTTCCAGCATCTCCCGCTCCGTCTCCTGCGGAAAATGCTGCTGCGGGTCCAGCAGGGCGGACACACTGCTGTAGATCGCCGTGAGCGGCGTCCGGAAATCGTGGGAAACCGAGCGCAGCAGATTGGCGCGCAGCTTCTCCATTTCGCCGTCCAGCTTGGCTTTCTCCGCCCGCTTGAGCCGAGAAGTCAGTGTGGAGGTCACAAGCGTGATCACGATCAGAATGATGGCGGAAATGAGATTTTCCGGAAGGGAGAAATTGAATTCATAGAATGGAAACGTGAACGTGTTGTTCACGATCAGCACGCTGACCAGCGCGGCAGCGATCCCGTATGCGTAGCCGTCCGTCCACAGGGATATCAGAAATACCGCCAGCGCAAACAGCGCCGGGACGACCTTCTGTTCCCGGAAAAAGTGCTGGATCAGCAGGCTGGCGCCGAATGCCGCTGTGAGGATGCCGGCGGTGAGCAGCACATCCCGCAGGGCGGAAATACGTTTCTTCATTGCTCGCTCCCGTCCGTCGTTTCTGACAGTATAGCATAAAAGCCGCTGCCATGCAAAACGAAATGCGGTTCAGGCGTTCTCTACCGCCGCGCCTTCATCGTCGGTTTCTGCGGTTTCTGCGGCAAGACGTTCTTTCGCCAGTTCCGCCTTCATGATTGGCCGCCAGTAGTGAAAAGCATTGTAGATCGGGACACCCAGTCCGATCAGGCTCAATGCCAGGCAGTTGATAAACTCTTTTTTTGCTTCTTCGTATGCCTTACTGTGCATCTTTCAGGCTCCTTCCGCTTTGGATTTGCTGGGAGCATAGCACAAAAACGGCAAAGACGCGGAAAAGAACCGGCAAAGAAACGGTAAAGGATTTGGCTGAAAACAGGAAATGAGCAAACGATGCTTGTGTCCGGCTTCATCGGACGGTAAACTGCTGTCCGTATGTCCGGTATGAGGTCTGTTTGAGGCCCTCTGTCCAGAAGCAGAGGGTCCCCTTTTCTGCCTGTCCGGACGGGAAAGGAGCTTGTTTCGTGCTGTTTCCGGTGATCCTGTTTCTTTTGACATATGTGCTGATGATCGTCCTCTCTGAACGTCGTCACTGGGTCGCGTTGGTTTCTGCCATCGTGTTCATCGTGGCCGGGGTACTTCCCATTGGTGAAGCGCTGCCTGCTATCGATTGGAATATCCTGCTGATGCTGTTCGGCACGATGGGAACGGTATCCTTCTTTATTGAATCCCGGATGCCGGACAAAATGGCAAAGGGCATTCTGAAGCTGGCACCGAATACCATGTGGGCCGTCATTCTGATCTCTGCTTTTGCCGGAATCATTTCCGCGTTCATGGATAATGTTGCCACGGTGCTGATGATCGCACCCATCGGGCTGGCAATTGCCAAGGAATTGCGGATATCCCCGGTTTCCATGCTGATCTGCATCGCCGTTTCCTCCAATCTGCAGGGTGCTGCTACACTTGTGGGCGATACCACCTCCATTATGCTGGGTGGCTATGCCGGCATGGATTTTCTGGATTTTTTCGTCTTCCGTGGTCGGGCCGGTATCTGCTGGGCCGTGGAATTGGGTGCGCTGGCAACGATCCCGGTCATTGCGATCCTGTTCCGCGAAGAACGCGGAAAGGTCTCCGTGCAGGCGGACGTCAAGATAAATGACGTGGTCCCGACGTTGTTTCTGCTGCTGAACATCGTGCTGCTCATCGCCGCATCGTTTCTTCCAGAAAAACCGGAATGCACCAACGGATTGATCTGCACAGGCATTTTCCTGCTCACCGCATTCTATTCGCTCCTTCGGAATCGCAATGCTGCCTCCGTCGTCAAAGCGATCAAAGAATTAGACTATCAGACGCTGATCCTGCTGGCGTCCCTGTTTATCATCATTCGATCCATCACGAAAGCCGGTGTACTGGATGCAGCCGCGCAAACATTGATCCGTGCCGGGAATCAAAATCTGTTTCTGGTTTACACCATCATTGTCTGGGGCAGCGTTATCTGCTCCGCTTTCGTGGACAATATTCCGTTTGTGGCGACCATGCTGCCGGTCGTGAGCGGAATCGCAGCGGGCATGAACTGCACCCCCTATGTGCTGTATTTCGGACTCCTTACAGGCGCTACGCTTGGCGGAAATATCACGCCCATCGGAGCCTCCGCGAACATCGCCGCCATCGGTATTCTGCGAAAAGATGGGTATACGGTGAAAAACCGTGAGTTCTTCCGTATCGGTGTCCCGTTCACGCTAGTTGCCGTAACGGCAGGTTATCTCTATATTTGGTTTGTCTGGCGTGGTGCGTAGGCTGCACTGCTGACAGCAGAGCGTTTATTGCAATAAAAAGAAGCATTAAAACAGCGGCAGGGATCTCTTTTTTCGATTGGCACACGCTCATTTTGGGATGCAATTCGGTCGGGTATCGGGATGATTATTCATATTTTTCCGCGACGCCCCGCATTGGCCGCTGCCTGCGGCATCGTCCAATACGGGGCGTTTTGTCTGAGAAATCTGCGGCAGCAAATTTTCTTCGGATTTCCCGCAAAATGCTCTTTACAAATCCGGAATCTGTGCTATAATAACCAAGCACTTGAGAGTGCGGGAAAACAAAATTACCAATATTTGGGCCTGTAGCTCAGTTGGGAGAGCGTTCGGTTCGCATCCGAGAGGTCGTGGGTTCGAATCCCTTCAGGTCCACCACAGTTGAGAAATCCGAACTTCGTTCCGATTGGAACGGCGTTCGGATTTCTCGTTTTCATTCACGACATCCAATATCTGTGATACATAAGCCCGGAGGGCCTGCAGCGGTGCAGGTCCTCCGGGCTTTTTCATTTCCGCACATTCGTCTTTTGCGCGGCTCTCTGCTATGGTGGTAATACAAAACCAAAGGGGGAAATCATCATGGCTGAAATCACCTACCACCGTGAAGGCGACTATCTGCTCCCGGATCTGATCGCACCGAATAACCCTACTATCGGCGTCTGGGGAATGCGGCGGCGAGACTATCTGAGAAAACACCGCAGCGGCATCTACACCGCTCTTCTGCTCAGCGGCAAGCTGAACGCCCATTTGGAGGAGATCGACCGGGCAGCGGATGAAATGTTTGAGCTTTTGATCGAACAGAATGCGGCGTTGGAGGGCGTAACCGAGCAAATGAAAGCGGAGGATCAGATGAAGTGGGTGCAGAAGATGAACTCAATTCTTTCGCGGGCGGAGGAAACGGTTCTGAATGATCTGGTATACGCATAAACGATATTCATGCACAACAGCGGGAGGCAGTTATTCATCCACTCTGAATAACTGCCGCCGGCGTTATTTTACCGGGTATGTCATATCGCGGTTTTATTAAGAAATAAACTCGACGTCCACGATCAGATTGTCTATTTCCGGGTTCAGCGCCCTGACCAGATTGATGATCG
>JAZQQF010000082.1:0-4391 GCA_045628925.1 Oscillospiraceae bacterium | reverse complement strand
CGGGAGAACGTGTATGTTGGGGTTAGCTTACTTCGCGGGGCCGCCGAAAGCGGGAGCAGCGGGGCCGTCGAAGCCGGGACCCATGGTGCAGAACGCCATGGTCAGCTCCATGTCGGTGAGACGATGACCCTTCGGGCCGCCCTTCTTGGGCGCGGTCTCCTGCACGGGGTAGGGGAAGTCCATCGCATTCAGCACGTCGGAGATGATGACGCCCGAACCATGCAGCTTCTCCGCGTTCAGGATGGAGTAAACCATCGCGCCGCCGCCGACCTCGGGCGGGATCATGCCGTCGAAGCCGGGCATGGACATCATGCGGCGCATCATCTTGGGATCGAACTTGGGAGCGCCTTCCGCGGGAGCGGGAGCGTCCTTCGGAGGAGCGGGCATCTTGGAGAAGTCGATGCGGCCGATGCCGGCGGGAGTGAGGCAGAACACGTTCACGCCCTTGCCCTTGACCTCGTTGGCAAGAGACATGATGAGGCTGGTGGCAGCCGCCTTACCGGCGGTGTAGATGGTGCCGCCGACCATGGGCGGGCAGTAATGGAACTGGGTGGCGGAGTAGGTGACGACGCCGTAGCCGCGCTCGAGCATGCCGGGCACGAAGGCCTTGATGCACATCATGACGCCCTTGCCGGAGATCTCAAAGGAAGAGACCAGATCTTCCACGGGGGAAGAGAGGACGGGGCCGTTCAGACGCATATTCATGGCGTTGTTGATGAGGATGTCGACCTTGCCGAACTTGGCGAACGCCTGCGCAGCCAGATTGTCGATGTCTTCCTGCTTGGTGATGTTGACCTTCACGAACAGGCAGCAGTCTTCGCCGTTCTCTTCGTTGATGACGCGCTGGGTCTCTTCGCCGGCCTTTTCATTCAGGTCAGCCACGACGACCTTCGCACCGGCCCAGGCGAGGCCGCGGGCATAGCCCAGACCCACGTTGCTGGCACCGCCGGTGACGACGGCGACCTTGCCCGCGAGGCAGGTCTCGGTCACGCCGAGGTTTGCGAGGTTGGAGAGATCGATGGGTTCGATGTTGAGAATTTCGCTGGTAACGACTTTCTTAGCCATTTCCATTTCCTCCTGTTTATTTTTAATTTCTGTTTTCGCTGTTAAAAAATCCGCAAAAGACAGGGATGTTCCGTACAGCTTTTGTGAATTGTGCTTATTCTACCATAGTGAATCGCAGAATGCAAGGGATGGGATGCAATTTTTACCGTGAGATACAGTTTTTGCCGCCGAACCTTTTGAAACCGCCGGACCATGCCTGCCGCCGGGCTTCCGCGCTTGACGGAAAACGGGAACCATGCTACACTATACAATTATGATTCCTGCGGAAAAGGAGCGAAATTCTGCCGATGGATACGAAAAAACGGACGATCTGGAACCGCGGCTATACCTGCGCGTTCTTTGCAAACCTGCTGCTCTGCTTTTCCCAGAATACGGTGAACCCCCTCATCTCCACCTACGCCACGTGGCTGGGCGCGGGCGCGGTGCTGGTGGGGACGATCTCCGGCCTCTATTTCGGCGTGGCCTTCGCGGCGCGGCCCATCTCCGGCCCGGCCATCACGATCCTCGATAAGAAAAAGCTGATGATCGCCACTTATACGCTGGGCTTCCTCACGAACATTCTTTACGCCATGGCGGGCAGCGTGCCGGTATTCATCACGGCGCGCATCATCCACGGGCTGCAGTTTGCCTTCGTGGGCAGCCTGAATCTGGTCATCGCAAGCGACAGCCTGCCCCGGGAAAAGCTGGGCAGCGGCATCGGCATCTTCGGCATCGGCGGCGCGCTGGCCACCGCCATCGGCCCCAGCATCGGCATTGCCGTGCGCGACTGGGGCGAAGCCCTGTGGGGCGAGCGGGCGGGCTTCACCGCCGTGTTTCTGGTGGGCGCGCTGTTCATGCTGCTGGGCGTTCTGCCCTGCGCCATGCTGCCGCTGAAAAAGCAGACGAAAGCGGAACGGGCCTCACTGGGCAAGTGGTATCAGAATATCCTTGCGGTGGAGACCATCCCGCCCTCCATCCTGCTGGGGCTCATCAGCGTTTCCAATATTCTTTATTCCACCTACATGGTGCCCTATGCCGAGGAGCTGGGCATTGAGAATATCGGCCTGTTCTTCACGGTCTACGCCATCTTCCTGCTGGGGGCGCGGCCCCTCTTCGGCAAGCTCAGCGACAAGGTGGGCATGGACAAGGTCATGTATCCCAGTCTCGCCGTCTTTGCCCTCAGCTTCGTGGCGGTGGGCTTCGGGCGCAGTATGCCGTGGATGCTGGCGGGCGCGGTGCTGGAGGCGCTGGGCTACGGGGCGCTGAACCCCGCCATCCAGACGCTGTGCATCCGCACCGTGGAGGCTGAGCGCCGGGGCGTTGCCAGCAATACGCAGTATTTCGGCATGGATCTGGGATACTTCCTCGGGCCCATGCTGGGCGGCGTCCTGTACCGCAGCGGCAGCTATTCCAATATGTATCTCATCGGCGGCATCGCGCCGCTGGTGCTGGCCTTCCTGATCTTCGCCCTCAGCTGGGGCAAAATGAAAAACAAACTCTACTGATGCCATAGAATCGAGTGTGACAGTTATGAGAATGCGCAAAAAACCGAATCTGATCCCCCGCATGGAGCGGGCCTCCGCTGTGCTGGTGGAAGAACCCATGCAGTATAAGGGCAAGTGGCTGGCGGAGAATCCGGGCTACAAGGCCCTCCATCTGGAGCTGGGCTGCGGCAAGGGCGGCTTCACCGTGCAGACCGCGCAGAACGAGGGGGATATCCTGCTGGTCGCCGTGGAAAAGGTGCCGGACGCAATGGTGGTGGCCATGGAGCGGGCCGTGGAAGCGGGCCTGCAGAACGTCCGCTTTCTGGATATCGACGCGGTACTGCTGCCGGAGCTGTTCGAGCCGGGCGAGGTGGACCGCATCTACATCAATTTCTGCGACCCGTGGCCGAAAAAGAAGCAGTTTAAGCGCCGCCTTACCGCGCCGGGCTTTCTGGAACTGTATCAGCAGGTGCTGGCCGAGGGCGGGGAGATCCATTTCAAGACCGACAATCTGCCCCTCTTCGATTGGAGCGTAGAACAGATGGAGGCCTGCGGCTGGAAACTGAGCGAGGTCACCCGGAATCTGCATGAGAACGGGCCGGTGGGCGTGATGACGGACTACGAAAAGAAATTCTATGGGGAAGGGAAGCCGATCTGCCGGCTGGTGGCGAGCCGATGAAGCTGCTGAGCTGGAATGTGAACGGCCTGCGCGCCTGCATGGGAAAAGGGTTCATGGACTTTTTCACCACTGCGGACGCGGACGCGGTCTGCCTGCAGGAAACGAAGCTGCAGGCCGGGCAGATCGAGATGGATCTGCCCGGATATGAACAGTATTGGAACTATGCCGAGAAGAAGGGCTACAGCGGCACCGCCATCTATACCCGCATCCCGCCCCTCAGCGTGCGGTACGGGATGGGCATCCCCGAGCATGACACGGAGGGCCGCGTCATCGCGCTGGAGCTGGAACGGTTCTGGCTGGTGACGGTGTATACCCCCAATTCGCAGGACGGGCTGAAGCGCCTCGACTACCGGATGCAGTGGGAGGATGCGTTCCGCGCTTACCTCACGGAGCTGGATCGGGTAAAGCCCGTGGTGGTCTGCGGAGATATGAACGTGGCCCACGAGGAGATCGACCTGAAGAACCCGGATACGAACCACCAGAGCGCCGGATTTTCCGACGCCGAGCGCGGCAAGATGACCGAACTGCTGGCCGCGGGCTTCACCGATTCCTTCCGCTATCTCTACCCGGACAGGACGGAAGCCTACAGCTGGTGGTCCTACCGCACCGCGGCCCGGAAGCGGAATGCGGGCTGGCGCATCGACTATTTCCTTACGTCCGACCGGCTGCGGGAGCAGATCGACGATGCGTTCATCCTTGCGAACGTGGAAGGCTCCGACCATTGTCCCGTGGGGCTGACGCTGAAATGGTGAAGATCGGGAACGTGACGCTGTCCGGCCGGCTGGGGCTGGCACCCATGGCCGGGGTGGCGGATGCGGCGCTGCGGTCCGTCTGCCGGGAAGAGGGCGCGGCCTACGCGGTGAGCGAGATGATCTCCGCGAAGGCACTGCTGTATCAGGATGCGAAAACGCGGACGCTGCTCCGGCGGGCGGACAATGAGCTGCCCTTCGGCGTGCAGCTCTTCGGAAACGAACCGGAGACCATGGCGGAGGCGGCAAAGAAGGCGCGGGAGCTTTCCGGCTGCGAGATCATCGACCTGAACATGGGCTGCCCGGTGGGCAAGGTGGTGCGCAACGGGGAGGGCGGCGCCCTCGTGCGCGACCTGCCGCTGGCGGGGAAGATCAGCGAGGCCGTGGTGAAGGCGGTGGACGTGCCGGTGACGGTGAAGTTCCGCAAGGGCTGGG
>JAZQQF010000081.1:0-4892 GCA_045628925.1 Oscillospiraceae bacterium | reverse complement strand
CCCGGAGTTCCGGGCGGCCGAATGATCAGGATCCTTACTTGACGCGGACGATGCAGCTCATCGTTTTCGTCTCGCCGCCGGTGGTAACGGACACGGTGATGTTTGCCGTTCCCTTGCTGACAGCCTTCACGACGCCGTTGGAGTCCACCGTCGCGGCAGCAGCATTGTCGCTGGAGAAGTTGATGACCGCATCCGACGGCGCACTCTTCACGGAGAGGGTGAAGCTCTCACCCGTGCCGCTGTCGATGGTCACGTCGGCATGGCTCAGGGACATATCGCCCGCCGTCGCGCCCGGGGTGGTTTCCGTACCATGGTTGGGGTTGGGGTTATCCGCGTTCACGCGCACGATGCATTCCGCAGTGACGCCGCCGGCGACTGCGCTGACGATCGTCTTGCCGCGGTCCACCGCGGTGACCTTGCCGTTTTCATCCACGGTGGCCACGTTCGGGTCTTCGGAGATCCAGGTGATCTTCGCATCGGACCCGGCGGGGGAGATCGTCGCCGTGAAGGTAAAGGTCTCGCCGACCGAGGACAGCGTGAAATCGCTTCTGTTCAGCGTGATGGAGTTCACGACCGGTTCGGGCGTGGGTTCCGGCGTCGGCTCCGGGGTCACCTCCGGCGTGGGTTCCGGCGTGGCGCTGGGGGTCGGGTCGGTCCCTTCCACGGTGGAGACGCCGCTGCCCGTATTCCCGGGCGTGGGCGAAGGCTTGCCGGTCTGTTCCGGATCTTTTCCCTTGAGCGACGTGCAGATCAGCACGATGACCGCCACGATGACCGCCAGCAGGATGATGGAATAAATGACCAGCTGGGCCACGTTTCCTTTCCCGCCTGCCGCATTCTTACCGTCCCGGTTTTTCCGGGCTCCGCAATGAGGACACTTGCTGCGCAGCGCACTGTAGCGCCGGTCGCAGCGCCCGCACTTTACTTCTTTGAAAAGCGCCATATCGATTCCTCCGTTTTCATTTGATTGATATCAGGAGGCGAAAACCGCTCCTGCCATTTTTTCAGGATATCTTATAATACCCTTTTTCCGCTCTCGCGTCAATGTATTTCGACGCTGAAATACGAAAAATGTTCCATGGAAAAGTGCTCATTTCTTCCATCCGCTTCCAGTTCTTTTCCGCATCTCCGAAAGCTGCGGCAGGATCCCGGTACTTTCCCTTGATGCAGGCGGAAAAGCGTGATATACTGGAGCGCATCTCAGAGGAAGGAGGTGAAACAGATGGCAAATGAGATCAAAGACCTGCGCCTCGCCGTGCTGATCGACGCGGACAATGTGCCGCGCAACAGCATGAAGGCCATCATGGAGGAGGCCGCCATTTACGGAACGCCCACCATCAAGCGCATTTACGGGGACTGGACCAGCCCCAATGTGGGCGCATGGAAGAGCGTCCTGCTGGAAAACGCCGTCACGCCCATCCAGCAGTACAGCTATACCACCGGCAAAAACTCCACCGATTCCGCCATGATCATCGACGCCATGGATATTCTTTACGAAGGAAAGACCGACGGCTTCTGCATCGTCTCCAGCGACAGCGACTTCACGCGGCTGGCCATCCGCCTGCGGGAGGCCGGCATGAAGGTCATCGGCATGGGAGAGCAGAAGACCCCCGTCTCCTTCCGCGTCGCCTGCGACAAGTTTATCTATATCGAGGTGATCCGTGCCGCCCAGCAGGACCGGGACAAAGCCGCCCAGCCTGCCAGAAAGACGGAATCCAAGCCCGCAAAAAAGACACGGTCCAAAAAAGCCGAACCTGCCAAAGCGCCCGAAAAGCCCGTTCCCGCCCCTGCAGAAGCGGAAGCGGCCGCGCCTTCCGCGCCCCGGAAGGGCGGAAAGGTGCCGGAGGATATCCTGCAGCTCATCGCCAACTCCGTGTCCGATATCGCGGACGAGGAGGGCTGGGCCAGCATGGGCGAGCTGGGGACCCTGCTTCTGAAAAAGCAGCCGGATTTCGACCCCCGCAACTTCGGCTTCACCAAGCTCACGCCGCTCATCCGCTCTCTCAGCCGTTTCGAGATCGACGCGCGGGTGATCGACGCCACCAAGACCCGCCACATCTATCTGCGTGATAAGGAAGCGTAACCGGCAGCGGCGGCGCAGGCGGAACTGCATCCTCCTGCTGGCGCTGCTGGCCATCCGGCTTTGGATGGACAACGGCACGGTGGTCACGCGGGATTACGAGGTCCGCTACCCGGAAATCCCCGCGGGCTTTGACGGGGCCCGCGTCGCGGTCATCAGCGACCTGCACGGCAATGTCCGCCTTTATTCGCTGCTCCTGCAGGCGGCAGAAGCAGCCGAAGCGGACTATATCATGCTGACCGGCGACCTGTCGGATGCGGAGGAGCAGTGGACTTCGCTGGAGCCGTTCCTGCAGAAGCTCACGGCGGTCGCCCCCTGCTATTACGTGAGCGGCAATCACGAATGGGCCGATCTGCAGCCGGAGCCGTTCTTCCGCAGGCTGGCGGAAACGGGCGTCACCGTTCTGCGAAACGATTGGGTCCCGCTCTCCCACGGCGGTGATACGCTGGCGCTGGTGGGGCTGGAGGACCCCAACGGCTACGCGGATATGCCCACGCCGCAGGATGTCTACGCTGACCTGCGTAGCGAAACGCAGGATTACGTGCTGACGCTCTGCCACCGGCCGGAGCTGTTTCCGGAGCTGGCGCTCACCGGCTACGATCTGGTCCTCAGCGGCCATAATCACGGCGGGCTGGTGCGCCTCCCCTTCGTGGGCGGCATCGCAAGTCCCGGCGGGCTGTTCCCGAAGTATGACAAGGGCCTTTTCACGCTGGGTGACAGTACGCTGCTGGTCTCCCCCGGCCTCAGCGGTTCCGGCGGCTTCCCGAGGCTGTTCAACCGCCCGGAGGTCAGCGTCGCGGTGCTGCGGCGGGGATGAGACCGCCTGTTTCGCAGGGGATTGACAAATCCCGACCGGAACAGTATAATATTCGCTGTATGAAAAGATTTCGCACAAATTCATCAAACGACTGAAATTCTGTCGATCCCGTATCGACCAAGGAGGAACAACAATGTCCGTACCCGCTTTTGATCCCAAAGAAATGGAACTGAAGGACGTGCCCGGCTTCATGGGCATGACCACCAAATCCCTCAGCTATCCGCTGAACAAGCATGACCACATGACCACCACCTTCAAGATGGAGCCCTGGTGGCAGGCGTTCCAGGCGACTGACGCCACCATCTTCACTCCCCGCATCATTCCCGATAACGTGGCCCGCGGCTTCGTGTTCGAGGCCGGCCGTTTCGATGCCAATACCGAAGGCGGCGGCAAGGATATGTTCGGCGTGGAATGGGAATACATCAAGACCGTTGGCGGCTCCATGGTCCGTCCCGGCGATCCCTTCCTGGATGATATCTCCGAGTGGCGCGAAAAGGTCGTCTGGCCCGACGTGGACTCCTGGGACTGGGAAGGCTCCGCTGCCAAGAACAACGGCACGTTCCTGAAGCCCGAGAACTTCAACCAGATCTGGTTCCAGACCGGCTATTATGAGAGACTGATCTCCCTGATGGACTTCGAGGGCGCCATCCTTGCGCTGGCTGACGAGGATTCTCAGGAAGACGTGACCGCTTTCTTTGAGAAGCTCACCGACCTGTATATCAACATCTTCGAGCACGTCATCAAGTACTTCCCCAATGTGAACGCCGTCTTCTTCCATGATGACTGGGGTTCCCAGAAGGAGACCTTCTTCGCGCCCGCGCTGGCCGAGAAGATGATCGTTCCCCATATGCGCAAGCTGACCGACTTCCTGCACGCCAACGGCATCTTCTGCGAGCTGCACTCCTGCGGCAACAACTACAAGCAGGTGCACAACTACATCGCCGCCGGCTGGGATGCCTGGGCTCCTCAGCTGATGAACGATTGCTACAAGATCTGGGACGATTTCGGCGACAAGATCCTCATCGCCACCTATCCCATGAATATGCCCGAAGAAGTCATGTCCAAGATGACCGACAACGAGAAGGGCGCCGCCTTTGCCGCTCTGCCCGAAGAGGAGCAGCGCCGCATCGCCCGCGAGTACGTGGACCGCGTCTGCAAGCCCGGCAAGCCCAGCTTCTACAGCTTCTATGCCGCCCACTTCCTGACCCCCGCCTTCCGCGAGGAGATGTATAAGGAATCCCGCATCGTCTACGGCGGCACGAAGTAATTTCCCTTCCCCCGATTTTCTGCTTCCCGCGCTCCGGTGCGGGAAGCTTTTTTGTGCCAATGCAAAGCATCGGGAGAAAAGGCTCGCAGAGCGTTTTCTCCCGATGTGATGTCTATGCAGATATGCTTACTTACCTGTGGCGGCACGTCTGGCCTTTTTCTTCTTATTCTTTCTCAGTACGAAGAACACGCAGACCGCGGCGACCACCACCAGACCGACGATGCAGATGATGAGCGTATTGCCGCCGCCGGAGGTCTTGACATTCAGCCACAGAGAATCCATCTCCTGCGTCGCACTGGTGGGGAGATTCAGATAGGCTTCGCCGCGGGCGAGAATGCTGTCATCGGGGTAGGCGATGGGGCTGTTGGCGGATTCGGGGTCCATATACTGCCGCGCTTCCTCGATGGGGGTGGAGTAGCCGAGATAGTCGAGGTTCTGGCCGGAAATCTCAGGATCGCAGAGGAAATTGATATAAGCCTCCGCTTCGGCCTGATGCTCGCAGGAATTCGGGATGCAGATCGCGTCGATGAAAAGATTGAAGCCCTCCTTCGGATGATAGAAGGCGAGGTCGGGATTTTCCGCCTGCATCTGGAGGAAATCGCCCGCGTAATAGGTGGCGATCCACGCCTCCTCGTGCTCCATCTTGTCGTAGATCTGATCCATGACGTAAGCCTGAACGACAGGCTTCTGCTCGACCAGCACGTCGCACGCGGCCTTCAGCTCGGCGG
>JAZQQF010000080.1:0-5704 GCA_045628925.1 Oscillospiraceae bacterium | reverse complement strand
AGCGCGCAGACGTGGCTGTTCTTCGCAAAGAGGACGACGCCGCCGGTGTCCCGGTCCAGCCGGTTCACGATATGGCAGCCGTCCCCGCCGTTCCGCCGGATATGGCCCCAGACCCGGTTCGCCAGCGTGCCCGCATAGCGGCTGTGGGTGGGGTGGACGATCATGCCCCGCGGCTTGTCCGCCGCCAGCAGAACTTCGTCCTCATAGAGGATCTTCACTTCCCCGTCCTCCGCCGGATAGTCCGGCGCAGGCTCGGTGAGCGTGAGGGATATCTCGTCCCCCGCATGGAGGACGCAGTTGGAAAACACCGCTTCCCCGTTCACCAGAAAAGCGTCAGCGGCCTTCAGCGCCCGGATGCGGGCAGCGGAAAGCCGCAGAGAGCTGCGCATCACGCTTCGGAGCGTCCGTCCCTCGTCCTCGGGCCGCGCCGTATACCGCAGGGTCATCGGATGACCTCCGTCACCGTATGGCTGCGGAGGTAGGTGAGCCAGCGGGAATAATACTTCGGGTAGGGGTGGATGCCGTCGTCGCTGGAGCCCTCCGGCAGGCAGCCGTCCTCATCGGCCAGCGCGTCGTATACATGGAGGTAATGGGCCTCCTTGTCCGCCGCCAGCTGCTGAATGATCTCATTGAATTCGTGGATGCGTTTGTTATTGAAGACCGTGCTGGCTTCGTTTTCCTTCGCCGACACGGGCGTGATGGACTGGAGGAAGATGTCCGCGCCCGGCTCCATCTCGCGGATATCGTCGATGAGCTGGGCATATTCGTTATAAAAACTGTCCTTCGTGGCGTAGCTCAGCTCGTTCACGCCCAACATGACGAAGACCTTGGCATACTGCTTCCGCGCCATGGCCTCCAGCAGGGTGAGCATCCCGGCCTCCTCGTCCTCCACCACCTTGGTGAAATAGATGTTCGTCACGTTGATGGACTGGGTGGCGAAGATATCCGCCGTCCGCAGTCCCGCATAGAGCATGAAGCCCTGCTCGAGGGAATTGCCGATGAATACGCTGTCGGAGAAAAAGCTGTCCTCCACCGGCTGGGATTCGGGCACCGCGTCGCCGAAATCGTAATCCGGCAGCAGCTCGCCGCTGCCGCTCATGAAGCGGCAGGTGTGCTGCTGGGCGGCCTCGGCAAGGTCGCTCATGCCGGGCCAGCAGGCGTCCGCCCTGGGGGATACCGCGTAGCCGTCCGTCCGCCCGTCTGAAACGTACCGCCCCGTGCCCGACGGAACGGGGATCGGCTCCGGTGTGCTCATGACCCGCAGCGCCACGTTTTCCGCGCCGGAAAAGGTCACCGGCGGCTCGGTCTCGGTTACGGAGAGAACGGTCTGTCCGTTCCCCGGCTCCGGCTGATCCTCGGCAGGCTTCCACACAAGGAGGCCCAGCGCAAACAGCGTGAGCATCCCGGCGGCAGGCAGCCAGCGCAGGAGCTTTCTGTTCGATTGTTTCCCGTGCTTATGCCCGCTCATCCCACTGTCTCTTCCCTTCCGCGTTTCGTTCATACCGGAACTGATATACTATATCAAACCGCGCCGGAGCTTGCAAGCCCTGTTTCGGGCGCTTTCATCATTTTCCGCGCAGATCGAAAATCGCCGGGGGTACTGGAAAAGCGCGGCGTGCTGTGCTATGCTGTAGCATGGTAAGATATCCACAGCATACGCAGGAGGTATTGTTTTATGAAAAAGCTATCCGTTCTTGTGCTCACCGTCCTCTGCCTCGCGGCCCTGCTCTGCGGCTGCAAAAAGGAAGCGGACGACGATTCGCCCTATCTCAAGGGCCTGCATCACATCGAGATCGAGGTGCAGGACTACGGCGTCATCGCCGCCGAGCTGGATGCGGACACCGCGCCCATCAGCGTGACGAATTTCATTAACCTCGCCAATGAGGGCTTCTACGACGGACTGACCTTCCACCGCGTCATGAGCGGCTTCATGATCCAGGGCGGCGACCCGAAGGGCAACGGCACCGGCGGCAGCGAGAACCCCATCCGGGGCGAATTTGCCAACAACGGCGTGGAGAACGATATCAGCCATGTGCGCGGCGTGCTGTCCATGGCCCGCGCCAACGACTTCAATTCCGGCAGCAGCCAGTTTTTCATCGTCCATGAGGACAGCACCTTCCTGGACGGGAACTATGCCGGCTTCGGCTGGGTCACCTCCGGTATGGAGGTGGTGGACGCCATCTGTCAGGACACCCCGGTCTCCGACGATAACGGCACCGTGCCCCGCTCCTTCCAGCCGGTCATCACCTCCATCAGGGTCATCGACTGATGGAGATACTGGCGCCTGTGGGCGGCTCCGAGCAGCTGCTGGCCGCCGTGCGCAGCGGGGCCGACGCGGTCTATCTGGGCACGAAGGGCTTCAATGCCCGGCGCAAGGCGGATAATTTCGGAGACGACGATTTGAAAAAAGCGGTCAGCTACTGTCACGGCCGGGGCGTCCGCGTCCATGTGACGGTGAACACGCTGGTAACGGATACGGAGCTGCCCGCGCTGTACGATACGGTGCGGGAGGTGGCCGGGTCCGGGGCGGACGCGGTGATTTTGCAGGACATGGCGGCGGTGTCCCTGTTCCGGGAGCACGTGCCCTCTCTTGCCCGCCATGCCTCCACGCAGATGTGCGTCCACAATGCGGAGGGCGCAAAGCTCATGCAGGAAAGGGGCTTTACCCGCGCCATCCTCGCACGGGAACTGAGCCTCACGGAAATCCGCAAGATACGCGACGCGGTGGACATCGAGCTGGAGACCTTCGTCCACGGCGCGCTGTGCATGGGTTTCAGCGGCCAGTGCCTGCTCTCCGCCATGCTGGGGGAGCGCAGCGGCAACCGGGGTCTCTGCGCCCAGCCCTGCCGTCTGGACTTCCGGGCGGGCGACCGGCCCTATGCTCTGAGTCTGAAGGACGCCTGCCTCGTCCCCCATCTGCGGGAGCTGACGGACGCGGGCGTGTGTTCGCTGAAAATTGAGGGCCGCCTGCGCCGCCCGGAATACGTGGCCGCCGCGGTGGACGCCTGCCGCAAAGCTGTGGACGGGGAAGCCTACGACCTGACCCGGCTGGAAAAGGTCTTTTCCCGCAGTGGCTTTACGGACGGGTACCTCACCGGCAAGCGCAATCTATCCATGTTCGGCGTCCGCACCGAGGCGGACAAATCGGATTCCGCCGCCGTGCTGGGCGAGCTTGCGGGGCTGTATCGGCGGGAACTGAGCCGCGTCCCGGTGGACATGGCCCTCACCGTGCTGCCGGATGCGCCCGCCTCCCTCACCGTGACGGACGGGACGCACTCCGTCACCGTTTCCGGCGAAGCGCCGGAGGAGGTGCGCACGAAGCCCATGGAAGCCCGCGCCGCGCTGGAAAAGACCGGCGGCACCCCCTTCGTGCTGCGGGAGCTGCAGGAAAATTGCGACCCCGGCTATACCGCGAAGCTGAACCCTCTCCGCCGGGACGCGCTGGACAGGCTTCTCACGCTGCGCGAGACCGTCCCGCCCCACGAGACGGTCGGCACGTTCACGCCGGAAACCCCGGAAAACAGAAAAACGCAGCCGAAGCTGCGTCTCAGATTTGAAACGAAGGAGCAGTTATTCGACCTGCCCGAAGCGGAACGGATCACCCTCCCCGTGGAGGAAATCGACCGTGAATGCATCGAAGCGCTGGGCGAAAAGCTCATGGGCGAAGTGCCGCGGCTGGTCTTCCCCACGCAGGAAGCCGCGCTGCGGGAAAGGCTGGAAACGCTGAAAGCGCTGGGCCTCAGGACCGTCTGCGCCGGGAACCCCGGCACGGTGCGCTTGGCGCGGGAGCTGGGCTTCGCCGTTTCCGGCGGGCACGATCTGAACATCCTCAATTCCCGCTCTCTGCGGGAGTGGGCCGCCATCGGCGTAAGTGAAGCGCTGCTGAGTCCGGAAGTGAGCATGAAGGCCGTGCCGCATCTCTCCGGCAGCATCCCTCGCGGCGTCATCGCCTACGGGCATCTGCCCCTGATGCTCTACCGCTGCTGCCCCATGCAGGGGAAATCCGGCTGCGGCAGCTGCGACGGGCGGCAGAAGCTCCGCGACCGGCAGGGTACGGAGTTCACCGTCCTGTGCCACCGGAAGCAGTACAGCGCGCTGCTGAACGCGGTGCCGCTGTATATCGGGGATAAGGACCTGCGCGGGCTGGATTTCGTGACTGCCTTTTTCACCACGGAGAGCAAAGCCGAATGCGAGGCCGCCGCGCGTCTCCTCATGGAAAAAGCGCCCTGGCCCGAAGCGCGGACGCTGGGGCCCTATTTCCGGAATATGCTCTGAGCGCTCATTCCTCCCAGCCTGCGAACACCGCCTCGGCGGCGGCGTTGGCGGCCTCCTCGGCGCGGAGGAAGCAATCCAGAAAGCGCTTCCCCTTCTCGGTGAGGACGCTGCCGTGCTGGGCGTGCCGCTCGATCAGCTCGAAGCCCAGCTGCGCCTCCGTATCCCGGATGCTTTTCCACGCCTTGGAATAGGCCATGCCCATGCGCTTTGCCGCCTGATTCAGCGACCTTAGCTCCACGATGCCCTCCAGCAGGCGGGCCGTCCCGGGGCCGAAGGCAAAGCGCGGATCCTCCGCGCTGCCGGAAACGCGCAGGCGTGCGTTGCAGTGAAAGGTCTCAGCCATGGAAAACGCCTCCTTTACCCCCTCAGTTTAACAAATCCGAAGCGTCATTACAAGCTAACGTCCGGGATTTTTCCCGGTTTCGACGGGGCTGCGTCCCCGGCATCTGAAAAGGAGTGGATCGCATTGTCTGATAAACCCGAAAAGATCGTCTGCGTGGGGCTGAATTACCGTTCCCACGCCGAGGAGACCGGCGGCGAAGCGCCGACCGAGCCGGTCATCTTCTCCAAATTCCCGGACGCGCTGGCCGCCGACGGGGACGAAATTACGCTCCCCGAATGGCACCGCTGCTATGACTATGAGGCCGAGCTGGTGGCCGTCATCGGGAAGGAGGTCTACCACGCCTCTCTGGAAGAAGCGCAGGCGGCCATCTTCGGCTATACCTGCGGGAACGACCTCTCTGCGCGGGACTGCCAGTTCCGCTCCAACCAGTGGCTCATCGGCAAGACCTTCCCCGGCTTTGCCCCCATCGGGCCGCGGATCGTGCCCGCCGCCGAATTTGACCCGGCGCAGCCCCACCGCATCACCTGCGCCGTGAACGGCGTGACCGTGCAGGACGACGACGTGACGAATATGCTCTTCTCCTGCGCGGAGATCGTCCGCTACGTGAGCGATTTTCTGCCCCTGAAGCCCGGCGATCTGGTCTTCACCGGCACACCCGCCGGGGTCATTCTGGGCAAGCCCAAGGGTCAGCGCACATGGCTGAAAAAGGGCGACGTGGTGTCCGTCAGCATCGAGGGCATCGGGACGCTGACGAACCGGCTGGTGTAAGATTGAAACGAAACAGAGGAATGCGTTCGCCGCGTTCCTCTGTTTTTTATTCTGTCGCCGCCGGTGCGGATCCGCCGGGGATAGGTGCGGATATGTCAGATGGTGCCGCTGCCGCCGGCGGCTCTGCGTAGTGTCCGGCTCTTCCCGTAGGGGCGCATCACGATGCGCCCGCAGAGGTTGTACGGATTCGCCGGGGGTGCATTCGGAACTGCAAGATGGTGCCGCTGCCTCCGGCGGCTCCACTTTCTTCGCTTGCCCGAAGAAAGTGGAGAGAAAGAAGGGCAGTCAGGAAACCGTAGGTTTCCCGACACCTTTCCG
>JAZQQF010000079.1:0-2436 GCA_045628925.1 Oscillospiraceae bacterium | reverse complement strand
GCTTGCAAAGCCTACATCAAGGAGCGCCCGGATCTGTTTGACAGTCTTGTCAAGAAGGAGCTGGACGACAGCACGCTGGTCAAACAGTGGCCGGAGCTGAATAATAACCTTGGCTGCTATAAAATTGCGTACCAGTATTCTGATGACCCGCACGCGAAAAGCGTCATCGCCAAATATGACCGGATGAAGGCCAGGATCGACGCGCTTGCTGCCGGTCGGGCCCTGAATGTGGGAACCGATGAAACCGTGAAAAAAGGCACGGGGCCCAATCTCGTCTGACCTGCATCGGATGTACCCTCCGGCGCAGCATTCCGCGTGGGCTCCGGGCTGCCGCGCAGGATCCATGTAATCGCTTTGAAAAGGCTTCGGCTCCCGGGCTGGTGCTTTTTCAGAGATCCACCTCAAACCTATTGCGGGAGGAGAACGTATGCCATCACCGGAGAAGTTCAGAGAGACCCTTGTGGAATTTGCGGTCGGGGAAGACATCGTCCGCGAGATCGATCAGGGCTATGAAACCGTCGTATCGAAAACGAATAAAAAGATAAAATCCGCCTATTTCAAGCAGGCGCTGGACGTGATGAACGCGAAGCTGCCGCCCCGGCGGGTGCAGGAGATTTTAGAGGCAAACGCCTGCTGCAGGAGCGGTGCGCGGCTGAAAGCGTCGAAGGAGTTCGCCCGGATCCAGCAGGAGCTGCCCATCGAAGAGCGGCTGAAGCTCATCAGCGCGCGCCCGTATCTGAATATGGGCTCCGCCGAGCTGGACGGTGACGGGGCGCTCCTCGTCCACGCGGTCTCCAACCATCCGGCGGACCGGTTTGAGTGCGTCTGCCCGACGGTGAGCCGCGTCAAGCGCGACTATGCCATTCCGCGGGAATACTGCTACTGCTGCGGCGGGCACTTCAAATTCCATTACGAGATTATGCTGGGCGTCAAGCTGGAGCTGAGCGAGATCGTATCCTCGCCTCACGACACGGAGGGACGCGAGCCCTGCGTGTTCCGATACCGTATCCTCAGCACAGAATAAACAGATAGACCCGCCGGAAGGAAGCCCTTCCGGCGGGTCCGTTTTTCAGTTCATTTCCGCTTTCAGCATCGCGCAGTATTCCTCCAGCGTCACGCTTTCCCCCAGCGCCCCGGCAATGGACACCAGCAGGTCGACGATATTCTCCCGCGGGATGCCGTCCGCTATGAGATAAATGCCCACGTTTCCCACCGTCAGGATGACTTCCGTCCGGCTTTCGGTTTCCGCGATCGCCAGCCTCGCGGAGCCGATATACGAATCATAGTCGCCGAAGTGGGGCCGGGTCGGCTCCATCGGCCCGTTTGTGCGGAACACGTCGTCTCCGATGCCGGACCGGCTCCCGTGCGGTTCAAAATCATAAGCGCCGAATTTCGCTTCTGCCGTGATGCGTGCGCTGCTGTTTTCCGGGCTGTCCGCCCACGCCGCGTGCCAGAGGGAACAGGGCGTGACCGCGCTGCCGTCCTCCCGCGCATACAGATGGGTGACGGAGCAGTATTCCTCCGTTTTGGTCAGCCCTTCCGGGATGCGCCAGTCCTCCGCGTTCAGTGCAAGGCATTGGGCGGCCTGTTCGCACGGTTCTCCCTGCCACGTCCACCCATCCCAGTAATACGACCGCACGTATTCGACGGAATAGGGTTCTTTATAGGGCAGGCTGCGCTCGTCCTCCCCCAGCTGCCCGTAGATATCCCCGTAGCTTTTGAAAAAAAGATACCCGTCCGCCACAAGGACTTCGTTTTCCCTGAGGTCCCGCCCCGGCGTCTGCGCTTTCCGAAAGGCGAATACCCCGGCGCACACCAGCAGGCATACGGCCGCCGTCCACAGGATCGCATACAGCCGCGAACTCCGAAAACTGCGGTTTTCCATGTTCACCGCTCCTTTTCCGAAATCAGGTTTCCCCATCCTTCATCTCATCCAGCACCGCACGGTAGCCCCCCGCGCCGTGCTGCAGGCAGCGATTCACGCGGCTGATGGTGGCGCTGCTGGCCCCGGAAGCCTTCCCCACCTCGCTGTAAACAAGGCCTTTATCCAACAGCTCCGCCACGTGGAAGCGCTGGGACATGGCCTGCAGCTCCGTGATCGTGCAGAGATCTTCAAAAAAGGCATAACACGCCTCCCGGTCCCGCAGGGACAGGATCGCATCAAACAGCCGGTCGGTGGTTTCCGAATGCAGGTCAGACATTTCGCTCCCTCGCTTTATTTCCATAGTGTGATATGATACTATCACGGGAAAGCGCGTTTGTCAACCGAAACCGGCACTTCCACGCAGGAAAGTGCCGGTCAAACCGCAGACGCTGCCGCTCAGAAGACGGAATTGACGTCCTTATTGTAGTTCTCGCTGTTGCCGCCGGAGAAATGCAGGATATCCTTTTCCAGCTCATGCACCAGGATCGGACTGTGCGAGATTTTCCGGGGAA
>JAZQQF010000078.1:0-5669 GCA_045628925.1 Oscillospiraceae bacterium | reverse complement strand
GACGGCGATCGTGGCCCTGTATCGTCCCGGCCCCATGGAATCGATCCCGACCTTTATTTCCAACAAGCTGAATCCCGCTCTGGTAACCTATCGGGTACCCCAGTTGGAGCCGATCCTCAAGGTGACCTACGGCTGCATCGTCTATCAGGAGCAGGTCATTGAGATTTTCCGCAAGCTGGGCGGCTTCTCGCTGGGGCAGGCGGATATGATCCGCCGGGCCATGTCCAAAAAGAAGCAGGCGGAGATCGTCAAGGAACGGCAGACCTTCATCCATGGCGACCCGGCCCGAAACATCTGCGGCGCGGTGTCCAACGGTGTGCCCGCCGAGGTGGCGGACGCGATCTATGACGAGATCTTCGCCTTTGCCAACTACGCCTTCAACAAGGCCCACGCGGTGAGCTACGCCATCATCGCCTATCAGACGGCGTATCTGAAATACCATTACCCCTGCGAATACATGGCGGCGGTGCTGTCCTCCGTGCCGGACAATACCGCCAAGGTGGCAGAGTATATCGCCGACTGCCGCGCCTCCGGCATCCCCGTGCTGCCGCCGGATATCAACGAATCCAACGACGGCTTCACCGACACGGGCAGCAGCATCCGCTTCGGTCTTGCCGCCGTAAAGGGCATCGGCCGCAGCTTCATCCGCGCGGTCATGCTCAAACGTGAGCAGGACGGGCCGTTCACTTCGTTTCAGGATTTCTGCGAGCGGATGTGCGGCCCGGAGCTGAACAAGCGCGAGGCGGAAAGCCTCATCAAGGCCGGCGCCTTCGACAGTCTGGGCGCCAATCGGCGGCAGCTGCTGGCGGTCTATGCCCAGCTGATGGACGATATCCAGGCCGACCAGCGCGGCAATCTGGAGGGCCAGTTCGACCTGTTCGGCATGAGCGAGGAGCCGGAAAAGCACGCGCTCACCCTGCCGAAGCTGCCGGAGCTGACCGCCCGCGAAAAGATGCTCATGGAGCGGGAGGTCACGGGGCTTTATCTTTCCGGGCATCCCATGGACGATTACCGGGAAGCGGCCAAACGGGCCGGAGCGGTCTCCATCGGCGAAGTGATGGCCGCCTTTGAATCCGGCGAAGAAAACGGCGCGTATCGGGACGGGCAGGCTATTCTGGTCGCGGGCGTCATCTCCACCTTCAAGACCAAGACCACGAAAAACAACTCTCTCATGGCCTATGTCACGCTGGAGGACGGCGCGGGCAGCATGGAGCTGCTGGTGTTCTCCCGCACGCTGGATTCGTGGAACGGAAAGCTCAGTGAAGGCGTTTCCATTTATGCGCGGGGCAAGATCTCCGTGCGGGACGAAAAGGACCCCCAGCTGATGACGGAGGAGATCTGTCTGCTGGAGGGCAACGGTATCCCCCGCTTCGCCTCCGGCCGCAGCTTTGCCCCGCGCAGGACGCAGCGGGAAGCGCCGCCTCCCCCGCCGGAAGCCGTCGAGCCTGTCCCTGCGCCCGAAGTGCCCAAAAGCCGTACGCTCTGGGTGCAGCTCGCTTCGAGAGACAGCGCGGAATACCGCCGTTTAGAGAAGATCCTCTTCATGTTTGAAGGTGAAGACAGCGACCGGGAGACCATCAAGCTCTATTTCCGGGACACGAAAAAAACGATCGCAGCCCGATGCTGGCTCCACCCCTCCCTCATCCGGGAGCTGAAGGAGATGCTGGGCGAGCAGAATGTGGTGGTGAAATGATGCGCACGATCCGATTGGCTGAACTGAGCGACCTTCCCCGGCTGATGCAGGTGTATGCCGCGGCGCGGGCGTGTATGGCAAAGACCGGGAATCCGCACCAGTGGGCGGGCGGTCATCCTTCCCTCGAGCTGCTGACTTCCGATATCCCGAAACGGCAGCTGTACGTGGTGGAAGAAGGCGGCGAAGTACACGGCGCGTTCGCGTTCATCCTCGGTGCGGATCCCACCTATTCCCGCATCGACGGGGGCCGGTGGCTTTCCGATGCCCCCTACGGGACGATCCACCGCATCGCGTCGGACGGGACGGGGCACGGGATGTTCACCGACGTGCTGGCGTTCTGCCGCGGCATCCGGCCTCACGTACGCATCGACACGCACCGGGATAACCGGGTCATGCAGCACGTGGTCACGAAGCACGGTTTTCGGTATTGCGGCGTCATCTATCTGGAAAACGGCGATCCCCGGCTGGCTTATGAGCTGCTGCCGGAGGAGACTTAACAAAAATCGGGGAGCGCGCGAGCGCTCCCCTTTCTGTTATACGATACCGGAGACCACCAGCGTGGAGGTCCCGGGCGAGGTGGAGACCAGCCCGGTCCCCGCATCCTGCGCGTAGGCCGCCGCCGGCACCGTGATGGCGCCCGGAACGGTGGCAAATTCGCCGGTCGCCGCATTATAGGTGTAATCGGTACCGGGCGTGAGGGTCGCGCCGTTCAGCGTGACGGTGATGGGGTTCAGGATCGGGTCAAAGGTATCGCTGACCACCACGTTGTCTGCCGCCGTTGCGTCCGTGTTGCCGGTATTGGAAATTTCAAACGTGAAGGTCAGCGTCCCGTTTTCCGTGACCGTGCTGGGCGAAACGGACTTGCTGATCTGCAGCTCCGCCGCCGCGGCGGGCGTCACGGTCTCCGCAGCGGTGACGGGATTCGTCAGGCCCGCACCGTTCAAAGTCGCGGTATTGACGATGCTGCCGCCGCCTTCCAGCGGCGCGAAGTCGTTGGCGGTGGTCTCATACACCAGCGTCACGTTCCCGCCGGCAGGAACGCTGATGCCCGCGACCGTCATGGGCGGCCCGGCTGTCACCGTCGGTGCGGCCTGCAGCACGCCGTTCTGATAGTAGCGGAGCGAACCGTCCGTATACGTGAGCGGGGTCACGGTCGCGGTGCCTGCCGCGTAAGTCCCCAGATCGTCGGTCACGGTCAGATCATTGTAGCCGACGGCGCCGGCATTCACGATATTGATGAGGTAGGTGATGCGGTCGCCGCGGGTATAGTTCTCCACCACGGCGGTCTTGGTGGCGGACAGTGCCTCCACCAGCTCGCCGGAGATCGTGTTGGAGGTCGTCGTGATCCCGTTATAGGACAGACGCGCCTGATTGGTAAAGATCGCCATAAGCATTCTCCCGATAAAGGTGGTAGCCTTGCGGCTCCATGGCATTCTATGCCCGGGGCGCTTCCGATGACCGCCGGATTGTAAATTTCCTGTAAAGGTCGAGGAATGGGTTTGACTTCCGATTGTGGAAGGAGTACAATTATTGCAAATAATATCTGAGGAGGCTGTGCAGAATGGCTAAAGACACCGCAGAACCTGCCGGTCAGGCCTTTCGGGATTTTATGGAATCCAATGCGATCGACGTTACACTTTCACATATGCATGAGCTGAACAAGCTCATGAGCTATTATCGCTGCGCGATGATGGAGGTCGTCACGAAGTTCAACGTGCTGAACGAGGAGTTTTCCCTGCAGTTCGACCGCAACCCCATCACCGGCATCAAGAGCCGCTTGAAGACCCTTCCCAGCATCCGGGAAAAGCTGGAACGGCGAGGCTTCCCCTTCTCGGTGGAATCCATCGAGGAGAATCTGAACGACGTGGCAGGCGTCCGCGTCATCTGCTCTTTCCCGGAAGACGTGCAGATCCTTGCCGACGCGCTGATGAAGCAGGACGATATCATCCTCATCGAGCGGAAGGACTATATCCGCAATCCGAAGCCCAACGGCTACCGGAGCTTACATATGATCGTTTCCGTTCCCATTTTCCTCGCCCATGAGAAGCGCTATATGCGCGTGGAGATCCAGCTGCGGACGCTGGCAATGGATTTCTGGGCGACGCTGGAGCATCAGCTGCGCTACAAGAAGGATTTCCATTTCACGGAGGAAATGACCCGGGAGCTTACCGCCTGCGCGGAGATGAGCGCGGAACTGGACGAACGGATGGACGGGCTGCGCCAGCTGGTGCAGGATCGGGGCAGCAGTTCCGAGGCTGCGCACGAAAGCAATTCCCGCGGCTGGCGGGACCAGAGTCATAATCTCCCCTGAACGAAATAATGAAAGGGCTGCGGTCATCGACCGCAGCCCTGTTTTTTCTCAGTTCATTGATTCCTTGAAATTCTTGCCTGCCTTGAAGGACGGGACCGTTCCCGCCGTGATCTCCACCGGCTCCCCGTTTTTCGGATTGCGCCCGACGCGGGCTTCCCGCTTCCGGCTCTCAAACGTTCCGAAGCCGACCAGCTGCACTTTCTCGCCCGCAGCGACCGCCTCGACGATCGCATCCAGCGCGGCTTCTAAAACCGCCCCGGCTTCCTTCTGTGTCATGCCCGTCTTCGCTGCGGCTTTTTTCACAAGCTCCTGTTTATTCACGTTTTCCCTCTCTCTTTCATTCTCAAATCACATGATAGTATAGCATCGTTTCTGTCAAGAAGCAAGATTGAAATTGCGAAATGCGATTATGATAATTCGCTGAATATAAAATCAGAGCAGGACAACTCCTGCTCTGATCTGGAGCGGATAATGGGAATCGAACCCACCTATCCGGCTTGGGAAGCCGGTGTTCTACCGATGAACTATATCCGCAATGCTTCTGTATTATAGCACAGCCGGATGCAGAATGCAAGTCGATTTTTGTCTTCTCCCAGTTCGGATTTGATTGTTTTATTTTTCAGTCCATGCTTACAGTTTCTCACAGGTCAAGAAACACCTTATAAAATCAAGCCTTTTCAGCAGAATACACTATGTCTTTGGCAAAAACACACAAAGTCGAGCACCTACGAATTTTTCGTATGGCAAAAGAAAAGGGAGGTCAAATTGACCTCCCTGACTCTACAAACCGGGATTTGTCTCATAGCATACTATTCATCAATCGGCTGTGCTTTCATTGTGCTTTCATTTTTCTATAAAGTTTTACTGCAATGAATACAATTACAGCAGTCCATACAGCAGCCCAAACCTCAACCGACCACAGTGGCACTAAAGTTCTCTGGTACAGTGCCGGGAAGGTATCCATCAGCATATGCAGGATGATTGCCGCCGGCAGACAAGCTCTATTTGCGTTGCTGACACCGTAATACACGATAACCGAGAGTCCGATGTGTGAGAGCACCGCAAACAAACGCTCAATAATGTTCATGGCCATCATTGCATAGTCAAATGCGGCAGAGGCTTGAACAGACGGCAGTGCAGCGGTAGCAGTTTCCTCTGTGATATTCAATGTACTGAGGGCATTTTCGATATTTCCTGCAGAGAAAAGCACCGCAATGACAAGATACAGGATCATCGAAGGCAGAAGCACCGCCAATATCTCGATCCCTCCGTGACCGATTCCGTACAAAATTGCATTTTCAGGGGTACGATTCTTTTTCATGATGTACTTCAGAACAATGTACCGTCCGCACTCCTCAAACACGCCTGCCATGACGATTCCGTAAAGGACAAAGGCAACGGTATTTCCGTTGATGAACCGTGAAACAGGATTGTCCGCAACAATACAGACCAAGTGTACCCCAAGTTCCAAGACGCGGGCAGATACGATAAAACCGACAGCACCGGCAATGAGATAGCTGATTTTAGTTTGCGGTTTATGTTTCTTTCGCCAATAGACGAAGAAGGCGACCGGAATCACAATCATCATAATAATCGTGACAATCAGCGATGGTATGCCGTTTTCGCCAATTACAATGCTTTCAAACTCTGACATTTTCACACCTC
>JAZQQF010000077.1:0-8577 GCA_045628925.1 Oscillospiraceae bacterium | reverse complement strand
TATACCGTAACGGGCATGAGCTGCGCCGCCTGTCAGGCGCGGGTGGAAAAGGCGGTCTCCAAAGTGCCGGGGGTGACGGCCTGCGCCGTCAGCCTGCTGACGAACAGCATGGGCGTGGAGGGCAGCGCCTCGGAGGAGGCGGTCGTCGCCTCCGTCGTCGCGGCAGGGTATGGGGCTTCGCCGAAGGGCGCGGCAAAGGCGGAAGCGGAATCGGACGCCCTCGCCGACCGGGAGACCCCGGTGCTGCGGCGGAGACTTCTGTGGAGCCTCGGCTTCCTCGCGGTGCTGATGTATGTTTCCATGGGCCACTCCATGTGGGGCTGGCCGCTGCCCGCCTTTCTCGCATCTGATCCGGCGGCGCGGGGGCTTGTGCAGCTGCTGCTGGCCGCCGCCGTGATGGTCATCAATCAGAAATTTTTCGTTTCCGGCTTCCGCAGCGTGCTGCACGGCGCGCCCAATATGGATACGCTGGTGGCCCTCGGCTCCTCAGCCAGCTTCCTGTGGAGCGTTTACGCGCTGTTCCGCCTGCTGGCTTCGCTGCGGCTCGGTGATGCGGCCGCGGCGGCGGAATGGTCCGGCAGCTTCTATTTTGAGTCCGCCGCCATGATCCTCGCGCTCATCACCGTGGGCAAGCTGCTGGAAGCCCGCAGCAAGGGCAAGACCACCGACGCGCTGAAAAGCCTGATGCGCCTGAGTCCGGAGACCGCGACGGTCATCCGGGACGGCGCGGAAAAGACGGTTCCGGCCTCGGAGGTTGTGAAGGGCGACGTTTTCGCGGTCCGGCCCGGCGAACGCATCCCGGTGGACGGGAAAGTGCTGGAGGGCGACACGGCGGTGGACGAATCCGCCCTCACCGGCGAGAGCATCCCCGTGGACAAGGCGCCCGGCGACCGGGTCAGCGCCGCCACGGTGAACAAGTCCGGCTATATCCGCTGCGAGGCCACCGCCGTGGGGGAGGATACCGCTCTCCGGCGCATCATCCGCATGGTCAGCGACGCTGCCGCCACCAAGGCGCCCATCGCCAAGCTGGCCGACCGGGTCTCCGGCGTGTTCGTGCCCGCGGTGGTGGGCATCGCCGCCGTCACGCTCATCGTATGGCTGCTCATCGGCAGGCCCTTCAGCTATGCGCTGGCGCGGGCCATCTCCGTGCTGGTCATCAGCTGCCCCTGCGCGCTGGGGCTGGCGCAGCCGGTGGGCATCATGGTGGGCTCCGGCGTGGGGGCGAAGCACGGCGTGCTGTTCAAAACGGCGGCGTCATTGGAGGAGACCGGCAAGGTCACCCTTGCCGTGCTGGATAAGACCGGCACCATCACCCGGGGCGAACCGGCGGTGACGGCCCTCGTCCCCAGTGCGGGCGTGGGCGAAGAAGAACTGCTTTCGGCGGCCTACGCGCTGGAAGCGAAAAGCGAACATCCGCTGGCCCGCGCCATCGTGCGGGAGGGGGAAAGCCGGGGCATCGCGCCCGCGGAGGTCAGCGATTTCCGGGCGCTGCCGGGTTCCGGCCTGCGGGCAAAGCTCAATGGCGAAGCGCTCTGCGGCGGCTCCCGGAGCTTTATTGAGGCCCTCGCACCCCTTCCGACCGAGGTGGCCGCCGAGGCGGACCGGCTGGCCGACGGGGGGAATACGCCCCTGCTCTTTACCCTCGGCGGGCGGCTGCTGGGCATGATCGCCGTGGCGGACCCGGTGAAGCCGGAAAGCCCCGAGGCGGTGCGCCAGCTGCAGCAGATGGGCATCCGGGTGGTCATGCTCACGGGCGACAATCGCCGCACCGCGCAGGCGGTGGGCCGCGCCGCCGGGATCGACCACGTGGTCGCGGGCGTCCTGCCGGAGGGCAAGGAGGCGGCGGTCCGGCGGCTGAAATCGCTGGGGAAGGTCCTCATGGTGGGCGATGGCATCAACGACGCTCCGGCCCTCACCACGGCGGACATGGGCGCGGCCATCGGCGCGGGAACGGACGTTGCCATCGACGCGGCGGAGGTCGTGCTGATGAACAGTAAGCTGGACGATGTGGCGGCGGCGGTGCGTCTCAGCCGGGCGACGCTGCGGAACATCCGGGAGAACCTGTTCTGGGCCTTTTTCTATAATGCGCTCTGCATCCCGCTGGCGGCGGGGTGCTACGCTGCCCTGTTCGGCTGGGAGCTGAACCCCATGATCGGCGCGGCGGCCATGAGTCTGTCGAGCTTCTGCGTGGTCAGCAACGCGCTGCGCCTGAATCTGACGAAGCTGTATTCCCCGAAGCGGGACCGGGCGCCTGCCAGGCAGGTGGATGAGGCGGCGCTCGCCTCGCTTCTCAGAGAGATCAATACGGAACTGGAGGCAAAGACCATGACGAAAACGATGAAAATTGAGGGCATGATGTGCACCCACTGCGAAAAGCGCGTGAAGAAGGCGCTGGAGGCGGTGGACGGGGTGGAGAACGCCGTGACCAGCTTCACCGAGGGGACAGCGGTGCTGACCCTCTCCAAGCCCGTGGACGACGCGGCGCTGAAGGCCGCGGTGGAAGCGCAGGACTACGAGGTCCTCGGCATCGCGTGACAAAATCAGGCACCGGCATACGTGCCGGTGCCTGACGTATGTTCGATTTTTCAGCGCAGCTTCGTGCCGCATTCCGGGCAGAATTTCCCGTCGCTGCGTTTGCCGCATTTGGGGCAGGGCCATGACAGCTTCGCACCGCATTCCCGGCAGAAGCGCCCGGTGTTCTTGGTGCCGCATTCGGGGCAGAAGACCCATGCTTTCGGCGCATCTTTTTCCGCTTCCGGCGCAGGCGGTTCCGCGCTGACGCCCGGGCTTTCGATTTTCTGGAACGCTTCCATCGAGCCCGTCAGCCCGAAGGATTCCTCGTAAACCTCGGCTTCATGCCCTTCCGCCAGCGCACGCAGCCGCCCCACCAGCTCGCCGCAGACCGGCGCGCCGCGGTATGCCGTCAGCGGCGGGACGCGGCCGCAAAAGTCGACGGAGAAGGCGCTGCTGGAATCGGTCGTCCGGATCGCGTCCTCCGGGCACTGCTCCTGCAGCGTTTCGATCAGCTTCCCTTCGCGTGCCAGCCGCAGAAATTCGGCAAATTCCGCCTCGCCCGGGTCGTATCGGACCCTCTGGCGCTTGTCGAACCCGCGGGGGAGGTCGCATTCGTATCTCACCACCCCGTCAGATTCCCGGCAGAGCCAGTAGCTGACGCGGCTGTTGCGCATCATTCCGGAGCTGGAGAAGGAAAAACTCCGGAGGTTTTCATAGGTCTGGCCCTCGGCCTTCTGTGAAGTTCGATTATCCATCGTATTCGCTCCCATCTGTCAGATTTGCGCGGCATACGCTCAGTATAGCATCGGCGCGGGCGCTTGTCCATAGCGCCGCTTTTTCACGCGAAATTCGCCGCCCGTCTTTTCAAAAGGCGGCGTTTCTGTTATAGTAAGAAAAAGAAAAACTCCCGGCGGCAGGCCGCCCGGAAAGGAGAACGGAATGGAATTCAATGTCGCGGTCGCGGCGATGCAGCCCGGCCAGCAGATCGAAGGCTTTTACCTCTTTGAGCATATCCAGCTGAAGACCTCTGTTTCCGGCAGCGCCTACGTGAGCGCCAAGGTGACGGACGCCTCCGGCTCCATCGACGCGAAGCTCTGGAACTATTCCGGCGGCATGACCGAGGCGGACAGCGGCCGCGTGGTGAAGCTGCGCGGCGAGGTGACGGAGTTCAAGGGCGCGCCCCAGTTCAATGTGCAGCGCATCCGCTTCGCAAACGAGAACGACAGGGACGCATATAACGTGCGGGAGCTGGTGCCCACCGCGCCGCTGATGGAGGAATCCGCCGTGCAGGAGATAAAGCAGCTCATCTCCACCATGCAGGACGGGGACTATCGCGGCCTGTGCGAGGAGCTCTTCGGGCGGCATCTCGACCTGTTCCGCACGATCCCGGCGGCGAAAAGCGTCCACCACGCCTTCCTGAACGGGCTGCTGATGCACACGCTGAATATGCTGCGCACGGCGGACTTCTTCGCCGAGCTGTATGCGGAGGTCATCGACCGGGATCTGCTGCTTTCCGGCGCGCTCCTCCATGATTTCGGCAAGCTGCGGGAATTTGAGCTTTCGCCGCTGGGACTGGTGACGGAGTATTCCGTGGAGGGCAAGCTGCTGGGCCATCTGTATATGGGCGCGCAGGAGGTGGCCGAGGTCGCCGCGAAGCGGGAAATGCCCGCGGAAAAGGCCATGCTGCTGCAGCACCTCATCCTCTCTCACCACGGCCAGCCGGAATTCGGCGCGGCGGTAGTGCCCCAGTGCGCTGAGAGCGAGCTGCTGGCCTATATCGATCAGGTGGACAGCCGCATGGAAATTTACGCCGAGACCCTGTCCAACACGCCGGAGAGGAAGTTCAGCGTCCGCGTCCCGGCGCTGGAGAAGCCTGTTTACCGGCACAGGTAAGTAAGCGGAAAGCCTTCATCAGCCTTCCACCGACCACAGTATTTCCCCCGCTTCCAGCCGGGCGAGGAAGCTCCTGCCGCCGAGGCAGGGGAGCGCAAGCAGTTCCCGCACCGCGGAAAGATCCACCCCGTCGAAGATATCGTACAGGGCCTGTCCGAGACAGGCCGCTTTCGGCGAAGTGCGCCAGATGCTCACATAGTCGCAGCCCTTGTTATTGTCCGGCTGGATGAGATACGTCCCGCCGTCATACCGAAATTCCGCGTACCGACGGGTCAGCAGCGCTTCCAGCACCTGCGCCGCCGCCGCTTCCGGGTCAAACGCCATGGGTCTTCACTCCCTTCGGGAATGAGTATAGCGCATGGACGGCTGAGCCGCAAGCGGCGCACGCTTTTTCGGGGGATGCGGTTTTCACCTGCAATTCAAAGCACGTCTGTATTATCATCGATCATTATCTGCATTTTTGAGGAAACACATGAAACAGAAACTTCGGGACCTGATTCTTTACGGCATCGTGGGCGGCCTTGCCACCATCGTGGAATGGGGGCTGTTCTACCTGTTCAACACCCCCATGGGCATGAACTACGAGCTGGCCACCACCATCGCCTATATCATCGCCACCTTTGCCAACTGGGGCTTCGGAAAGCTCCTGCTGTTCAAGGGGATACAAAATCTCTGGAAAGAGCTGGCGCAGATCTACCTGACCAGCATCGTCGGCTGGCTGCTGAACCTGCTCATCATGTGGGTGCTGGTGAGCGGCTTCGGCGTAGGGGAGATGTGGTCGAAGATCATCGCCACCGGGCTGGTGTTCTTCTGGAATTATCTCATGCGGAAGCTGGTCATTTATAAGAAATGAGACCGGACGCAGCGCCGGGTAGAGAAAGGAAGCTGCCATGAAAGAGAGAAAGACCGTGCTGATCATCGGCGCCGGTCCCGCGGGGCTGACGGCGGCTTATGAGCTGCTGGACAGGTCCGACGGATACGATGTGGCAGTGCTGGAGGAAAGCGGGGTATTCGGCGGCATTTCCCGCACCGTGAACTACCGCGGCAACCGGATGGACATGGGCGGCCACCGCTTCTTCTCCAAGGTGCCGGAGGTGAACGCGTGGTGGGAAAAGCTCCTGCCCGCGCAGGGCGCCGTTCCGGGGGATGACCGGGCGCTGGGCCGCGTGAGCACCACCGTTCCCGGCGGGCCGGACCCGGAGCGGACCGACCGGGTCATGCTGCGGCGCAACCGCCTCTCCCGCATTTATTTCGACGGGAAGTTTTTCGACTACCCCATCTCGCTGAAATGGGAGACCTTCCGCAATATGGGCCTGCCCACCACCATGGCGGTGGGGTTCAGCTATCTGAAAAGCATGGTCTTCAAGCGGGAGGAAAAATCGCTGGAGGACTTTTATATCAACCGCTTCGGGCGGAAGCTCTATTCCATGTTCTTCGAGAACTACACGGAGAATCTCTGGGGGCGGCACCCCAGCCGGATCTCGCCGGAATGGGGCGCGCAGCGGGTGAAGGGCCTCTCCGTCACGGCCATTCTGAAGGATATGCTGGGGAAGGTGTTCCGCAAGTCCGATCGGAAGGTGGAGACCTCGCTCATCGAGGAATTTGCCTATCCGAAGCTTGGCCCCGGTCAGCTCTGGGAGCTGACGGCGCAGGAAGTGGAGAAGATGGGCGGGCGTATCCTGCTGAACAGCCGGGTGACGGGCGTCGAGAAGCGGGCGGACGGCTCGCTTGCCGCGCTTCGATACGAAACGCCGGAAGGGGAGCAGCGCATCGAGGGCGACTATGTCATCTCCTCCATGCCGCTGAAGGACCTGATCGCCGGGATGAACGGCGTTCCCGCCGACTGCCGCCGCATCGCCGAGGGCCTGCCCTACCGGGATTACATGACGGCGGGCGTACTGGTGAAAAAGCTGAAGCTCAGGAACCGGACGAAGATCCCCACCCTCGGCGGCATCATCCCGGATAACTGGGTCTATGTGCATGACCGCAGCGTCCACATGGGGCGCTTTCAGGTGTATAACAACTGGTCGCCCTATCTGGTGCGGGACCCGGAACATACCGTGTGGCTGGGCCTCGAATACTTCTGCGACGAGGGCGACGGGATGTGGTCCATGGCGGATGGGGATTTCGCCGCGCTGGCCATCCGGGAAATGGTGGCCATCGGCCTCATCGAGAACGAGGCGGACGTGCTGGATTCCCACGTGGAGCGGGTAAAAAAAGCCTACCCCGCCTATTTCGACACCTATGACGAGATCGACACCCTGCGCTCGTTTCTGGATACCATCCCGAACCTGTTCTGCGTGGGCCGCAACGGGCAACACCGCTATAATAACATCGACCATTCCATGTGTACGGCCTTTGAGGCGGTGAAGGACATCCTCACCGGCACGACGGATCGGCAGAACGTCTGGAACGTGAACACGGAGAAGGAATACCATGAAGAAAGCAAATGAGCGCATCCGTTCCCGCTGGCCGGAATGGGCGGTGCTGGTGCTGTTCGCCGCGCTGCTGGCGCTGGTCTCCGTCTTCCACGAACCGTGGTTCGACGAGGCCCAGTCGTGGCAGATCGCAAAATGCGCCTCGCTGCGGGAAATACTGCTGGAGATCCCCCACTATGAGGGCCATCCGCCCCTGTGGCATCTCATTCTGCTGATCCCCGCCAAGCTGGGCGTGCCCTTTGAGCCGGGGCTGAAGCTCGTCGGCCTTCTCATCAGCACCGCCGCCGCGGCCGTGCTGCTGTTCTGCTCGCCCTTTCCGCGGCCGGTGAGGCTGCTCCTCCCGTTCTCCTATTTCATCTTCTACCAGTATGGCGTCATCGTGCGGCCCTATGGGCTGATGCTCCTGAGCTTTTACCTGCTGGCCATCGCGTTCCGCACACGGAACAAAAAGCCGTGGCGCTTCTTCCTTGCGCTGCTGTTCCTTTGCCTCTGCAGCGCCTACGGGCTGGTGTTCGCGGGCGGCGTCTCCCTCGTATGGCTGGCGGAGATTTTCGCGCAGCACCGCGCCGGACGGGGTTATTCGCTGAAAGGACTTCTGCGGGACCGGCGGGTCCATACGCTTCTGGTCCTGCTCCTTGCGGCGCTGCTGCTCATTGCGGAATTCCTGCCCCGGTCAGACACCTATGCCCTCGCGCTGACGCACGAAAATTCTTTCCTGAACTGTTTTCTTGTGACGGCGTTCACGCTCATCCCGGAGACCCTCTGCATGACCGGCAGCTGGTTTCAGGCGGATTCGTGGCTGGCAAGCGGCAATATCGAACCGGCCTACCTGCTGTCCGCGGTCCTGCTGGGGCTGCTTGCGTGGTTCGCGCTGTGGCTGCTGGCTCCCAAAGGAAAATATGCTTATTTCACCGTTCCCTGCCTGCTGTTTGCGTTTTTTGCCGCCTGCGTCTATTTTTCCGCACATCATGCGGGTGTCGTGCTGGGCTTCCTGCTGTTCTGGCTGTGGACGGCGCTGGAGGACGCGGACTGCGGCGAAAACGGGCGGCGTCTGCTGAAGCGGCTGGAGAAGGCCGTCCCGGATATCCGGGCGCGGCTGCGGCGCTTCCGCGTCCCGGCGCTGATCGTGTGCTGCCTGCCGCTGCTCATCCCGGTATACTGGACGGTCAGCTCCGCCGTGCTGGATATCCGCAATACCTATGCGCCCGGCCGGGAGCTGGCGGAGTTCCTGCTGGAGAACCACATGATCGAACAGAAGGTCATGGCCTGCTGGCTGACGGTGGAAACGGATGCGGACGGGGACGGGGAATATGAGCTTGAGACTCCCTGCAGCAGCATGATCTCCGGTATCACGGAGACTGCCGCCTATTTCGACGGGAATATCTGCTTCAATCTGAACGGCGGCAGGGCGGACAAAGCCTACCTGACCCACGTCTGGCTGGACGGGGAAGCGGAGCGGGCCGTGCTGGAAAGCTGGTCGAAGACCGTGCCGGAGGTGCTGGTGGGAATGCCGGATCTGGACTCGGTCTACGGAGACGCGGTCACCGAAGCGGATTTCGCCCCGGTGTATCAGCTGTTTACGGGCAATATCTGGAAGGGACGGCAGGACCCGGGCAGCGTGATCGTCTATGTGCGGAAGGATCTGCTGGAGCCGCTGGGCTTGGAAGAGATAACGCCGGAACCCACGTTTATGGTCGGATAAAAGAAAACCCGGCGCACCGCTACAGCGGTG
>JAZQQF010000076.1:0-4220 GCA_045628925.1 Oscillospiraceae bacterium | reverse complement strand
CTCCACGCTGTGGCTGAGAGAGTTATAGAGCTTCATATATCGTTCTCCGTTCCGAAGTAAAATTCTGAAAAGTGCAATCTATTATAAGCGCTTTTCCAGCACTTTGCAATTGTAACTTTCCGCTCCCGGCGCGGAAATCCGGATCAATTGCGCATAATACCGGCATGAAACGCTTATTCGGAAATCCTGACAGGGCAAAAACGCCCTATCATCCGCCGCAGCAGCCTTCGCCCGACCGGGTCAGCGCGGCAGAACTCAGACAGACGTTCTCCGGCTGCGCGGACTATTCGGAGCGCACCCTCCGCCTCGGCGGCGCGGAAAACGGCATCCGGGCGCAGCTCTGCTGGCTGGACGGCCTGACGGACGGCGACGCGGTGAGCGAGACCATCGTGAAGCCGCTGACGGAGCGTAAGCAGCTGGGGAGCATGAATCCTGCCGAAGCGGCAGCGGCGGTGAGCGAGGGCCTCGGCTGCTATGCCGCCGCCCGGCTGCGGGAGACCCTCAGCGAAACGGCGGAGGATATCCTGAACGGCTGCTGCGCCGTTGTATTCGATTCGCTGGCGGTCACCTTTGAAGCAAAGAGCGGCGCGGGGCGGAGCGTGGAAAAGCCGGAGCAGGAGAAGATGGTGAAGGGCGCGAAGGAAGCCTTCACCGAAAACCTGCGGACGAATACCGCCCTTGTGCGCCGCAGGCTCCGCACGGCCGACCTGAAGCTGACGGAGCTGTCCCTTGGCCGCCGCAGCCGGACGAAGACCGCCGTCTTCTATATAGATGGATTGACAGACCCGGACACCGTTTCGGAGGTGACGTGCCGCCTCCGCGCCATGGACACGGACGGGGCGCTGACGGCGGGGAGCATCGAGGAAACGCTCCTTCCGAAGCGCAGCCCCTTCCCCCAGCTGACCGGGACGGAACGCCCCGACCGCTTCGCCATGGAGCTGCTGGAAGGGCGGGTGGGCGTCCTGTCGGACGGGCTGCCGCTGGGCTTCCTCACGCAGGGGACGCTGGCCCAGCAGCTGAAAGTCCCGGAGGACAGCGCCGGTCACTGGCTCATCGCATCGCTGCTCACCCTGCTGCGCTATGCCGCCATGCTCCTGAGCGTCCTGCTCCCGGCATTATATGTTGCGGTCACCATGTACCATCAGGAGATGATCCCCACGAAGCTCATGCTCTCCATCATCCAGAGCAAGCAGGATGTGCCCTTCTCCACGGCGGCGGAGACGCTGGGGATGCTGGTGGCCTTTGAGCTGCTGCAGGAGGCGGGGCTGCGCCTGCCGGAGACCATCGGGGAGACGGTGAGCATCATTGGGGCGCTCATCGTGGGGCAGAGCGCGGTGGAGGCCAAGGTCATTTCCCCCATCGTGGTCATCGTGGTGGCCATCGCGGGCATCACCGGCTATACCATGCCGGATCAGGACCTTGCTTCGGCGCTTCGGCTCTGCCGGTTCCTGCTGGTGCTGCTGAGCCTCGCGCTGGGGCTGTTCGGCATCGTGGCGGGCGCGGTGCTGCTCATCTATTATCTATGTACGCTGGAATCATTCGGCACGCCCTATCTTTCCCCCTTCTGCGACGGAGACCTGCGGGAGACGCTGCGTTCCCTCCTGCGCTTTCCGCTCTTTCGGCAGAAGGAACGCCACGGCTGGCTGAGACCGCAGAACAGGAGGAAGCAGAAATGAAAAGACGCCTCCTCTGCCCGGCGCTGGCCATCTGCCTCCTCCTGCAGGGCTGCAGCGGCAGGATGCTCTTCGGCGGCGACAGCCGGGAGATCGACCAGCTGGAGCTGGTGGAAACGCTGGGCTTCGACGCTTCCGGCGACCTGACGGCCGTCACCGCCTCCACGGCCTCCGCCGGGGAGACGGTGCTGCTGAAGACCGAAGCCGTCACCGTGTCCCGCGCCATCCGGGAGATGCAGAACTACACGGCGAAAAAATACGTGTTCTATGGCCATACCCGCCATATCCTCGTGGGAGAGGCGGCAGCCCGGCGGGACTTGAGCCGCTATCTGGAATATCTGGAGCGGGACAGCGATATGCGGCTGGATACGAAGCTCTGCATCGTGCAGGGCAGCACGGCGGAGGCCGCCATCCGGGCGGTGACTTCGGAGGATGAAAGCGTGGGCGACCTGCTGGATTCGCTGGAACGGGACGTGCAGCTCCTGAGTGAAAGCTATGTCTTCAACGTGGAGGAGATCGCCCGTCAGCTGGCGAAGCGGAACTGCGCGCTGGCCGCCGCGGTCCGGCTGGAAAAAGCGGTGCATACGCCGGAAAATGAAGATGCCCTGACCATTCAGAGCAGCGGCTATGCGGTGCTGCAGGATGGGGAACTGCGATACTTTATAGATACGGAGCTGGCACGGGGCGTGAATCTGCTCATCGGCCGCGTGGGCAGCGACGTGGTGGAGGCGCCCGACGGCGCGGGCGGGCAGTTCGCCGCCCGGCTGAACGGTGTGGCCGTCCGCTATCGCCCGGAATTTGCGGACGGGAAGCTGACGGGCGTGGGCGTCAAGGTAGATCTGCGCTGCAATCTGGAAGAACTGCAGACGCCCGTCGACCTCGCGGACGAACAGGTCATCGAAAAGCTGGAGGAGGGGATCGCGGCGGTGGAAGCATGGCGGGTACAGGCGGTACTGGACAGGATGCAGACCTGGAACTGCGATTTCTGCGATCTGCAGACCCGCGTCCGGCAGGCCGCCCCGTGGCGGTTCGACCGGATGCCCGTCCCGTGGGAGGAGCTGTTCCCGGAGCTGACCTTTTCGCTGGACGTGACGGCGGCGCTGGAACGCACCTACGATGTGGGCGTTTCGCCGCTGGAGCATGGGGAGGCGGAAGATGACGCCTGAGAAAGACGGAATGACCTTCCGGCAGTATCTCGCGGCCTGCTGCGCTTCGGTGTTCTCGCCGCTGAGCCGCCTTTTACCCAAGGCGGCGGTGCGCTCAGCCGGGTTTTCCGGCTGGCTCGCGCCGCTGCTGGCCGCCGTTCCGTTACTGCTGCTGGTGCGGTCGATGCATCGGCTGCTGACCGTGGACGGACGGAGCTGCGGTCTGGGGGAAGCATTGGAGCTGCGGACGGGAAAGATCCCGGGCAAGCTGCTCACCGTGCTGCTGGGCATCTGGCTCACGGTCTACGGCGGGTTTCTGCTCCGCAGCGGCGCGGAACGGCTGCTGTCCACGGTCTATCATGCCGGGTCGCTGGCGTTTTTCCTTCCGGCGCTTTTACTGCTCAGCACCGTGGTGGCGATGGGGCCGCTCCGCGCTGCGGGCCGCTGCGCCTCCGTGCTGCTTCTGATGTTTGCCGGTGCGCTGACGCTGGTGCTGCTGCTGGCGATCCCGGCGGTGAAGCCGGTAAACCTCTGGCCGCCGGAACTGGTGCAGGGGCCGGGACTTGCACTGTCTGCCCTGCCGGTGATGGACGCGCTCAGTCCGTGGGTCTATTTTTCCTTCCTGCGCGGCAGCGTGAAAGCGGACGACCGGGCGCGGCAGCGCGGGTGCCGGGGGATGCTGGCCATGCTGGGGCTTGCACTGCTGTTTCTCGTTTCCACCATCGGCGTTCTCGGCGCGGAGCTGTGCGAAAGGCTGCAGTATCCGTTCTTTACCATGACCAAAAATCTGACGCTTCTGAACGTGATGGCGCGGTTCGATGCGCTGGTCGTGGTGCTGTGGATGATGACGGATCATGTCTGTATCAGTATGATTTTGGTGTCGGCGTCCGAAGCGTTTCGCGGTCTGTTGGGAAAGGGAAGTCGGCGGGACTATGTTTTGCCGCTGGCGGCGTTGATGATTATCTGTGCATTTCTGCTTTCTGAGAATGCGTTTTCTTTTGCAATAATATCAGAAAAGGTGGTTCCGGGCCTGAATCTCTGCCTTGCTTTCGGTGTGCTTCCGGCCTTGTCTCTGGTGCCTGCGAAAAAAATCTCAGAAAAATGAAAAAAAGGTGTTGACATTTGGAAGAAGCCATGCTATATTGTGCAAGCTCTCGCGTGAGAGCGACCGAAACGGCGGTGAGCCGCGAGGGACGTGTACCTTGTAAATTAAACAATGCAAAGCTAAGCGAACGCACCAAACGGGCGCGAAGGTAAAACTTCGCAACGTTAAGAATTTGAGTGAAGCTAAGATTCATTCTTCAATAAGATTTTGAGCCGAAAGGCTTGAGATACGATTTATTGAGAGTTTGATCCTGGCTCAGGACGAACGCTGGCGGCGTGCCTAACACATGCAAGTCGA
>JAZQQF010000075.1:0-2806 GCA_045628925.1 Oscillospiraceae bacterium | reverse complement strand
CGATTGCGAATGCAATCGGGATTTTTCAGCTAAATTCGCCTTCGGCGAGCTAAATTGGCTTTGCCAGCGATATTTGCCTCGCAAGCGATATTCGCTGCGCGAGCTGTCGGGCGAATTTCATTTCGCTTCACGAAGTGAAATTTCGCTGTGAGCGAAGCGAGCAATTTCGCTTTGCGCCGCAGGGGTAAAATTCCACTGACAAACCGGTCTGGGAGATGGCAGACATGGCAGAAAGTATTATGCTGGATAAAGCCAAGGACTTCGCGGTAGAAATCGTGAATCTTTGCCGGGACATCAAACGGGAGCAGAAGGAAAGCATCCTGACAAACCAGCTTCTGCGATCCGGGACGTCCATCGGAGCAAACATCCATGAATCCAAATATGCACACAGCAAAGCCGACTTTACTGCAAAAATGCAGATTGCTTTGAAGGAATGCTATGAGTCGGAATACTGGTTGGAAATACTGAACCGGACAGGCTATCTTCCGGATAACCGATATTCTTCCCTGAAAAACAACTGCGGCGCCATTCGCCGGATGCTCATTTCTTCCATCCGCACAGCAAAGGGCGACGCAGGGAACGATGAGGAGGCTACATCATGAACCGCAGCCGTTCACTTCTGGCGCTGACCCTTTCCGCCGCCACCTTCGGCACCATCGGCATTTTCCGCCGCTGGCTGCCGCTGCCATCCGGCCTGCTTGCCATGATCCGCGGCTTTCTCGGCGCGGGCAGCATGGCGCTGCTTCTCCTGCTGCGCGGCAAAAAGCCCGCATGGGAGCCGGTAAGGAAAAACCTCATCAAGCTCATCGTCTCCGGTGCGCTCATCGGCTTCAACTGGATCCTGCTCTTTGAGGCCTTCCGCTATACCACCGTTGCCGTGGCGACGCTCTGCTACTACATGGCGCCCATCTTCGTGCTGCTCATTTCGCCGCTTCTGCTGAAGGAGAAGCTCACCGGGCGGCGCATCGTCTGCGTACTGGCGGCACTGGCGGGCATGGTGCTGGTCTCCGGCGTCATCGGAGGCGGAGGCGCGGGCAGCGTGAAGGGCATTCTGCTGGGGCTGGGCGCGGCGGCGCTTTATGCCAGCGTGGTGCTGACGAACAAGACCATTCGGGGCGTACCCGCCATCGAAAAGACGGCGGTGCAGCTTTTCGCCGCCGGGGCGGTGCTGGTGCCCTACGTGCTGCTGGCGGAGAAGGTCCCTGCAGGGACGTTTACCGGGAGCGTCATCGCGCTGACGCTGGTGGTGGGCCTTGTGCATACCGGGCTGGCCTACGCCCTTTATTTCAGCAGCATGGACGGGCTTTCTGCTCAGACGGTTGCCCTGTTCAGCTATATCGACCCGGTGGTGGCGGTGCTGCTCTCGGCGCTGCTGCTGAAGGAACCCATGGGCGTGTGGGAGGCTGTCGGCACGGTGCTGGTCATCGGCGCGGCGGCGGTGAGCGAGCTGCCGGAGAAGCAGCGCCGCGCAGGAGGCTGAGCCAATGGTCATTCTGATCACCGGGGCGACTCACACGGGCAAAACGCGCCTTGCGCAGAAGCTTCTGGAGCAGCGGCACTATCCCTATCTGTCGCAGGACCACCTCAAGATGGGCCTCATCCGCAGCGGCTATACGGCGCTGACGCCGGACGACCCGGACGAAACGCTGACGGGATACCTGTGGCCGGTCACGCGGGAGATCGTCAGGACTGCGGTCGAGAACCGGCAGAACCTCATCATTGAGGGCTGCTATATCCCCTTTACGTGGAAATGCGATTTTCCCGAAGAATATCTGCGGGAGATCCGGTTTATCTGCATCTGTTTCAGCGATGGATATATTGACGCCCACTATGCCGATATCCTGCGCTATGAAGGCTGCATCGAGGACCGGGTGGACGACGGATACTGCACCGCAGAACTGTTAAAATCCGAAAACCGCCGCTTTCGGGAAGGCTGCGCGGCGGAAAATCTCCCCTTCGTGCTGGTCGAGGACGATTATGAGCGGAGCGTGGGAGAGATCGCGCTCTGAGCTGCCATACTAAGCCCTTTCGAAAAAGTCCGTGGACTCTTTCGACATAAAAAATCTCCCGGGCCATTCGACCCGGGAGATTCTGTATGTGTGTGGGGGTAAGTTCCTCCGCGGGGCCGCGGAAAGCGGGAGCAGCGGGGCCGTCGAAGCCGGGGCCCATGGTGCAGAACGCCATGGTGAGCTCCATGTCGGTGAGACGATGACCCTTGGGGCCACCCTTCTTGGGAGCAGTCTCCTGCACGGGGTAGGGGAAGTCCATCGCGTTCAGCACGTCGGAGATGATGACGCCGGAACCATGGAGCTTCTCAGCGTTCAGGATGGAGTAGACCATCGCGCCGCCGCCGACCTCGGGCGGGATCATGCCGTCGAAGCCGGGCATGGACATCATGCGGCGCATCATCTTGGGATCGAACTTGGGAGCGCCTTCCTTGGGAGCGGGCGCGTCTTTCGGGGGAGCGAACTTGGAGAAGTCGATGCGGCCGATGCCGGCGGGGGTCAGGCAGAACACGTTGACGCCCTTGCCCTTGACTTCGTTCGCGAGGGACATGATCAGGCTGGTGGCAGCCGCCTTGCCGGCGGTGTAGATGGTGCCGCCGACCATGGGCGGGCAGTAATGGAACTGGGTGGCGGAGTAGGTGCCGACGCCGTAGCCGCGCCCGAGCATGCCGGGCACGAAGGCCTTGATGCCCATCATGACGCCCTTGCCGGAGATCTCAAAGGAAGAGACCAGATCTCCCACGGGGGAGGAGAGGACGGGCCCGTTCAGGCGCATATTCATGGCGTTGTTGATGAGGATG
>JAZQQF010000074.1:0-8684 GCA_045628925.1 Oscillospiraceae bacterium | reverse complement strand
AAAACCCCCCCCGAGGGGGGGCCTGCCGCTCCGGGGGTGCTGTGCAGTTAGGTCAGGGGATGACCGGTGTCCAGTAATCCTGCTGATAGATATCCGTGAAGCGATAGGTGGCGCTGGCGGCATCCGCGTCGATATACACGTTGCTGATGACCATATTCTCCGAAACGATCATCTGCTCGCCGAATAGATAGCTGTCCTGATAGCTGCCGTCGTAGCCATAATAATCGCAGACGAAGTCCAGCGTGTCGCCGATGTTCAGCTCCGTCAGGCTCTTGGCGACGGTCTCGGTCTCTGTCTTATACCCGTAGCGGGCGCCGGCGATGTAGCCATAGGGATTCTCATTGTCAAAGACGAGGATCAGGTCGGCCAGTTCGCCGTTCAGGAGGACCGGGACGCGGCCGGTGATCGTGTAGTTCTCGCCGTCGTCGTAAGTATCCTCGTGATAGTAGGCAACGGGCTGGTCATTGATGGCAAGCCATGTGCCGTCGTATTCGCCAAGAAGCGCACCGTCATCGGTGAAATCGAACACGTTGTCCAGACCAAGGTCGATGAAGCCGTACCCGTCATCATAGAATACGTTCAGCTCCAGACCCTGCACCAGACCCCACTGCTGCTCGCTGAGGGCAAGCACGGTTCTGCCGTCGGCGCCGATGCTCCACTTGAGCGCGTCGGCGTCAAAGCGGTTGTCGGCCAGATAAGCGGCGGTGTCTTCCACGTTCAGAGACTTGCCGAGGAAGCCGCTGTTAGAGCCGGTGAGACCGGCCACGCCGTTCATATTGCCGCCCAGCAGGCCGCTGAGCAGGGAGGAGATCATGTCGCTGCTGGCTGCTGCGGTGCCCGCGGTGGAATGGCCCGCATTCAGCAGGCTGCCCGTCGGTGTGCTGCTGCCGCCGGAAACGGCCTGGCCGCCGGTCTCGATGCTGGCAAACTGCTGGATGCAGCGGGCATATTCGCTGTCCATGCCGATGGCGTCATAGGCGGCGACGGCGGTGTTGACCGAGGAGAGCTTCTTCTGGGGGAAGTAGATGGAAAGACCGTAGGCATTGGTCATGGAGCTGCGGTTGTACTTCACCGCGTTCAGCAGCGCAGTGGCCAGGTCTTCGCCCTCCGAGGTGCCCATGTTGTAGGCAAGGTCCACCAGATCGACCTGATCCAGCTTGTTGGAGGAGGCAAATTCGCGGGTGCAGCTGCGGGCATTGGAGACCGTCTGATATTCGCTGTTGTTCATCAGCTCGGAGGTGGAAACGGCGAAGGAGGTGAGCTGGGACGGCGCGGTCGCTTCCAGCTCCGCGAGGTCGATGACGGAGAGCGTGGCCTTCTGACCGGCGCACTGGCGGGCGCAGGTATCCACGAAATCGTCCGCGATGTTTTTGCCGATCTCGAGGGTGCTCATGGAAGCGTTCTGACTGAGCTTCGTGAGCCAGTTCGTGTAATACCAGCCGATGCCGGGCTCGGTCTCCTCAGAGGCGATCAGGTAATCGGCGTATTCCGTGAGCATCAGGGCGTTCTCGGCCGTGGCCATGAGGCAGGCGTCGAAGCCGATGAAATCAAAGGTGACGCCCTTGTTCTTGGCGGTCTGCAGGGCCTGATCGATGCCCTTCAGCGTCATGGAGCCGGAGCCGGGGTTCTTCTCATCGTAACCGTAGCCGCTGAGGGAGCCGCCGCCGTGATCCCAGAAGATCAGCTCGTTCCGGTTGGCGGGATAGTTGTCGTGGCACCAGAGGATGAAATCGCTGAGGGTGGCGGGCTTCACCATGGCCGGGGAACCCATATCGTCCTCCAGCCGCTTGAGGCCGCCGTTCACCACCTGATAGATCTGGTTGACGCTGCTGCTGACGGCGGTGTTCTTCCACTGCTTGCAGCCGCCGGTGTAAACGATGATGTTCACGTTGTCGGCGATGGTGGCGTTGGCCATTTCCTGCAGGTCCGCCGTGGCCATGCCGCTCTTGGATTCCAGATCGGTGCCGCACATATAGACCATGATGGTAACGGTATCCTTGTTGTTGCCGATGATCTGCGTGCGCTTGGCGCGGGCGCCGGCGGCCACGGAGGTGTTCAGCTTGCCGGTGTTAGCCGTGTGGGACCAGCCGGAGGAACTGGTGCCGGCATTCAGCCCGCCCAGCAGACTGCTCATATTGCCGAAGCTGCCGAGGCTGCCAAGGCTGCCGATGCTGCCGGAAGAACTGGAAGAACCGGTGGAAGCGGAAGAACCGCCGCCGGTATAGCCGGAGGAACCGCCGGAGTAAGAGCTGCTGCCGGAATAGGAGCTGCCGCCGCTCTCCACGTAGCCGGAGGAAGGGGCCGAATATCCGCCGCTGCTGCTGCCGCCACCGCCGCCGAGGACGCCGCCGAGGATACCGCCGCCGCCGCCCAGCAGGACGACCGCGCCGATGATGATCTTCAGCAGGGGCGAACCGCCGCCGCGCGTTCCGGCAGAGCGGGTGCCGGAGGAGCTTCTGCGGACCGGCGCGGAGCCGGGACGGGAGGGGCCGCCGGGCCGGGGCGAACCGCCCGGACGGGAGGAACTGGAGGAGCTGCTCTGCGGACGGGCACTGCCGCTGCCGACAGGGCCGGTGCCGAGACCGCTCCCGCGCTTTTCAATGGGTTTACCTTGACCGGTAACGTTTGTTTCCCGGCCTCTGGGTCGATTTTCCATGATGATATCTCCTGTCTGTGAAATTTGCAATCATACCTATTTTAATTCAAATTCCGCGTCTGTCAAGCAAAAATGATGCATGGACAGGGCCATGCATCCGATGGTTCAGAGATGAATGGTGCAGAGCGTGAGGAACAGCGTAAGCACCATCCGGTCAACCTTTTCCAGCAGCTTCCGCAGCTCGGGGATGGCGTCCTCGCTGATGCGGAAATCCACGAAGCGCCCAACGCCCATGGGCCCAAGCTCCGTGTCCTCCGGGAATTCCTTTTCCACGCCCTCGGAGGCGGAGAAGGCGCGCATTTCCAGCCCGATCTGCTGATAGAGCGCATGGACGTGCTTCTCATTCAGCTGTGCTTCCAGCTCCTGCTGACGGCCCGTATCCTCCGCAAGCTGCTGCAGAGCTTTGGCCCGGACAAGGGTGCTGCGCATATTCATGGACATACAGGACCACTGGGCCAGCAGCCCCTCGGCCTGCGGGGAATAACCGCTCATGGGAAAGCCTCCTGCTTCTTGATTCAAAGGAAAACACCGGCGGCGAAATGCCGCCGGTGAATGGGTACAGCCGATCAGGTGGAATAGACCAGCGAGACCTCACGGTCATCCATGGCGCGTTCCATGGCGGTGGTCAGGGTGGAGATATTGCTGGCATAGATGTAATACTCAGCGTTCCCATCCAGCACACAGGCGAACTGACGCTCGTTGATCTTGTGGAAGGTCATCAGATGCTCCGTTCCGTCCTTCATGACGATGGTGATGGAGTAGGCGTAATCGGCTTCATAGACCGTATCCTCCGCAAGCGCACCCACCTGCCGGAAGTTCAGTGTGCGGCCATAGATACGCTTCGTGTTGGTCTCGTTTACGTCCTTGCCGTTGATCGTACTGCAGGTGCGGACCACGTCCACGCCGGAGCCGGTCACGTCATCGTACTCATACAGGTCCATCTGGAACACTTCGCCGTCGAAATCATAGGTGATGGACTGAACATCGTGGATATTGATGACCCAAGGGGTACGGATCTGCAGATCCATGTAATTCAGACCGATCCACTCAAAATCGTCGATGTTGAAGCTGAGGATCGTCAGATGCTCCACCTCACCGGCCATGAATGCATCATACTGGCGGCCGATGGCGCAGTAGCAGCTGCTGCCGACGGTGTTGCCGATGCGCAGATCCAGCAGGTTGCCGCTCACGTCCTCCAGCACGAGACCGGCGGGATGGTCCAGCCCGAACTCAGCGAGCCGATCGGCGGTGATGTCCTCGACGATGTAGCCGAAGGTGACGGTGGACAGCGTATCCAGATAGGCTTCGATCGCCTCCGCGTTGCAGGGAGAGACGAAGGGGGAGGTCATCATATAAGTGGAATTGGTGATGTTGCCATCCATGCTCAGTTCCTTGTCCAGCACCACGTCGATGGCCACGCCGTCGCGCCGGGTCATGGTCACATGGCTGATGTTGGTGTAGACTTCATCGTCCTCATACTTGGGGAACGTGTCGATATCGCGGAACTCATAGGGCTGGCGCATGATCAGGCCGGTGATGTAGTTGCCGATGGTGTAGACCGTATCGTCCTGATCGGTGTTGGCATAGTAGTAATTCTTCACCGGGGTCTCGTTGCCGATATAGAGGGTGGTGGAGCTGCCGTCGGAAAACAGGACCTGCAGGGAGAACTGGGGCGTTTCCAGACCGTAGGCGTCCAGATCCTCCGGATCCTCCTCGATCTTCGAGGTGGCGGTGAGGGAAGACATGGTATACATCATGGAACGGAAACGGGAGGTGTTATAGCCGAAATACTCATCCTCCGGGATCGCCGTATAGGAATAGGTCCCGTCGTCCTTCGCCTCGATGTCGATGGTGAAGGTGCTGCCGTCCGCATAGTTGCTGCGGAAGCCCACCACGTCGCTGCCGGTCCGGTGGATGAGGTAATACACCGGCTCCTCAGTGGGCGCGGCGGAAGGCACCGGCTCGACCACCTGCTCGGGAAATACGAATTTCAGGATCACCAGCGCAAGCGCAATGACCAGAACAGCGCCGCCGGCAATCACGATGCGCTTGATATTCTTGGACATTACAGGTGTCTCCTTTTCGCCCAGATCACCACACCGATCGCAAGGATCGCCAGCGGGAGCGCGATGACGACGACCCACAGCACGATGCGGACCTGCCAGGTCAGAATGTTCAGCGTGGTCGATTCAAAGTTCTTGTCGGGGATGACCACCGCGTCCGAATACTCGCTGATATAGTCGATCACGTGCTCCAGGAACTGCGCGTTCAGGAAGTTGGAGGCGTCCGGACTCAGGACGGAATCGGTGATCATACCGGCGGAGCAGAACACGATGTCGCCGCGGGTGTAGTTCAGGTTCTTGTCGGAGACCAGATACTCGGAGATGACGCACATATTGAACGGTCCGACCGTGTCGGTCTCCTCCTGATCGTAGCCCAGCGTGATCTCGTTCAGATCCTTGGAATAGGAGTAGGGGGAGGACTTCATCAGGACCGCCAGATTGTGGGAGCCGGTTTCCGTTCCGGTCAGCTCGATGGGCATACAGGCGGGGATCATGGCGAAATAGTTCTTGGTGTTCAGCTCGTTCGTCACGTTGTCGATGAGCTGGATGGTGGGTACCACGTAGAAGGGGTAGCCGCTGAGACTCTGATAGTTATCGAGGATGATCTCGCTCTTGAACCGGACGCCCCATTCCTCGAAGTAGGTGTTCAGGTTGGTGAGCTGCGTGCTGGTCTCGGGCGTGAAGGAAACGATGGCGTCGCCGCCGCGCTTCAGATACGCGTCGATCTTCTCGATCTCCTCGGCGCTGTAATCCGTGTCGGGGGAGGAGATGAGCAGGAGCGTGCATTCCTCGGGGATCTCCTCCTGCGCGAGGATGATGACCTGCGTATCGTAGTTCATCTTGGTCAGGATGCTGTCCACCTCGGAGATGGAGTAATCCTCGCCGTGGCCGCGGAGCCACACGGCGGTGTTGACGGATTCCTGCGTGACGAACAGCAGGGCGGAGGTGAGGTTCTGTTCGGCGCGGAGACCCACGTAGTAGGTGATGTTCGTCTCCTCGTCCACCTTCATGTTATACAGGCTGGTGGGCGCCATATAGGTCTTTCGCAGGTCGCTCTCCACGATGATGTAGTTGGAGTTCAGATCGCCCAGCTCGTTATACTGGTCGAAGATCTTGGGGTTCATGTTGGGGTCGATGTAGCGCACCTTGATCTTGCCCGCGCCCAGCGCTTCATAACGCTGCAGGGTCTCATAGATGTTGCTCAGCAGCTCGGTGGAATCGCGGTAGGTGGTCTCGTCCGACAGGACGGTGATGGTGACCTGACGGCTCAGATCGTCGATGACTTCCTTGGTGTCCTCGGAGATCTCAAAGAGCTTTTCGCGGGTCATATCGAATTCCCACACGAAGCGGTCGGTCATATAGCCCAGCAGGACGTTGACCAGCACGATGGCAATGATGAAGATGATGGTGAAAATGGTGGCCAGCGTTCCGTATTTGAACTTCCGGCTTTTTATTTCCTCTTCTTCCGCAGCAAGCTCCGCGTCGATCAGACCCTCGTTCAGGATCTCGTCTTCGTTTTTTCTTTTCATAGTGCGTATCTGCTGAAATCAGCAGCTCCTTTCTTCGGAATCAGGCGCTTCGTTCCTGTTTCGGGGTCAGCTCCAGCGTTTCTTTTCCAGCACGCGGACCGTCAGGAACAGGAACACGGCTGCGGCGCAGACATAGAAGAAAAAGTCGGCAACGGAGAAAACGCCCAGATAGAAGGTGTTGTACCGACGGTAGATGGAGATCCAGTAGAGGATGTGCTTGATCCAGTTCAGATTGATGTAATTGTAGGCGAAGTCCAGCAGGAACAGGGCCACGTTGATGGCGAGGGTGGCGATGTTGGCGACCAGCTGGTTCTCTGTCAGGGAGGAGATGAAGCAGCCGATGGCCACGTAGACCGCGCCCACGCTGAGCAGGGCGATGTAGTTGCCGAGGATGATGGCCACGTTGGGGCTGCTGACGGCGGAGATGATGACGACCTGGATGAGCATCAGCAGCAGGGAGATGACGAACACGGTGTAGGCCGCGAGGAACTTGCCCATGACGATGCCCGCGGGCTTGACCGGGGCGGTGAGCAGCAGCTGGTCGGTCTTCTGCTTGTAATCCTCGCTGAAGGTGCACATGGTCAGGATCGGCACCAGCACCATCAGCGCATAGAGCATGATGCTGTAGCAGGTGGTCAGCTGGTTCTGTGCGGTGAGCATATTCAGAATGAAGAACACCAGATTCATCACGAACACGAAGGCGGCGATGAACACGTAGCCCACCGGGGAAGTGAAGTAGGCGCGCAGGTCGCGCTTGTAGATGGCAGACATCAGTTTTCCTCCTCCTCATCCGAAGCTGTGACGGGAACGTCCACCGGTTCCGGCACGAACTCGTCCTCTCCGCCGAAGCCGCTCACGTTCAGCGCATCGTCGGCCGTGACCTTCTTCGGCGCCTTGTTCTGCGGATTGCGGACGCGCTTCTTTTCCTCCACCAGCTTCATGAAGATATCTTCCAGACTCAGGTCCATGCTCTTGAGCTGCAGGATGGGGTAGCCCGCCTTGGCCAGCGCGGTGAACATGGGCTTGCGGACATCCACATTGGGCTTGGCTTCCACGAGGAAGTCGTAGCTGCCCTTTTCGGCCTGCACCGTCACGTCCGCGAACTGTACCCCGTCGATGCTGCGCAGGATCTTCCGCACGATATCCCGCGGGCCCGCCACGCGGACGCTCAGCTTCCGGTCGCCGGTGATGAGACTGGAGAGGTTTTCCGGCTTATCGTCCGCCACGATCTGCCCGTTGTTGATGACGAGGACGCGCTCACAGATGGCGCTCACCTCCTGCAGGATGTGGGTGGAAAGGACGATGGTGCGGTTTTTGCCCAGCGTCTTGATGACGTTGCGGATCTCGATGATCTGCTTCGGGTCGAGGCCGACGGTCGGCTCGTCGAGGATCAGCACCTCGGGGTTGCCGATGAGCGCCTGCGCCAGACCGACACGCTGCTTGTAGCCCTTGGACAGGTTGCGGATGACCCGCTTGTAGTGGTCCTTCAGACCCACCAGCTCGCAGATCTCCATGATGTGGGTGCTGCGCTTCAGGTCTTTGACCGCTTTCAGGTCGAAGATAAAGTTCAGATATTCCTCGACGGTCATATCCAGATACAGCGGCGGCTGCTCAGGCAGGTAGCCGATCTGCTTCTTGGCTGCGACCGGATCCTCCAGCACGTCGATGCCGCCGATCCTCGCGGCGCCGGAGCTGGCGGAGAGGTAGCCGGTAATAATGTTCATCGTCGTGGATTTGCCCGCGCCGTTGGGCCCGAGGAATCCGACGATCTCGCCGTCGCCGATCGTGAACGAAAGACGGTCGATGCCGCGTTTTTTCCCGTAGGTCTTGGTTAGGTTGGATACTTCAATCATCCGATGTTCCCTCCTGTGAAATGCCGCTGAGATCAGCGGCGGCGCTTCTGCCGCTTTGCAGGCATAATGCAGGATACATTATAACATTCCTTTTGCGGTATTACAACAGAATTTACAAAGCCTTTCCCCGAAAATGTGCCGGTTTCTGTAACATTTTTATGAATGCCGGGCGGGAGAAAAAAAGCACGGAAGAAATCAAAAAAACAGTTGCAATTTTATGGGAAGTATGCTAATATACCACCTGTTGCAAAAAGAAGAGAAAGAGGTGAACTGAAGTGAAGGAAGGTATCCATCCGAAGTACTATCAGACTACTATTAAGTGCGCGTGCGGCGAAGTCATCGCCACCGGCTCCACCAAACAGGATATCAAGGTCGAAATCTGCTCGAAGTGCCACCCCTTTTTCACCGGCAAGCAGAAACTGGTCGATACGAGCGGCCGTGTAGATAAGTTCAACAAAAAGTTTGGACTCGCCTGACCTGTGGATATTCCGGAAGCTCCGCGCCTGTGCGCGGAGCTTCTTTTTTTAAGTCGAAAAAGTCTGGCGACTTTTTCGAGAGGGTTTTCGGTCTGCTCCCCGCACTC
>JAZQQF010000073.1:0-19638 GCA_045628925.1 Oscillospiraceae bacterium | reverse complement strand
CTTGGCCTCCGACTTCCAACGTGCGCTCCTACGCGGAAACGCTGGTGGAGGCGGGGCAGGAGCTGCCGCCGGAGACGGCTGCGGGCTTCCTCGGTGTCATTCTGTCGGAGAGCGACCGGATGACGAAGATCGTACAGGACCTGCTGGCGCTGAGCAAGTTCGACGCGGGCGAGGTGGATTTCCGCATGGAACGCTTCGATGTGCGCATGAGTATGCGCAGTATCTATGAGGCCATGCGGCTGGACGTGGGGAAGCACGGTCTGGAGCTGGGACTGGAGCTGCCAGAAATGCCCGCGTGGGTCTACGGTGACAAGGCCCGGATCGAACAGGTCATCATCAACATCACCACCAACGCCGTGCGGTATACCGCTTCCGGCGGCAGCGTGGAGATGAGCGTGGAACGGACGGAGAACGAGGTGCTCATCGCCGTGCGGGATACCGGCATCGGCATTCCCAAGGAGGATATCCCCCGCATTTTCGACCGCTTTTATCGCGTGGACAAGGCCCGCAGCCGTGCCATGGGCGGCACCGGTCTGGGGCTGAGCATCGCGTTTGAGATCGTCCGTCGGCATGACGGCCGCATGGAGATCGAGAGCGAGGTAGGCGTGGGAACGACCATGACCGTGCATCTGCCCGGCCTGAGGGAGGAGGAAGGCCGTGACGGGCTGGAAACGCTGTAAGGAACCGGTCAAAAGTCTGCTCATCGTCCTGCTTACGGTTTCGGCCTGCTTCCTGATGATCCGCAGCGGCGTTTTTTCGGCAGTTCTGCGGGAACACACGCAGCTGGCCGCGCCCAACATCCCGCAGGAGAACGAACTCAGCTATTCAGCCGCCGCGCTGCCGACAGCGGCGGCGGTCAACAGCCCGAACGGCTTCTGCTACGGGCTGAAGTATGACAGCGAGGCGCTGAACGACCTGTATCAGGAGCTGAGCGCCTACCTGGGCGAGGCCATCGGCAGCGCATCGGAGCCGGTGCGCATGAGCGAAAAAAGCTGGCTCAGGCTGCTGGAAGGGGCCGGTCTGTATCTGGATTATGACTGCGCCGTGCCGCTGAACGCGCTGGCCGCGTGGCTGGGCGTGGAGACCCCATGGGAGAACAGCCTCTGCACCATGCTCCTCAGCGAAGGCGAGAACGGGAGCGTGCTGTTCTGCTTCCGAAACGCTGCAGGCGTCTGCTGGCGCAGCGAGACGGCGGGCCTCTGGAAAAGCCTGTGGGAACGGCTGAATACCTATCTGCCGAACGGCGCTTCCTTTGCCTGCCACTGGGACGCGCTTTCCGATTGCGAACCCTCTATGCTGGTGCTGGAACAGCTGCCGGAAAAACACCGCATTCTGGCTGCGGGTGCGCAGGATGCCCCCGCACGTCTGCTGGCGGAAAAGACCGGCGTCAATCTCAGCGGGCAGAACCGCTATTCGGAACCGGACGGGACCGTGGTCTATCCGGGTGAAAGCGGCGTGATCCGCCTGCATCCGGATGGCAGCGTGAGTTATTCCGCAACGGAAGGCTTCTGTCTGGCGGAGGCCGGATCGGTTCCCGCGATGCTGGAACACAGCCGCGCTCTGGTGGAGGAACTGCATACCGTCTTTGCGGGAGACGAACAGCTGCGTTTCCGGAGCTGCTCCCTGAAGGACGGGAATGGGACTGCAGAGTTTGAATACTTCTGCGAAGGGCTGCCGGTCATCTGCGCCACCGGGTCAGCGGCGCGGGCAACTTGGCTGGACGGAAAGCTCACAGAGCTTCGCATCCTCCCGCGCACGTATCGGATCACGGAGAAAGCGGTGGAGCTGCTGCCGGAAAAGCAGGCTGCTGCGGCGGCTGGAAGCCGACGGAAGGGCAGCGAAGCGTGCCTGACGTTTTATGACGGCGGCGACGAGCAGCTGCTCCCGTTCTGGCAGGTGAAGTGAGGAAGCTATGGAAGCGGGAAAACTGAAAACCATTGTGATCCTGATCCTTGTCTGCGTGAACCTTGCTTTCGGCGGCATCCTGCTGGCCGAACGGATGGACACCGCCGTGGGCGCGGCGCAGAGCCGCAGCGAACTCAGCAAGGTCATGGCCGGGCTGGGCATCGAGCTGGATCCGGAGATCATCCCCACGGATGTGCCGGCGGTCCGGTATACCGTCGCCCGCGACCCGGAAGCGGAGGAACTGCTGGTCACGGCGCTGCTGGGTGAAGCGGCAGGACAGGATCAGGGCGGCAATATCCGCTACTATGAGAATGAAAACGGATGGGCACGCTTTCGCAGCGGCGGCAGCTTCGAGATATCGCTGACCGTATCGGGCAGCTCGCTGGATTCCCGATTGAGAGACAGCGGGATCAGCGTCGTCCGCGAGGAAGAGAGCTATGTCTGCACCATGGGCGATGCGCAGATCTTCAACTGCCGGTTCAGCCTGAACCAGCGCTCCGGCGGGATCTACGTGTCGGGCCGCTTCCTGCCGGGCAAACCGGAGGCGGAGGAAACGGCGGAAAGCAGCGATGCGGCGACCCTGCTCCTGCGTTTCCATGACCGGGTGCAGGATGCGGGCGGCGTCTACACCCGCATCGAGGCGATCCAGCCGGGTTATATGCTGAACGTTGCGGCCTCCAGTATGGAGCTCATGCCGGTCTGGCGCATTACGACGGACGGCGGCGTCTGGTATCTGGACGTGTGCAGCGTGCGGCTGCTGACGGTGGTGGGCTGAACCGGCAGGAACGGGAAATTTTTACTTTACAAGACCGGAATGCTCATGTATAATATATGCTTGCAAAATGGTGAAAATCCGGCGGGCGGGGCGCGTTTCCGTTAAGCCGGTGGGGGTCTTGCTTTGACAGAACTGATTGTGCGCGGCGGAAAAAAGCTGCAGGGTGAGGTGGAGATCAGCGGAGCGAAAAATGCGGCCGTTGCGATCCTGCCCGCCTCCTTTTTGGTTGACGGTGAATGCCGCATTGAAAATATTCCGCAGATCAGCGACGTGACGGTCCTGCTGGAGAGTATGCAGGAAATGGGCGCGGATATCCGCACCGTGAACCGTACGACCATGGATATCGACTGCACCGCGCTGCCTTACCGGGAGCCGGGGCTGGAATTGGGCGGCATCCGGGCCTCCTATTATTTCATCGGCGCCATGCTGGGCAGATTCGGCATGGCGAGAGTGCCCATGCCCGGCGGCTGCGAGATCGGTGTGCGTCCTATCGACCAGCACCTGAAGGGAATGCGGGCCATGGGCGCGGAAGTGAGCGTGGAGGGCGGCTGCGTGGTCGCCAAAGCGCGCGAGGGGCGTCTCCACGGCGCGAATATCTATCTGGATGTGGTCAGCGTGGGCGCGACCATGAACATCATGCTGGCAGCGGCGCTGGCAAAGGGCAAGACCGTTATTGAAAATGCGGCACGGGAGCCGCACATCGTGGATCTTGCCAATTTCCTGAACGCCATGGGCGCGGACGTGCGCGGCGCGGGGACCAGCGTGGTCCGGATCCACGGGGTGGATCGGCTGCACGGCGGCGCCTATACCATCATCCCTGACCAGATCGAAGCCGGGACCTATCTGGCCGCCGCGGCTGCCGTCGGCGGCGACGTGCTGGTGAAAAACGTGATCCCCCGTCACCTGTTCTGCATCACGGCCAAGCTGGCGGAGATGGGCGCGGAGATCACGGAGATCGGCGACGCGGTGCGCATCCGCTCAAAAGGTCGGCTTCACAGCACCAACGTGAAGACCATGCCGTATCCCGGCTTCCCCACGGATATGCAGCCGCAGGTCGCGACCTGCCTTGCCATCGCGGAGGGGACCAGCGTTGTGACGGAGGACGTTTGGGATAACCGATTCAAATACGTTTCCGAACTGGCGAAGATGGGCGCTTCCATTCAGGTGGACGGGAAAACGGCCATCATCAAGGGCGTGGAAACGCTGTGCGGTGCGACCGTGAAGGCCTGCGACCTGCGGGCCGGCGCGGCGATGGTCATCGCGGGCCTCTGCGCGGAGGGCGTGACCCACGTGCAGGATATCCATCACATCCAGCGCGGCTATGAGAATCTGGTGGAAAAGCTGCGGGGCCTCGGCGCGGATATCACGGAGGCGGAGCTTCCCGAAGAAAGCGAGGCGGGCCACAATCTGGCCTGACCGGGAGAAACAGAGAAAGGAAGGGCGCAGAAAACCGGAAGGCTTTCCTGCGCCCTTTTGATGGAATGATGCGATATCTCAGCTTTGCCAGCGGTTCCAGCGGCAACTGCGCCCTTCTGCGGGGCGGCGGTGTGAACCTGCTGATCGACGCGGGCATTTCCACCCGGCGCATTCGTTCCTGCCTCCGGGAGTGGGGGCTGGAAGCCGAAGAGATCACGGCGATCCTTGTGACCCACGAGCATCGGGACCATGTGGGTGGGCTGAAGGTGCTGACCAGGTATTTTGACACGCCGGTCTATGCTTCCGCAGGGACGGCGGCTGCCCTTCTGCGGGAGGAAGGCTGCGCGGAAAAGAACCTGCGCACGCTGCCCGCGTCCGGTCGGCTGGATCTGGGGGAGCTGTGCATCCGTCCCGTGCCGCTGAGTCATGACGCGGCGGAGCCGGTGGGCTACCGGGTCGAGGGAGAGCAGGGCGCGCTCTGCGTGCTGACGGATCTGGGCATCGTGACGGATACGGTGTTGGAGAAAGCCCGGGGCTGCGATTTCGCGGTGGTGGAAACGAATCACGATGTGAAAATGCTGCGAAACGGACCGTATCCGGCAGCGCTGCAGCGCCGGATCCTGAGCGACAAGGGCCATCTTTCCAATGAGGCGGGCGCGGAGCTGGCTTATGAGCTGCTTCGGGCCGGGGCAAAAGAAGTGCTGCTGGGGCATCTCAGCGCGGAAAATAACCGGGAAGAACTGGCATTGCGGGCGGTGGAAGCCCGCTGCGGGCGGGAGCTGCGAATTAACGCCGCACCGCGGAATGCGTACAGCCGGGAGATCGTCATCGGGTAATCGGATATGCTGAATATAAAAATCATCTGCGTGGGAAAACTGAAAGAAAAATTCTGGGCGTCTGCCGCTGCGGAATACGTGAAGCGGCTGGGGCCGCTCTGCCGTCTGGAGATCGAGGAGCTGCCGGAGAGCCGTCTGCCTGCCGAACCCTCGGCGGCGGAGGTGGAGGCAGCGCTGAAAAAGGAAGGGGAGAGCATCACCCTCCGCATTCCCTCCGGGGCAATGGTCATCGCCCTGTGCATCGAAGGGCGTGAGATGGATTCCGTCCGTTTCAGCCAGCTGTTGGAGCTGTGCGCCGTGAAGGGCCGCAGCCGCATCTGCTTCCTGATCGGCGGGAGCATGGGGCTGGATGAAGCCGTCAAAGAGCAGGCGGACCTGAAAATGAGTATGTCACCCATGACCTTTCCTCACCATCTGGCGCGCATCATGCTGCTGGAGCAGCTGTATCGGGCGTTTCAGATCCGGGACGGGTCGAAATACCACAAGTAATGGATTCCTGCGGCAGATTGGCTGCCGGAGAAGAACAGGAGGCGTCATATATGGCATGGTGTTCGGATTGTAAAAAAAGCTGGCCGGAGGGGATGGAGGTCTGTCCCGACTGCGGCGAGCTGCTGGAGGCGGGAACGCCCAAGCCCTCGACCTGCGACGGGAACTGCGAAAGCTGCGCCCTCCACTGCGAGGAAGAAGAGATCTGTACCGGCGACTGCGATCAGGGCATCTGGCCCACGGAGGACGACGGGACGCCGGTGAAGCCTGCCCGGCTCATGACCGTGACGGGGACGCAGATCGACTATGAGATGGCGGTCGCCCAGCTGCGGAGCTTCGGCGTGCCCGTGGTGGGAACCTTCACACCGGACGGGACGCTGAGCAAGCTGATCCTCGGTTTTGCCGGGACCGGGATGGATGTTCTCGTGCCGGAGACCATGGTGGATCTGGCGCGGGAGCTGATGCAGCCCATCGAGGGGGATGCGGAATGACCGGGAAGCAGGAATTTGATCGCTGGCTGGCTTCGGGAAATCTGACGGAAGCGGAGCGGGCGGAGCTGGAAGCCATCCGGAATGACGAAGCGGAGATCCGGGAGCGCTTCTTTGCGCCCCTGAGCTTCGGCACGGCGGGTCTCCGCGGCATCATGGGCGCGGGTATCCGCCGTATGAACGGGCACGTCATCCGTCAGGCGACACGGGCGCTGGGTATCCTCATTCTGCGGGAAGGCGCGGAGGCGGCGCGGAAGGGCGCGGTCGTCTGCTGCGACTGCCGCAATCACAGCCGGGAATACGCCGAGGACGCGGCGCGCATCCTCGCGGCGATGGGCATCCACGTGCGCCTGTTCGAGGCGCTGCGCCCCACGCCGGAGCTGAGCTTTGCCATCCGGTATTACGGGGCGACGGCGGGCATCAACGTGACCGCCAGCCACAACCCCAAGGAATACAACGGTTATAAGGTCTACTGGTCCGACGGGGCGCAGCTCCCGCCGGAAAAGGCCGCGCTGGTGGCTGCCGAGATGAAGAACATCGACGTGCTGGCCGACCTGCCCATGGCGGCGCTGGATGCCGCCGTGCGGGACGGGACGATCGAACTGATCGGCGCGGAGGCGGACGAAGCCTTCCTGAAAGAAGCGCTGGGTCAGAGCATCAACGGCAGCGTCATTCCGGAAGCGGGGCTGAACATCGTCTACACGCCTTTCAACGGCGCGGGCGCGAAGCTGGTGCCTGAGGCGCTGAAACGGCTGGGCGTTAGAAATCTCCATTTCGTTACCGAGCAGATGGAGCCGGACGGGGATTTCCCCACGGCGAAGAACCCGAACCCGGAGTTTGAGATCGGCTTTGAGCGGGCGCTCATTCTGGCTGATCAGGTGGACGCGGACCTGATCGTGGGGACCGACCCGGATTCCGACCGCATCGGTCTGATGGTGCGCCGGGGCAAGGGCGACTATCAGCTGCTCACCGGCAATCAGGCGGGCGTGCTGTTTCTGGATTATCTCATCACTGCCCGGGAGGCGGCCGGAACGCTGCCAAAGCGCCCGGCGGCATTGAAGAGCGTGGTGTCCTCCGAGATGACCCGCGCCGTGGCGGAAGCCCACGGCGTCAGCATGGAGGATACCTTCACCGGCTTCAAATTCCTCGCTGAGAAGATGAAGCAGTATGAAAACGGCGAGAAGAACGTCATTTTCGCCTATGAGGAAGCCATCGGCTATGCCTTCGGCACCTTCGTGCGGGATAAGGACGCGGTGACGGCCTCCGTCATGGCGGTGGAAATGGCCTCCTTCCATGCCCTGCGGGGGAAGACCCTGCTGGACCGGCTGGAGGAACTGTATGCCGAGCTGGGCCGCTATGAGGAGGATACCATCAGCCTCGTGATGCCCGGCGTGGACGGGCTTGAGAAAATGCAGAAGCTCATGGCCTCCCTGCGTCAGCAGCCGCCCAAAACGATCGGCGGCGCGGGCGTGGAGAAAATGCGGGATTACCTCTGCGGCGAAGCGGTCACCGCCTCCGGCCAGCGGGAGAGCCTGCCCATGCGGGATTCCGACGTGCTGTATTTCGAGCTGGCGAATGGCTGCCGCTTCATCATCCGGCCCAGCGGCACGGAGCCGAAAATCAAATGCTATCTGATGGTGAAGGGCGCGGACAAAGCGGACTGCGCGGAGAAGCTGGCGGCGCTGCGGGCCTATGCCAAAGGGCTTGCGGAAGGTTGACAGTGCCGGGCGTATCGGCTATACTGAAACCACATGGGAAGAGAGGATGAGCGGCTATGGCAGACGAACTGATCGGTTACGTGTATGATATTCAGAAGTTTTCCGTGCATGACGGCCCCGGTATCCGGACGACCGTGTTCCTGAAGGGCTGCCCGCTGCGGTGCCTGTGGTGCCACAGCCCGGAAAGTCAGGAGTTCAATTCCAATCTGGCGTTTATGGAGATCAAGTGCATCGGCATGAAGCATGGCGCGATGTGCGAAAAGGCCTGCGAGAAGGGCGCCATCAGCGTGGGTGAAACGAAGATGAATGCGCTGGGTGATGAGGAGATCACCTATCCGAAGATCGACCGGACGAAGTGCGACGAATGCATGAAGTGCGTGTCCGTCTGCCCCAGTGCGGCGCTGTATGACCCGAAGAAGCCCATGACGGTTTCGGAGGTCATGGCCAAGGTGCGGCAGGATAAGAAGTTCTATGCCAAGTCCGGCGGCGGCGTGACCATTTCGGGCGGCGAGCCCATGAGCCAGTTCCCCTTCCTGCTGGAGCTGGTGAAGGCCTGCAAGGCCGTGGGCTTCCACGTGGCGCTGGATACCACGGGCTATGCCCCCACGGAGCGGTATCTGGAGATCCTGCCCTATATCGACCTGTTCCTCTATGACCTGAAACACATGGATTCCTACCATCATCAGAAGCTCACGGGCGTTCCCAATGAGCTGATCCATGAAAATGCCCGGGCCATCGTAAAGGCCGGCGGGCGGCTGCAGGTGCGCTATCCCATGATCCCCAAGCTGAACGCGGGCGCGGAGAACGTGAAGGCCACAGCCGAGTTCTGCAAGGAGATCGAGGCCGGCATCGACGTGGTGCAGCTCCTGCCTTACCACAAGCTGGGCAAGATGAAGTATGACCGGCTGGGCTGGGATTACCGGCTGAAAAACGTGGAACCGCCCACGGACGAGTTTATGCAGGAATCGCTGGCCCTGTTCCAGAGCTATGGGCTGAATGCGATGATCCACTGAGTACGTATTCCCCCGGAAGCCATGCGGCTTTCGGGGGAAGTCTGTTTTTCGGAAAAGGAGAAACGAATGAAACTGGAAACGATACCGGGGGCGTTCACCGTCTGCCAGCTGCGGGAGGCGGACGCGGCGCTGCTGAACCATCCGTTCACGTTCCTGAGCAGGACGGATGCGGAGCTGTCCCTCGTCTGCCCGACGGAGCTGACCCCGGCAGAGACCGTCGCCCGGGAGGACGGGTGGAAGGGCTTCCGCATTTCCGGCGTGCTGGATTTTGCGCTGATCGGCATTCTTGCGCCCATCGCGGCGATTCTGGCGGAGAACCGGATCGGCATCTTCGCCGTTTCCACCTATAACACGGACTATGTTTTCGTTAAAGCTTCGCAGTTCGATGCGGCGCTGGCTGCGCTCGCGGCAGCGGGATATGAGACCAGATAAAAACCGATCCCCGGCGAGAAAGCCGGGGAGCGGCGGATTCAGTTCTTTTTCTTCTTCCGGAAGATGAATTTCCGGAACAGGATGACGTTCATCACGATGAAGAAGCCCAGCATGATGAGCAGCGTCAGAACCGGTCTGTCCGGCGCGATGGCGGCCAGCAGCATCATGGGGAAGCCGAAGACCATCGCCGCGAAGTTCTGATAGACGAGGTTTTCCGCCGCGGGGGTCTCAAAGTCCGGGTCCAGCTCCCGCAGCAGGACGATGCCGGTGCTGGCGGTGCCGGTCAGCATTCCGTAGGACACCATGAACTGCTCCTCCTGATAGGCGGGGAAGAGCTTTTTGGAGAAGAGGCGCACATAGAAATAGGTGGCGAAGGCGCCCACAAGACCGAGGATCAGCAGAATGAGCCAGTAGCCCTTCAGCACGTTGATGCGGATGGCGGCGATGCCGGCGATGATCATGATATCGAAGAAGAAGCCGCTGAGCCGGGTCATCAGGAAGCCGCTGATATGCTGGTGGCGGACGATCTTCTTCTTCATCAGCCAGTTGTTGACCGCCTTGATGAGCGTGGCGGTGATGACGCCCAGCAGGAAGTTGAAGCCGAACAGGATGGATTTCAGCGCGCCCACCAGATTGCCCAGCAGCGACATCAGCCCGAAGGCCATCAGATAGGCCAGCGCGATGAGCACCAGCTGCATGGTGAGCTTGTCGATGCTGCCGTTCATGGGGATCTCATTGGGCTTCTGTATTTCCTGCAGGGAGATGGATTTCGCTTCCTGTTCCTCATGGCCCCAGTCGTATTTCAGACCGCGGCGGCGCAGCAGGTTCAGGTGGATGACGCCGCCGATGCTGGCGGAGAGAAAGCCCAGCGCCGCGATGGTCAGGCCAAAGCTGCGCCCGCCCACGAAGCCGTGCTCCATCTCATAGATATTGCCATAGTTCAGCGCCTGACCGGTACCCTGCCCGTAGCCGAAGGGGAGCAGCACGCCTGCCGCCGGGAACAGCCCCTTCACCAGCAGAGCGGCGACGATCGTGATGCCGAGGCCGAGAACGCCCTGCAGCAGATAGGCCGCCACCGTGCTGACGCCCATATCGAAGATCTCCCGGCTGCGCTGCTTGCCGAATTTGGAATCCGAGGGCTTCAACGTCGTGGCGATAAAGCCGAGGGCAAGCCCGTGATAGGTCAGGACCTCCAGCACACCCGCGCCCTTCCCGCCGAAGAAGCTCGTGTTGAACATATTCTGCCCCGTGGCGGCTTCATAGATCACCGCGACGAGGAGCAGCAGAATGCCGCCCAGAACCGAGGAGGGGATCAGCGCCCGTTTCAGCGGCGGAATGAGCTTTTTCAGAGAGTTCGCTACCAGCAGGCTGCACAGCAGCACGGCGACAAGATTGAAAACGCCCCAGACTTCCCAATCCCAGAAATTGAAATTTTCCATCTGTCTGTCCTTTCATCCGATGTTTTTGGAGGTATCTTAGGGTTTCTGTGTGAACTATACTTGAACTGCAGGTGAACTGCCCTTCGCTTCGGCAAAAATGACGGGAGAATCACACTTGCAAAAAACACGGAATCGGTGTTTAATAAAAGAAAAAACGCACGATGGTAATTGCCATGATTCGGATTTTGATCGTTGAAAAAGAAACGGAGCGTGCGAGGCGGCTCTCCGCAGCCATGCGGGAGCTGGGCTATGAGCCGCTGACCGTATCAGATGGGGCGGAAGCGCTGGCGCTGCTGGATGAAAGCAGCGTGCAACTCATCGTGGCCGAAAGCGACTGCGGCGGGCTGGCGCTGACGCAGGAGCTGCGGGACGGGGAGGATATCACCCCGGTCATCATCCTCACGGATGCGCCCACCGGGCAGGCGCGCAGGCGCATTTTCCGCTCCGGGGCCGACGGGTATATGACCCTGCCGGTGGATTATGAGGAACTGCAGATGCGGGTGCGGAACCTGCTCTGGCGCTGCCGCATCGTGGATGACGCGACGCTGCGCTTCGGCCGCTGCCGCCTGCAGGCCAACACCCTGACCATCAAGACGCCCACGGGGGAGATCGAGCTGCGGCGGATGGAATTCCTGCTGCTGGAAAAGCTGCTGAGCTATCCGGGCCGGGTCTTCACCCGGGCGCAGCTCATGGATGAGCTTTGGGGCTATGAGAGCCAGTCCGACCCGCGGACGGTGGACACCCACATTCGCCGCCTGCGGAAAAAGCTGCGGGACGTGGAGGATATCCGGCTGCTCACCGTACGCGGCCTCGGCTATCGGGCAGCCATGCCCCGGCGCATCCGCAAGGCGGATGGCGGGAAAGCCCTCGGCGAGACTTGAAAACTACATGGAACGCCCTCTCTCTGAAAGCAGAGAGAGGGCGTTTTGCGCTTCATCCGCCGCGGCAGATGCGGAATTTTCCGGCTTCGGCGATGACTTCCCGGCCTTCGACCTGATAGGGCCGGAGAATGAGCAGGTCGGCCCTTGCCGGGTCCTCAAACTCGAAGCCGCCGAAGCGGTTCACCCGACGGAAGGCCGCGTTCAGATTCCGGTATTCCACGCTTTCGGCAAAGTCCGAAGGGGAGGCCTGCGTGTAAAACAGCGCGAAGATATAGGGCTGATTGACCCAGTCGGTGATATAGACCGTGCCGGCGTTCATGGCGTCCGCGATCTGGATGGCCCTGCCCAGATCGGGGAAATAGTTCACGTTTCCTTCGCCGCCGAAGGTATCCCGGTAATGACCGAAAAAGAGGACGAAGCAGACGAGAACGCCCACGGCGGGGATGACGGCCAGCTTTTTCAGCTTTTCGGCGATCAGGGCGCAGCCGTATGCCGAGAAATAGAGGAGCGGGAGCCAGACAAGGTTCAGCCGGTTCACGTTGCCGTCGATCAGCAGCGTACAGACAAGGCTGCACAGGAGCGCGATGCGCATGACCGCCTCATCCCGCCGGTCCTTCCGGCGCAGGAAGGAGAAGACCGCGCCCAGTACTGCCATTGGCAGGCCGAAAAAGTACAGGAGGCCGCCCTGCCAGAAGGGGAGCGCGTTGTAGATGAGCCCGTCGCCCCCGTGCCAGAGGATGGAGAGGAACGCTTTCAGATTTGTGAGGATGCTGCCCGCGCCGCCGCCGAAAACGCTGGTGGCCGCCTGCCGGGTCTCCGAAAGGCGGGGGAGCGTCAGACCGAGGAAGCGGATCTCCTCCCAGCCCAGCACGTTGAGCAGCTGGCAGAGACCGATGGGCAGGGCCAGCAGAAGAAAGATACCGAGGGAGACGAAAAAGGGCGCGGATCTCAGCTGTTTTCGCAGAAGGATGACCGCGCAGACGAGATAGAGCGGGAGAAAGAAGAACGCCGTCCCGTAGGCATAGAGCGAGAGGCCGAAGGCGGCGGCAGCGCCCGCCAGCATCCACGGCTTTTCTCTGGAGAGCGCGGTCAGCCAGATGCCGGTGAGCAGAAACGCGGGGAGCAGATTGCTTTCCAGCGCCCAGCGGCTGGCCATGATGTGCCACGGATTCACGGCGAGCAGCCCCAGCGCGATGAGCCCGAAGCGCTTTCCACCGCAGCGGCGGGTAAACCGCCAGAAGACGAACAGCGTCAGGCAGCCGAAAATGGCGTTGGGCAGGCGGACGCTCACCTCGTTCAGTCCCAGCAGGGCTACAAAGGGGATGGCCAGATAGCTCATCAGCACGTTCTGCCCGCTGCCCCAGGAGACGAACAGCGCGGGCCAGCGATTTCCGCAGCGGTCCACGCCCTCCCGCAGCAGGGCCAGCGCCTCATATCCGGCGGAAGCCTCGTCCTGATTCAGCCCATAGGGCAGCGCACCGATGCGCAGGAGCCGCAGCGCACAGCCCAGAAACAGGAGCAGCACGGCGGCGAGCAGTTCCGCGCGCCGTTCATCCTGCAGGATATCTTTGACCGGATCTCGTTTGGCTTGCATCGGCATTTCCCCATTCAGACATATTCCGTTTCGATGGTCAGCATCAGCTCCCGGTCCGGGAACGCGCGCTGCATACAGGCGGTGAAGTCTTCCCGCAGGCCGTCCCAGTCCTGCAGGGCGTAATCTACGACCAGGTCGCAGTAGAGCCGGTCGGAGTCCGGGTCCAGATAAACCGCGTGGAAGCCTCGGATGTGGTCGTGGGCCTGCACGTAACTGCCGACGGTCTTCCGCACCTGCCGCGTTTCCTCATGGTCGTTATCCACCGCATAGATACCGAAGACCATGGTCACCCGATGCTCCTGCAGGATGCGCAGCTGCAGCGCGTGCAGTGTCCGGTAGACTTCACCCACCGATTTCTCGTGGTCGATCTCCAGATTGACGGAGCCGGACCACGCCTCCGGCCCGTAGTTATGCAGCATCATGTCCGCTGCGGAGAGGACGCCGTCCGCTTCCCGGATCTCCTGATAGAGCTTTTCGGCCAGCTCCCGCTCACCGGGGCGGCCGATCAGATCGGAGACCGTTTCCTTCAGCGCGTCGAAGCCGGCTTTCAGGATGAGCAGGGAAGTGAGGACGCCCGCATAAGCATCGACGGAGACGTGAAACAGCAGAAACACGGCCGCGGAAAGGATCGTGATCGCGGAAGCGAAGGAATCGTTCCGGCTTTCGGCGCCCACCGCTTCCAGCGCGGCGGAGCCGGCCTTTCTGCCCATCCGGATGGTATAAATGCCGAGCGCGAATTTCACGACGGCGGAAACGGCGACGATGAGAATGGAGAGCAGGGAGACGCTCAGCTCCTCCGGGTGGAAGATGAGCTTCACGGAGCTGATGAGGACCTCCGCGCCGGTGAACAGGATCAGCGCCGAGATGACCAGACCGGTCAGGTATTCCACGCGCCCGTAGCCGAAGGGATGTTTTTCATCCGGGTGCTTCCGGGACAGCTTCGTGCCCACCAGCGTGAGAATGGAGGTCAGCGCATCGGCGGCGTTATTGACGCCCTCGGAGACGATGGCGATGGAGGCGGTGAGCAGACCGAGGACGACCTTGACCGCGGCGATGAGCAGGTTGACGGCGATGCCGAGACCGGAGGTGACGGTGACGATGCCTTCCCGGGAAGCGGGATCCTGCCGGAGTAATCTGTATAAAACGTTCATATTCTGCCTTCTTTCCTGTTATCAGCAGATTACCATATCGGGACGGCGCCTGCAAGCATTCCGGGCACGGTTCTGAAAAAAGCGCGGCTTGAATACGGAGTGCAGGCCGGAAAGTCTGCATATCCGATAAAATGATTGCAATTCCGGCAGAATCATGACATAATGTATCCTGCGCATGGTCTTTCGCGCCTGCGCGGGTGCGGCAAAAGGCCGCCCGGAGAATGAAAAAAGGAGTATCGTCCCATGAAAAAATATCTTGCGATCCTGCTGGCGCTGGCGATGGTCTTCGCCTTTGCTGCCTGCGGCGGCGAAAAGACCGTGACCCCGACGGAAGTGCCCGCCCCTGCGCCGACGGAGGCCCCCGTGCCCACCGAAGCGCCTGCGGCAGAGAATACCGAAGCCCCGGCGGCGCCTCTGACGGAGACCGAGTTCTGGACGGGCGCGGTTCCCGAAAGTCTGCCGCTGAACGAGGATTACAGCTACGTATATCCCGGCTATTCCTACCATGATTTCAGCCGCGTGGATGCTTCCGGCACGGAGACGCTGAATCTCTCCATCACCGTGGAGGACGAGGCTACGAAGGAGTACCGGAAGGATCTGGTGAGCTGCGGCTTTTCGCTGGACGATCAGGCTGCCGGAAAACCGGAGACCGTTTCCATCGGCGGTCTGGAGTTCGTGAGTTATCGGGACAGCTACTGGTTTGAGGACTGCGTGACCTATATCGCCCGCCCGGCGGGCAGCGGCAAGACCGTCACGATCCAGATCTACGGCGAGGATGTGAATGACCCGGACGCCGCCGGTCTGCTGGACAGCCTGCAGTTCAGCGTGCCGGATGTGGGCTTCGTGGAAGCGCCCTATCCCAAAGACGGTCAGCCCTATCTCGCCGAGACCGGCACCGCGGAGCTGGCTGGCTGCACACTGACCGCGGAGCAGCTGATCGCGGACGACAGCTTCCTTGTGGCGAACAGCTTCGATAACCGCGTCGCGGTCGTGGGCGACCTGCTGTATGCGCTTTCCGGCGACACGCTGCGTACCTACACGATCGCTGACGGCGCGCTGACCTTCCGCAGCGCGCTGACACTGGGGGAGACCTATGAAGCCATGAGCGTGACGGAGGACGGCCGCGTGTTCCTCACGAACTTCATGGCCCCCATGCTGGAACTGAAGGACGGGGACGTGGTGAAAAAATGGGCGGACATGAGCTATGAAGCCGCCGTCAGCCCCGACGGAAGCTTTGCCATCAGCTTCTTTACACAGCCCGAAGACCTGCAGAAATATACCCTGAATGCCGATGGGACGGCGGCTGCCGAACCCTTCGTCCTTTCCGGCGGCCCGGCGCTGGATATGGTCACGGCGGCGTATGTCACCGAAAACTACGTTGGCCTGAATGCCTACGCTGCGGAAGACAGCTGGCTCTACCTCTTTGTGTATGACCATGAAGGCAACTTCGTAATGCAGCTGAAGGATGAAGCGGGAAGCGGCCTCGGCTCAGTCACCGCGATGATCGAAGTGGATGACAAGCTCCTCGCGCTGGACGGGAATCTGCGCGACACGCTGGTCTGGACGAAGGACGGCGTCTGCCTCGGCGCTGCCGATGACGGGACGCTGTACGGCTCCGCCTATCCGTGGATGAGCGGCCTCTGCAGGGACGGCGGGAGCGTGTACGTGTCCATGGTGGACGAACGGCCCGATGGCTCCTGGGACGAAATGATCTTCTACCGTCTCCGCTTCGGCGGCGCGGAGGATACGGAAGAAACCGAAGAAAACTGAACGAAAAAGGACGAACGGCGATACGCCGTTCGTCCTTTTGCATCTATGGGAAATTCGGGCTTATTCGCCCTCCAGCTTGCGCAGGAACGCTTTCGTCCGCGCCTGTGTGGGATTGTCGATGATCTCCGGGCCGCCCTGCTCCACGATGACGCCCCCGTCCATAAAGACGATGTGGTCCGCCACGCCCCGGGCAAAGTCCATCTCATGGGTGACGATCACCATGGTCATCTTTTCCTCCGCGAGGGAACGGATGACCTTCAGCACCTCGGCGGTCAGCTCCGGGTCGAGCGCGGAGGTGGGTTCGTCAAAGAACAGGATCTTCGGATTCATGGCCAGCGCACGGGCGATGGCCACGCGTTGCTGCTGGCCGCCGGAGAGCTGACCGGGGTAGGCATCCTCCTTGCCCTCCAGCCCCATGCGCTTGAGCAGCGCCCGGGCGTGCGCTTCCGCCTCCGCCTTGGGCTGCTTCAGAACGTGGACCGGCGCGTCCATCACGTTTTTCAGAACGGAATAGTGGGGGAACAGGTTGAAGTTCTGGAACACCAGCCCGAAGCATTCGCGGGCCTTCTTCAATGCGGCGGAGGAGGCATACTTTGCTTTGCCACCTTCCTCCCACGCCACCTGATCGCCCAGATAGGCGATGCTGCCCCCGTCGATGGTCTCCAGCATGGTGGCGCAGCGCAGGAGCGTGCTCTTGCCGCTGCCGGAGGGGCCGATGATGGCCGTGACCTGCCCTTCGGACACGCTGACGGAGATATCCTTCAGGACCTCCAGCTCACCGAAGGACTTGCGGATGTTCTGCATACTGAGAATATTCATGTCCGCGCCTCCTTACTGGTAGTAGCTGAGCTTCTTCTCGAAGCGCTCCATGATGAACGCCACGATGAAGTTGAATACGTAGTAGAACACACCGGCGATGACGAAGGGCATCAGCGTCGTCTGCGACGAGGCGATCTTCTTCGCCAGCGTGAACATTTCGGAATAGGAGATGGCGAAGGCGAGGGAAGTGTCCTTCACCAGCGTGATCATCTCGTTGGTGACGGCGGGCAGGATGCGCTTGATGACCTGCGGCAGCACGATGGTCAGGAACGTGCGGCTGCGGCTGTAGCCCAGCACCTGCGCCGCCTCATACTGGCCTTTGGGGATGGCCTCGATGCCGCCCCGGTAGATCTCACAGAAATAGGCCGCATAGTTGATGATGAAGCCGATGACCACCGCCGCGAAGCGGTACCCGTCCGTCACGCTGATGCGGAACAGATAATAAGGGCCGAAGAAGATGACCATCAGCTGCAGCATGAGCGGGGTGCCGCGCATGATGGAGATATAGAGCTTCACCAGCAGCTGCAGCGGCTTGAATTTGCTCATGCGCCCGAAGGCCACCAGCAGGCCCAGCGGCAGCGCACCCACAAGGGTCAGTACGTAGATGAGTATGCTCTTGCCCATGCCGCCCAGCAGCATGGAGATCATCGTGGCGAGTTTCATGGGGGTATCCTCCAATAACACAGGAGCGCCGCAGACCCGGTATTCCGGGCCTGCGGCAGCCGGTCATAAACGTGACTTATCCGATGAGGGTGACGTTTTCCTTCACAAGACCGTAGGGCACGTACTTGTCGGCCAGCGTGGCCATGGTGCCGTCCTGCGCGATCTCAAGGACCTTTGCCCAGACCTGCTCTTCCAGCTCGGTGCTGCCCTTGAGGAAGCCGATGCCGTAGGTCTCCACGTTGACCTTCTCGTCGAGGATGCGGTACTCCCCGCCGTTGCCGGCCATGAAGTAGGCGGCGACGCCCACGTCCGCCACGACGGCGTCCACGCTGCCCATGCCCAGCTCGAGGAAGGCGTTGTTGTAGTCCTCGGATTCCAGCAGCTGACCGAAGGTGGAGGTCAGGTCGGGGTTATCCTCCAGCGCGGTGACGCCGGAGGAGGCCGCCTGGGTGATGACAGTCTTGCCGGCAAGGTCGGCGAAGGTGTTGATGGCGCTGTCGGCCTTCACGGCGACGATGATGCTGGAGTCATAATACTTGGGGCTCCAGGTGTAGTCGTTTTCGCGGCCTTCCATGGTGAAACCGTTCCAGATGCAGTCGATGGTGCCGGAGGACAGCTCACTGTCCTTCAGATCCCAGTTGATGGGGCGGGCGACGAAGTTCCAGCCGAGACGCTTGCAGACTTCCGCGGCAACAGCCAGATCGAAGCCGTCATAGCTGCCGTCTTCCGCGATGAAGCCGAAGGGCGGGAATTCCGCGTCGAAGCCGACGGTAAAGGTCTTGGCATCCGCTTTGGGGTCTTCCTTCTTGCCTGCACAGCCGGCGAGGCAGAGCGCCAGCATCAGAACAGCCAGCACGAGCGCGAGGGTCTTTTTCATTTCTGTATCCTCCATGTAATTGATTTGCGGGTTTTCGCGGTGATATGATACCATTTCACCGAATAAAAACAAGCCCTATTTCGATTTTTCGGCTATTTTCACGAATCTTTTTTTTCAAAAAACAGGGAAAAGTCACAAAAAGCGGTGGAAAGTGCCGACAGTTTATGGTAGAATTTCGCCATCGAAATCAAAAACCGGAAAAACGGAAAGGAGCAAATCCATGCAGCTTGATTTGAAAAAGCTGCCCTTCGGGCAGAACATGAGCCGGCACCTGCTCTTTGAGGAATGGGATCCGCAGGGCAGAGGCTATGAAAAGGGCTACTGGCTGGCGCTGGCCAGCGAGAGCAGCAGTATGTTCGGCGGCACCGTGGAACGCGCTGCCGGTCTGATCCGCGTCAAGGCGCTGGCCGACGGGGCCGAGCAGCCTGCGGAGATCGCCGCCACGCCTGCGATGGCGACCCTTACCGCCGCGGGCGGCGGCATCCGCTTCGCCATCGACGGGTCCGCCCTGCTGGTGGAGGGCGAGGGCCTCGGCCTGCAGCTCACCGTGAAGCTGGGCCACGGCGAGACCGTCGTGAAAACGGACGAGGGCTGCGTTCTGAACATGGGCGCGACCCGCTACATCGTGGAGATGAAGAAGGGCAGCTGCTCGATCGAGGTGGGCTGGGACCTGATCGGTCTGCATTCCACCGACCCGGTGCTGACCCTGACCCCGGCGGACGGGAAGCTGGAGGCTGTCCTCTGGGATTCCGACGCGGCGTTCACGAAGCATCCCATCGCCGCCGACGCGGCGGAGGCCGGGAAGAAGGCGGAGGCCGCCTTCGAGGCCTTCAAGGCCGGCGTGCGCGGCACGAACGAAACCTATGCCTACGTGCTGTGGCTGAACTACATGAAGCTGCAGGGTCAGGCGCTGGTGATGAACAACAAGATCGGCGACGTGAAGGCCCTCATGCGCAACCAGAATCTGGCGGCGCTGGCCTACAAGGAAGCCGAGCCTGTCTTCGATCTGGTCCTCGCGCAGCTGCGGCTGATGACCGCGGGCGGCATGGTTCCCGCGTGGGTCAAGGGCAGCTCCGTTCTGCCCGAGTCCACCGTGCCCCTGTGGGGCCTCGTGATGCTCCGTGCCTCCGGCTGGGAGAAGGTCCCCGCCGCGAAGCTGGAGGAGACTTACGCGCTGCTCACCAAGGCCATCGGCTGGTGGGAAGCCAACCGCAGTAAGGACGGCGAGTTCTTCTATGCCTACGCGCACGAGAGCGGCTGGGATCACTGCGCCATCCTCGGCGGCACAGATCCTGCCGGGCCCCCCGATCTGGCGGGCTGGGTGGCCGCCAACTATGCCGCGCTCGGTAAGCTCTCGAAGCTGCTGGGCAAGGCG
>JAZQQF010000072.1:0-35950 GCA_045628925.1 Oscillospiraceae bacterium | reverse complement strand
TGCTGAAGCCGCAGGAGGCGCTGGTGCTGACCCTGCTCGGCAAGTATAAGGGCACGCTGAAGGGTGAAGGCTTTTACTGGGTGAACCCTTTCTGCTCTGCCGTGAACCCCGCCGCCGGAACGAAGCTGAATCAGAGCGGCGACGTGAGTACCGTCGGCACCGTGCTGAACCCCAAGGAGGCCGCGGCGGTGTCCTCCGCGGGCGCATCCAAGAAGCTGAGCCTGAAGATCATGACCCTGAACAACAACCGGCAGAAGATCAACGACTGCCTCGGCAACCCGGTGGAGATCGGCATCGCCGTCACGTGGCGCGTGGTGGATACCGCCAAGGCCGTGTTCAATGTGGATAACTACAAGGAATACCTGAGCCTGATGTGCGACACCGCGCTGCGGAACATCGTGCGCCTCTATCCCTACGACGTGGCGCCCAACGTGGACACCACGGGCGACGGCATCGCGGACGACGGCAGCCTGCGCGGCTCCAGCGAGATCGTTGCCAACCGCATCCGCGCCGAGATCCAGGAGCGGGTGCAGGAGGCCGGCATCGAGATCGTGGAGGCCCGCATCACCTATCTGGCCTACGCCACCGAGATCGCCGCGGTCATGCTCCAGCGGCAGCAGGCTTCCGCCATCATCGACGCGCGGAAGATGATCGTGGACGGCGCCGTGGGCATGGTGGAAATGGCGTTGGAACGCCTGAACGAGAAGCAGATGGTGGTGCTGGATGAGGAACGCAAGGCGGCGATGGTATCCAACCTGCTGGTGGTCCTCTGCGGCAACCATGACGCCCAGCCGGTGGTCAACTCCGGCAGCCTGTACTGATGGCGGACGGCGCGAAAAAGCAGGTGCCGCTGCGGCTGAGCCCAAAGCTGTATGACGCGCTGGCCGCGTGGGCGGAGGATGACTTCCGCAGCGTGAACGGGCAGATCGAATATCTGCTGACCGAATGCGTCCGGCAGCGAAAGAAAAACGGGGCCTACGTTTCCAACGAGCTGGACAAGCCGCTGGAGATCGACCTGCACGACACGAAAGAACGGACTTGAAAAGGGTTCCCGGAGAAATCCGGGAGCCCCTTTTTTGCGTTTCCCGTTGTATGCGGGTTCAGAGTGTGATAAAATATGCAAAAACGGGGAAGGAGGGGGAGCTTGAAGCGGACGGTCATCGGCATTCTGGCACACGTTGACGCGGGGAAGACCACGCTCTCGGAGGCGCTGCTCTATGAATCCGGCGCGATCCGGAAACTGGGCCGCGTGGACCATGGCGACGCGCATCTGGATCACTTCTCGCTGGAGCGGCAGCGGGGCATCACGATCTTTTCCAAGCAGGCGGTGCTGCACCACGGCGACTGGCAGGCGACGCTGCTGGATACGCCGGGCCACGTAGACTTTTCCGCCGAAGCGGAGCGCACGCTGGACGTGCTGGACTGCGCGGTGCTGGTCATCAGCGCCACCGACGGGGTGCAGAGCCACACCCGTACCCTCTGGAAGCTGTTAAGGCAGCGGAGCATTCCCACCTTCCTTTTTGTGAACAAAATGGACCTCCCCGGCCCCGGCAGGGAAGCACTGCTGACCTCCCTGCGGGAAACGCTGGACGACGGGATGTTCGACCTCTCTGCGCCGGACGACGAGAGCCTTTCGCTTGCGGATGAAAGCCTGCTGGACGAGTTCCTTTCGACAGGGAAGCTGCAGAAGACCAGCATCGCAAGGGCGGTCCGCGCCTGCAGGCTCTTTCCCTGCCGCTTCGGCGCGGCGCTCCGGCTGGACGGGGCGGCGGAATTTCTCTCCGACCTGCAGACCTATGCGCCCCTTTCCCCGGCGGGGGAGGCCTTCGGCGCGCGGGTATTCAAGATCTCCCGCGAGGATGGGACGCGGCTCAGCTGGGTGAAGGTCACCGGCGGCGTGCTGAAGGTGCGGGATACGGTCTCCGGCCCGGGGTGGACGGAAAAGGTGAGCCAGCTGCGCATCTATCAGGGCGGGAAATTCGAGCAGACCGACGCGGCGTACCCCGGCGACGTGGCGGCGGTGGCGGGCCTCACGCAGACGAAGCCCGGCATGGCGCTGGGCGCAGAGGAAGACGGAACTGCCCCGGTGCTGGAACCGGTGCTGAATTACGAAGTTCTGCTGCCGGAAGGCTTCGACGCGGTGCGCGCGCTGGGCCTGCTGCGGCAGCTGGAGGAAGAAGAACCGCAGCTGCGCGTCAGCTGGGATGAACGGACGAAGCAGCTGCAGGTGCAGCTGATGGGCCCGGTGCAGCTGGACGTGATCCACGAACTGCTGCTGGAGCGCTTCGGACTGGACGCGGGCTTCGGCCCGGGCCGCATCCTCTACCGGGAGACGATCGCCGACACGGTGGAGGGCGTGGGGCATTATGAGCCGCTCCGGCACTATGCCGAAACGCACCTCATCCTGTCCCCCGGCGAGCGGGGGAGCGGCATCACGGTCAGGAGCATCGTCAGCGAAGACGATCTGGACCGGAACTGGCAGCGCCTCATCCTGACGCACGTTCTGGAAAAGCAGCATCTGGGCGTGCTGACCGGCTCGCCCGTTACGGATATCGTGGTGACGCTGGCCGCCGGGCTTTTCCACCTGAAACACACCGAGGGCGGCGATTTCCGGCAGGCGACCTACCGGGCCATCCGGCAGGGCCTGATGCAGGCAAAGAGCATCCTGCTGGAGCCGTGGTATGATTTCCGCATCGAACTGCCGCAGACCGCGGTGGGCCGCGCCATGAGCGACCTCAGCCGCCTCGGCGCGGAAACGGAGGCGCCCATTACGGACGGGGGTACCGCCATCCTCACCGGCGCGGCCCCGGTGGCGGCCCTGCGGGACTATCCCACGGAGCTTGCGTCTTTTACGCACGGGCTGGGGAACATCGCCCTGACCGCCCGGGGCTACGCACCCTGTCGGGAGCAGGAGAAGATCGTTGCCGAGCTGGGCTATGACCCGGTGTCGGATCTGGATAATTCGCCCCACAGCGTTTTCTGCAGCCACGGCGCGGGCTATACCGTCCCGTGGGACGAGGTACCGCAGAAAATGCACCTGCCCAGCGTCCTCCATCCGCCGAAGGAGGAACCGCCCCTGCGGGAGCAGGCAGCCCGGTATTACGCCCGCGTGGCGCTGGATGACGAGCTGTCGGCTATCTTTGAGCGTACCTACGGGCCGGTGAAGCGGAATCCGGCGCAGGCCGTGCAGGCGCGCAGCCGCAGCGCGGCTCCGTCGAAGCCATGGAAGCTGACGGAGCACGACGAAGGCCCGGAATACCTGCTGGTGGATGGGTACAACATCATCCACGCGTGGGACAGCCTGCGCACCATTGCGGAGGAAAATCTGGACGCTGCCCGGAATACCCTTATCGAGCGGCTGCGGAATTATCAGGGCTTCAAACAATCCCCGGTCATTCTGGTGTTCGACGCCTACAAGGTCAAGGGCAACCCCGGCAGCATCGAGCATCTGGGCGGGCTGGACGTGGTGTATACGAAGGAAGCCGAGACCGCGGATATGTATATCGAAAAGGCGACCTATGACCTGCGGAAAAAGCACCGGGTCCGCGTCGCCACCTCCGACGGGATGGAGCAGGTCATCATCCTCGGACACGGGGCGCTGCGCGTTCCGGCGTCCTCCTTTGAATCGGAGGTGCTGGCGGCGGAGAACGCCATCCGCAGTTATCTCCGGGAGCTGAACGGCGTTTCGGTCCCCAAAAACACGTAGTCAAGCGCTTCGGCGCAGAAAATATCGGCGTAAGCCGGAAACAGATGAAAGGAGCAATCAACCTATGCTGGAACCCACCAATTTCATTTCCCTGTCTGACGCGCCCTTTTCCCGGCGCGGCTCCTACATGGCATTCTTCAATGATCCCACCGGTATCGACCTGTACGGCAAACCCACCCTCTATGTAAGCAATGTGCGCGGCAACGGCCCCTACCGTCAGATCCGTGCGGAGATCGTGAAGGACGGCGCAAAGCTGCCCACCGTCATCTCCACCACTGAGAGCGAAGTCATTCTGCAGAGCATGGAAGGCGAATTCCGCTTCTGCATCGGCGAATCCAAGTTCGTCCGCATCTACGGCAAGGACGGTCTGACCCTCCGCCTCACGCCGAAGCTCACCAGATCCGGCATCGTCACCGACCTGAAGGACGGCACATGGCAGTTCGGTATGCACGAATCCCAGGCGGTGCTGCTGCCCTTCACCGGCAAGCTGAAATCCCGCGCCTCCTCTACTACCACGCTGATGGGCACCTCCATGGCTACCTTCGATATCGAGCCCGACGAGAACGGCGTCGTGGACGTGGGCATCGAGGAATTCATGATCGATCCCATCCACCGTCCGCTGAACGAGTATCCCAGCTACGAGGAATGCGTCAAGAGCTATCAGGATGATTTCGATGCCTTCTGCGAATCCGTCTGCCCTGCGCTTCCCGAACCCTGGGAGGATATGCGCCGCAAGGCCCTCTGGACGATCTACGGCCTGATCGTGGAGCCGGACGGCGAGACCATCTTCAAGCACACCATGATCAAGATGCTCCACGGCACCTTTGAGCACGTTTCCGGCTGGCAGCAGGCGATGCACGTGATCTGCCTCAGCGGCGGCAATCCTGCGCTCTGCTGGCAGATCCTGCGCGGTCTCTTTGATTATCAGGACGCCAACGGCCGTATCGCCGACATCATGACGGACCTGAACTGGCCCAAGAACGCCATGAAGCCCCCGATCCAGGGCCTCGCGCTGAACTGGCTGCTGGACGCCGACCCCGAGCTGAAGGCCGTCAGCAAAGAGGATGCGAAGCACATCTATCAGGGCATCGTCCGCTGGAGCGAGTTCTTCTTCCTCTGCCGCGACCTGAATAAGGATGGCCTGATGGAGAACCGCAGCCCCGCTGAGACCGGCTGGGAGGATGCGCCCTACTTCCGCGTGGGATTCCCGCTGGCCAGCCCCGACATGAACGCCTACGTGGCGATCCAACTGGCTGCGCAGGCCCGTCTGGGCCGTCTGCTGGGCGAGGACGAGGCCGTCTGCAAGGGCTATGAGAAGCAGTCCGATGAGATGGTACAGAAGATCATCGCCTCCTTCTGGGACGGCGAGAAGTGGTTCGCCTACAACGCGGATACGCTCATGCGCTCCAATACCCAGACCATCAGCCTGATGGGCGCACTCATCCTCGGAAAGAAGCTCCCGCAGGAGATCATCGACAAGACCATCGCCACGCTGATGGAAAAGGACAAGTACCTGACGCCTTACGGCTTCGCCACCGAGGCGGTGGACAGCCCCTATTTCAACCACGCCTTTGCGCAGGGCAGCATCATCCCGCCCGCGCAGCTTATCTTCTGCCTCGCGCTGGAAGCTGCCGGCCGCTTTGACCTTGCCCGGGAAGCCGGTCTGCGCTATCTGATGACCCTGCGGGAAGAGGGCCTCTTCCACACCCACAACGGCCTCACCGGCAAGCCGGAGCGCGGCATGGTCGCCTTCGACGAGAAGTTCCTGTTCTGGAGCGCGTGGTCTTCCTCCATCTATCTGTTCATGGCCAAGCGCTACGGCAAGTAAGCATCGAACCAAAAAGCCGGGCTTCCGGGCGGCATCGCCGCATCGGAAGTCCGGGTAGCAGAAACCCGCCGGGAAGGTTTTCCTTTCCGGCGGGTTTTCGTGTTGTGGTGAAGATTTCGGTCCTGCTTCGCCGCGTGCTTCTCACAGGACCCGAAACAGACACGCGGCCCGATTGCCTGCGGAAAACGGGCCGCGGCTCATTTCGGGCGGCCGTCGAGCGCGGGCCTGCCGCATTCCGGGCAGTAGCGGGTATTGTTGGTGCGCCCGCAGGGGCAGATCCACTGCCTGTCGGCGATGAAGTCCAGCGTTTTCTGCAGAAGGGCCTCTGCCGCTTTCTTCGGGTCCAACAGCGTTCTGCTATGCAGAACGGAGTCCAGCAGCGTTTCATCCGCATCGGAGATCCAATGCTTCTCAATGTTGAAGAGACCGGCTTCGGCGCCGAAGGCGGAGAGCAGGTCGTTCAGCCTGTGCCGCGCCTCCGCGACCAGCGCGGCTGCCGGTCTGCCCGCCCGGAGCTCTTCGACCGACAGGCGGTTCGAGGCGCCGGAATACGTGGACATGACCGCGGAGAATACGTCTTCCCGCAAGGTCGCTTCCGGGAGAACAGACTGGGTCGCTCCGTTCAACGGTTTTACGCATACCGTTACCGCATAAAACAGAGTGAAGTCCAGCTCGAGGTTAACAGAATCATCCGTCACGAGGACAAAGACATTGCCCTCAAACGCATAGGGTTTGTTCCATTCGACCATGTTCCCGCTCATTTTTCTTCCCAGCCTTTCACAGTTGCTCACGGGCGGCGGAACCGCCCTGTTTCCCGAAGTTACAGGCTTTCCGGCTTTTTCAGCAGCTGCCGCATTTCCCGGAAATACAGTCCCAGGCACATGAGGAAGCCGCAGGGGGAACCGAAATACCATGCCCACATGAGGCCGGTATAGCTGCTGAGCGCTTTCGTCAGCACGAAGCACATCCCCACGCGCACGGCAAATTCGATGACCGTTTCCACAAAGAAGGTCATGCTCTTCCCGACGCCCCGCAGCAGGCCGCCGGTGGTGATGATGAAGCAGATGATGCTGTAGACGGGGGAGATGATGCGCAGGTAGCTCACCCCGGTCTCAATGACCCCGGCCTCCGCGTCCGCGTCCACGAAGAGCCCGGCCAGCTGCGCGGGAATGGACTGGAACAGGGCGATGACGCAGAGTGTGAAGGCGAAGCAAAGCCCGGTGGAGACCCAGAAGCCCCGCTTGATGCGCTCATACTTCTTCGCGCCGTAGCACTGGGCGACGAAGGAACTGAGGGCGGTGCCGAGGGTGTTGAAGCACATATAGGCGAAGTTGTGGAGCTTGCTGGCCGCCTCATAGCCAGCGATGACGCCGGTGTCGAAGGTGTTCACCAGACTCTGCAGGATCGTGTGGCTCAATGCCACGCAGCTCTGCTGGAACACGCTGGGCAGGCCGATCTTCGCCATGCTGCCCAGCAGCGCCCTGTCAAAGTATTTGTGCTGTCCCTCCGAGGGGAGGGCGGTGATCTTCTTTGCAACCAGTGAGCAGGAGAGAACGGCGGAGACCGCCTGCGAAATGGTGGTGGCCCACGCCGCGCCCTTCACGCCCAGCGCCAGCGGCCCCACCGCGAGGATATCCAATATCACGTTCAGCACGCTCGACAGGAGCAGAAAGTACAGCGGCCGTCTGGAATCGCCGAGACCCGTGAAGATGGCGGTGGCGGCGTTATACAGGAACATGAACACCACGCCCGCCGAATAGATGGCAAGGTAGCTTTTCGCATGGGGATACAGGTCGGCAGGCGCGTTCAGCAGGCGCACCAGCGGCCCGGACAGAAGGATGCCCGCCGCCGACAGGACGATGCCCAGCCCCAGCAGGGAAATGAGCGCCGTGAACACCGCGCTTTTCAGGTCGCGCATCCGCCGTGCCCCGTAGAGCTGGGAGATGATGACGCTGCAGCCCATGCTGGCCCCGGTGGCAAAGGCCACGAAGAACAGCGTGATGGGGTAGGCCGCGCCGATGGCGGCAAGGCCCATGGAGCCGGTATAGCGCCCGACGATGATACTGTCGGCAATGTTATAGAGCTGCTGCAGTGCGGTGCTGAGCAGCAGGGGAAGGGAGAAGCGCCAGATGACCTTCAGCGGCTTCCCCACGGTCAGATCCGTGATCATATCAGACCTCCAGCGCCGTGATGCCGGGCCACGAGTAGGTATCGGTGAAACGGACGAACACGAAATCTGCCGGGAGCTGGGTCAGCGCCTCCTCCTCGGATGCGGCCAGCACGTCCAGCGGGACGAGCTTTTCCCCGTCCGTCCGGCGGATCTCCATGTGATACATCTTTTTGCTGACGGTGTTTTCTTCCATGATGGGTGCCTCCTGAGAACAGAACTAACTAAATATTATAAAGGATTATTCAGCAGGACGCAAGAGGCGGCAGCAGAAAACCGCCTCCCCGCAAGCGCGGGAAGGCGGTCAAAAACGAGATTCAGTCTTTCAGCCAGCCGGCGACCTGTTCGTCCGTTCCGAACACGGAGTGGGTGCCCTCGATGAGATGGTTTTCACCCACATTGTAATCCAGACCGGAGGAAGCGTAGTCATAGCTGACGACGGTGCGCTTCTTCTCCACCTCCGGGTTCGGCTGGGGGATGGCGGAGATGAGGCTTTTCGTATACGGATGCACGGGATGGGAGAAAATCTCCTCCGTGGTGCCGGTCTCCAGCAGATGGCCTAGATGGAGCACGCCGATGCGGTCGGAAATATACTTGACCATGCTCAGATCGTGGGCGATAAAGAGGTAGGACGACCCCGTCTCCTCCTGAATATCCCGGATGAGGTTCACCACCTGCGCCTGAATGGACACGTCCAGCGCGGAGATGCATTCGTCGGCGATGATGAGATCCGGGTTCATGACGAGCGCCCGGGCGATGCCCACGCGCTGCCGCTGGCCGCCGGAGAACTGGTGGGGGTAGCGATTATAATGGTCGGGGGAGAGACCTACCTTTTTCAGGATATTGTCGATCTTGGCCTTGCGTTCCTCCCTGGAGGAATAGAGCTTGTGGATATCCAGCCCTTCGCCGATGATATCGCCGATGGTCTTGCGGGGGTTCAGAGAGGCCATGGGATCCTGAAAGATCATCATCATGCGGGTGCGCAGCAGGTCGCGGTTTTCGCGGCTGAGCTTCCCGGAGATATCCTGCCCCTTGAAGGTGATCTTGCCCGCTGTGGGCTGATAGAGGCGGATGATCGAGCGGCCGATGGTGGACTTGCCGGAGCCGGATTCGCCCACCAGCCCGTAGACCTCGCCGGGGTAAATTTCAAAGCTGACCCCGTCCACGGCCTTCACCGTGTACCGGCGGCTGACCTCAAAATACTGCTTCAGATTTTCGACCCTGAGGATGGGCTCCGCATTGTAGTTTACTGCCATTCCTGCGCCTCTTTTCTCATGCGTTCCAGACGCGCTTTCAGTTCGGCGGGCATTTCCACCTTGGGCGCCCGGGGATCCAGCAGCCATGTGGCTGCGGAATGGGTCTCCGTGATACGGAACATGGGGGGATGCTCCTTCTCGTCAATGGCCAGCGCATACTGGTTGCGGGGGGCAAAGGCGTCGCCCTTCACCTCATGCAGCAGGTTCGGCGGGCTGCCGGGGATCGTATACAGACGGTCGTCGTCCGTGCCCAGATCGGGCATGGCGGAGAGCAGACCCCACGTATAGGGGTGCGCAGGCTCGAAGAAAATTTCCTCCGCGGTGCCGACCTCGATGATCTTGCCCGCATACATGACGTTGACGGAATTCGCCACCTTGGCCACCACGCCCAGATCGTGCGTGATGTAGATGACGCTGATGCCGCGCTCCTTCTGCACCTTGAGGATCAGCTCCAGAATCATGGCCTGAATGGTCACGTCCAGCGCGGTGGTAGGCTCGTCGCAGATGAGCAGGTCGGGGTTGCAGCTCAGGGCGATGGCGATGACCACGCGCTGCCGCATACCGCCGGAGAGCTGGTGCGGATAGTTCTTCATGCGCTTCTCCGCATCCACGATGCCGACCTCCAGCAGCAGGCTCTTGGCGCGCTCCCACGCCTCCTGCTTGGAGATGCCCAGATGGGCGATCATGCCCTCCGTGATCTGCCTGCCGATGGGCATGGTGGGGTCAAGAGAGGTCATGGGATCCTGAAACACCATGGCCATATGCTTGCCGTTGACGTTCTTCCGGATCCACTTCCGGTCCTGCTTGAGAATGTCCACTTCCTTGAAGCCGCCGGTCTCGTCCGTATAGCGGAAGATGACCTCGCCGCCGTTTACGGTGGCGTTGGCGGCCAGCAGGCCCATGGCGGCTTTCATGGAAACGGATTTGCCCGAGCCGGATTCGCCCACGATGGCGACCGTGTCGCCCTTGCAAAGCTCGAGGTTCACGCCGCGCAGGGCGTGGATGCTGCCGGCGGAGGTGCGGAAGCTGATGTCCAGATCGCGGATCTCCAGAATCTTTTCTCTGTTCTGCAAGTCTTCCACCTCCGCTTACATATCTTCCAGCTTCGGGGCCAGCGCCTCGCGGAGCCCGTCGCCGATGAAGTTGAAGCCCAGCATCAGCAGCGCCAGCACGATGATGGGCGGCACGATCTGATAGGGCAGGGTCGTGATGTTGTTGAAACCATCTTCGATGAGGGAGCCGACGGAGCACTGGGGGAGCATGATGCCCACGCCCACGAAGCTCAGAAACGCCTCCGTGAAGATGGCGGTGGGGATGGAGAACATCACCTGCGTGATGATGGGGCCGACGGTATTGGGCAGCACGTCGTTGAAGATGATGCCGAAATTGCTTGCGCCCAGCGTCCGCCCGGCAAGCACGTATTCCATCTCCTTGATCTTCAGCATCTCGGCGCGGGCGATCTTGCTCATGCCGATCCATTCCGTGATGAGCAGGGCCACGATGACGAGGCCGATGCCCTTGGGCATGAAGATGGCCAGCACGGAGACGATGACCAGACGGGGAACGGAGTTGGCTACCTCCACGAAGCGCTGCATGACGGAATCGGTGATGCCGCCGAAATAGCCGGAGATGAGGCCGAAGGTCATGCCGATGATCACGTCGATGATGATGGTGACGAAGGCGATGAGCAGGGAAACACGCGCACCGTACCACGTTCTCGTCCACAGGTCGCGGCCCAGATCGTCCGTTCCGAAGAGGAAGGTCTTTTCCGCGAAGAAATCGTCATATTCCTCGCCGCCGAACAGTTCGTGCAGCCACGGGACCCTCGGCGCGATGCCGCGGGCGACGACCTCCTTGCCGGTGTCGGGGTCGATGACGCTGGTGATCTCCCGGTATCCGTAGCCGCTGAGCATGGGGCCGAGGATGGCGAGAACGAGGATGACCAGCACGATGACGAGGCCGATGACGCTGCGCTTTTTCGCAAAGAAGCGCTTGAACACGCCGCGCCAGTAGGGCTGAGAGGCAAAGTTCGTATCGGTCTGAAGGTCGCGGTTCTGAAGCAGAACAAAATCCGAATCCATGCTCAGTCGCCTCCTTTCGAGGAAATGCGGATGCGCGGGTCAAGGACGCCGTAGATAAGATCCAGCACCAGCATGATGCCGATATACAGGGCAGAGTAGAGGATGCCCAGCGCCAGCACGTAGTTATAGTCGATGCCTTCGCCGGAGATGGCGTCCACCATCAGCTTGCCGATGCCCTGAATGCCGTAGATCTTTTCCACCACCAGCGCGCCGGTGAGCAGATCCACCACCAGCGGGGCCAGCACGGTGACCACGGGGATGAGCGCGTTGCGCAGCACGTGGCGCAGGATGAGCTTCGTTCCGTGGATGCCCTTGGATTCCGCCAGCAGCACATAGTCGCTGTCCAGCACCTCCACCATTTCATTGCGGGTGAAGCGGGCGATGGTAGACATGGTGAACAGGCTCATGGACACCGAGGGGATGATGGCGGACTTGAGGAAGCGGGTGGAATCGAAGAAATAGGGCAGCAGGTTCGTCTTATAGGAGAAGGTATACTGCAGGAAGATGAGGAACACGTAGGCCGGGACGCAGACGCCCAGAATGGACACCACGCTGCAGAACACGTCCATGAACCGGTCGCGGTTCAGCGCGGCGACCACGCCCAGAATCAGGCCAACCAGCGTTCCCAGCAGGATGGCGATGCCGCCGATCTTGAAGGAGTTTTTGAGGCACTTGCCCAGCACGGTGTTGATCGGCGCACCGTTATACAGAGAAGTACCCTTGCCGAAATCGCCTTTCAGCAGGTGCTTCATATAATTCCAGAATTGAGTGAGGATCGGGTCGTTCAGGCCCATTTCCTCCCGCTTGGCGGCGATCGCCTCATCCGTCATTCGTTCCGAGGGGAACGGGTTGCCGGGCATGATGCGGACCAGCCAGAACAGGAGAAAGGTGATCAGCAGCAGCGTGAGCACCGCTGACAGCAGTCTCTTGAACACATATTTTTTCATGTCCGTAATCTCCAACAAAGGGCGGTCCGAAAACCGCCCTTTGTCTGTCTCATGTGATATGACCTTTCGGCCGCTTATGGGTCGGATGCTCAGTCGGCCAGCTTGGCGTCCTTATAGCATCTGTTCAGAGCCACGGGGTGGAAGTCCACGCCGGTGAGCTTGGCGGAGATGAGGTTCGCGTTCGCCTTGGTGTAGAGAGGCGCGATGACGGCGTCGTCCATGACCAGACGCTCGGCGTCGTACAGGGCGGCCCAGCGGGCGTCATAATCGGTCACGTACTTGCCGGTGGTGCAGTCAGCAATGATCTGATCGTACTCGGGGCAGCTCCAGAAGCCGTAGTTGTTGGCATTGTCGGTGATCCACATACCCAGATAGGTCATGGGGTCGGCGTAGTCGGGGCCCCAGCGGGTCAGCGCCACGTCGTAGTTGTCGTTCTGCATCTTGTCCAGACGCTCGGCCTTGCTCATGGCCTGCAGGTTCAGCACCACGCCGGGCAGGTTCGCTTCGACCTGCTCCTTGATGGCCTGTGCGACCTTGGCGACCTCGTCGCCTTCGTTGTTGCCGTAGATCATGGTGAAGGTGAAGCTGTCAGTGCCCAGCTCTTCCTTGGCGGCAGCCAGGTATTCCTGCGCCTTGGCCACGTCGAAGGAGCAGACGTCCTTGAAGCGGTTCTGATCGCCGGAGAAGTCTTCGCCGGTGGTGGCGGAGGCGGCGAACTGAGGAGGCACGCAGGTGTAGGTGGGCAGGGAGCCGTCCATCACGTAGTTCTCGGTGAGGGATTCACGGTCGATGGCGTTGGTGATGGCGAGACGCAGGTTCTTGTTGGCCAGCTGGCCGCCGTTGGCATTGACGGCAGTCTGGGAGAAGGAGAGGTACCACATATAGCCCGCGCCGGTGACCTTCAGCTTGGAAGCGAGGTCAGCGTCAGCCTTGACGGCGGCGACCTGAGAACCGGAGACGGTGACCAGATCGAGGGTGCCGCTCTTGAACGCGGTCAGCGCGTTATCGGAGGAGCCGACGACCTGATACTTGATGCCTTCCAGTTCCACGTTGGCAGCATCCCAGTAGTTGGGGTTCTTGGTCAGGGTGAAGCTGGCAGTGCCGGGGGTGTAGTCGGTCAGCAGATAGGCGCCGCAGGAGAGGAAGGTCTCGGGGCTGGTGCCGTAGGTGCCGGAAGCCAGACCGGTGTAGAACTTCTCGTTCAGGGGGTAGAAGGAGGGGAAGTACATGAGGGAATCGAAGAAGGACACGGGGGCCTCCAGCTCGACCACGAAGGTCTTGTCATCGGGCGCGGAAACACCGAGGGTGTTCACGTCAGCGCCTTCGTACATGATGGCGTCCGCGTTCTTCACGCAGCCAACGGAGGAGTCCAGCATATAGCCGTATTCTTCGTTGGTGAGGCAGGCGGTCTTCCACGCAAAGACGAAGTCGTTGGCGGTGACGGGGTCGCCGTTCGACCACTTGGCGTCTCTCAGGTGGAAGGTCCAGGTCAGGCCGTCAGCGGAGATATCCCAGCTCTCAGCCAGCGCGGGGATGGCGGAGCCTTCGGAATCCATCTGGGTCAGACCGTCGATGCAGTTGGCGATAACTTCAAAGGAGTCACCGTCGGTGGCAAGGTTGCAGTCGAGAGACATGACGTTGGTGCTGAGCATCACGCCCGCATACTTGACTTCCTTGCCATTGTCCTTACCGCCGCCGCTGCACGCGGCAAGCAGCAGAACCATGGCCAGCGCCATGGTCAGGCACAGGATCTGTTTCGCTTTCTTTTTCATTTCGCTTTCTCCTTATTAAAATGATTTGCGAGACAAGCGAATTATACTACTTTACGGAGAAGTGTCAAGGCAGTACATCGCCTTTTGTCGAAACTGACCGGAAAAAAGATGTAGTATGCGAAATGCTTGGGCAGTTTTTCAAATCCGTCCGCTGCCGGAATACGCGCAGTCCGCGCTGGGTCCGTATGCGCTTTTCACAGTTGTCGGATGGCTGCGGGTATGGTATATTGAGTATGAAGCGGAAAAATCGTTCAGAAATGTGAAGCTGCCGCACTGATAAGAGAAACGTATACGATGAAAGAATTATGATAGCAGATGTGATCACCTGCAGCCGGATGCTGTTTTCCCTGATACTGCTTGCTTTTCGGCTGCCTTCAGTTCCTTTTGCCGCACTCTATCTTCTGTGCGGGATCACCGATGCGCTTGACGGTATCACAGCGAGAAAGCTGCACACCGAAAGCGAACGCGGCGCGAAGCTCGACAGCGCGGCGGATCTGCTTTTCGCGGTGGCCTACGTTGTGAGAGTTTTGCCGTGTCTGTCCGCACCGGTCTGGATCTGGGTCTGGACTGCGGGCATCGCGGCAGCAAAGGCTGCGGGCATTCTGATCGCAGGCAGAAAAACGCACGGATTTCGGATCGAGCATTCTCTCGGAAATAAGCTGACAGGGCTGCTGCTGTTTCTGCTGCCGCTGTCCGCTCGCTCTGTGGACGTGAGATTCGGGGCGGCGCTGATCTGCGTCGCTGCGACGGTGACGGCGATCAGAGAACTCAGAAAAGCCGGCAGAGAGACGAACCCCGAAAGCTGCGGGGAACATACGGATGAAGAACGCGGGGAGAGTGGAAGTTGATGGCATATTAGTTGAGATGGCTGCGGGTGCGGTATATTAATCGTTCACATTCGTTTTGAACGTGATCCGGTAGTACAGACGCTGGTTATAGGTGCCGGTCGTAAGGCTGACAGCGTCTGTCACGTCTGCCGGGATCCGGTCGTGTCGGTAGAAGTTGTTCAGAGCGACGTTCGAGGTGTTTGCGATGTCGGAGAAGTCGTAGCGCATGACATTGCCGGGCATGACTTCCTTGTTTCCGACCTTCCTGATCGTCACGCTGAGCGTTACCGGCTTGTTGTAGTCGGAGAGCCTGATGATCTGGCCGGGATACTCGATCTCCGCTTCCATCTTCTCACCACTGAGCTGGTAGTAGGCGGGCGCGGACACTTCGGTCACATAGTAGCGGCCGAGCGGCAGGGGTTCGGAAGCGGCGATGCCGTGCGCGTCGGTGACGATATAGCCGACCACGGAGCCGGAACTGACCCGCGTGATCTCATAGACCGCACCTTCCAGCGCGGCTCCTGCCGGCTGACCGGTGATCGTGTTTGCTTCGGCGGCATATTTGCGGATCTGGATCTGACCGGTGACAGCTACTTCAGAAGACAATACCGCAGGACTGCTAATGATTAGTGGAAATGTACGCGAGAACGGTACAGAAAACGGCATTTCTTCGTACAGCGTTCTCGGTTCATCATCTTGACATGGTTAACACGGCATTAAATCATCTGTATCAAGCATACGCCTAATCGGGTATTCCCATGCCCGGTGTTCAGGCTTTGCAGAAAGCGAATACCGGCGTTATCGTCCTTAGCCTAATGGTCTCATATTCAATGCACTCATTTCCTGATTTTTGATTGATGAAAGTGCATAATAGAAGCAATCCAATGAAAGACGGTAGCGTGTTATGCCCATCAAATCTCCTCCCTTTGAAATCACACAGACAATACTGACCGATGCGGCAGTCATTTCGGAAATGGTCGGAAGGCTCTCGGCTTCCGGACAAGCACCCGGCCCGATTCTGCGCCGTACCAATCGAATCCGCACCATACAGGGAACGCTTGCAATCGAACAGAACACATTGAGCATCGAGCAAGTCACGGCAGTACTGAACGGCAAGCATATAATTGCACCGCCGAGAGACATTGCAGAGGTGAGAAATGCCTACGCTGTGTATGAATCGCTGGACGAGTTCGACCCTTATTCCGTAAATTCTCTACTGGCGACACATGGCGCAATGATGCACGGCCTGATCGATGAAGCGGGCACGTTTCGCTCTGGGTCCTTCGGCGTTGCAGATGGCAAAGGCAACGTCCTGCACATGGGCACGCTTCCGCGTTATGTACCGGAAAGTGTAGAGCGTCTGCTGACATGGGTGCAGGAGAGCGAACTGCCAATGGTGATCAAGAGCTGTGTATTCCACTATGAGTTTGAGCTGATCCATCCTTTCGCTGACGGCAACGGACGAATGGGCAGATTGTGGCATACACTGCTGCTCGCAAAGTGGAACCCGCTGTTTGCCTGGCTGCCGGTGGAGTCGAGCATCCACAGCAGGCAACAGGAATACTACGATGCGATCAATACTTCCAATCATGCGGGAGAATCCACTGCCTTCATCGAGTTCATGCTTTCTGCCATCAAAACTGCCCTGTCTGAGGCATCCGGAACAAGAGGAAAACCGCTGGGCAAGAACGCGCAGAACGCGATCCTCCGGCGGCGGTATGTACTGGATTATTTAGCGGAACATCCTTACATCATGAATGCCGATGTGTGTGAAGGACTCAGCGTTGCATCCGCTACGGCAAACAGGATCCTGACGGAACTGTGGCATGACGGGACGCTTGAACGGGTTCGTGTGGGAAAGTACTGGGCGTATCAGCTGGCCGAGAAGTGAGGTGGGGTACGTTCAGTGGTATCCGCAGTGCAACTGCACTGTTCCGGACCGGCGTGTGCAATCAAGAGAAACGGGGAGCAGCCCCACAGAACTATGAGATTGGAGCATTCCATATGGGAAAAAAGATACTGGTCATGGGCGGCAGTTATTTTGCCGGACGAGTTTTTGCGATCCTGTCTGCACGGGAGACGGATTTTGAATTAACGCTTGTGAATCGGGGCCGCTATTCCATGTCATTCCTGCCCAACGTGACGGAATACATCTGTGACCGGCGGGATGAGACCCGGCTGCGCAGCCTGCCGCTGGGCCGCTATGACGCGGTAGTGGATTTCTGCGCCTACAATGATGAGGATGTGCGCATTCTGCTGGATTCGCTGTCGGAGAAGCCTGGCCGCTATATTTTCCTGAGTACCGCAGACGTGTATCAGCGTACCGGGCTCGATGCGCGGGACGAACATACGCCGCTGCTGACAGAGCCGCCTGCCGGAGAAGTGGGGGAGTATCTGTTCGGAAAGGTGCTGGCCGAGCGGAAAGCTGCCGAGTTATGTGCCGGGAAAGGGATCTCGCTGACGGTGCTACGCCCGACATTCATCTATGGACCATATAACTATGCACCCAGAGAAAACATTTATATTGAGAAAATCGTTCGTGGCCAGCCCCTCCCGCTGCCGACCGATGCGGATTCTCACTTTCAGTGTGTGTATGTCAAGGACGTGGCGCTGGCGATCATCGCCTGTGTGAACAGCACGCCGGATGCAGCCTGCGGCGCCTATAACCTTGCAGCCCCGGAGGTGCTGGATTACAGTTCCTTTCTGGATGTGCTCCGCAGTGTAAGCGACCTTCCGTCTCAGGTTCAGACGGTCACGGTGGAGCAGGCCATGCAGGCTGGGATCCCGCTTCCTTTTCCTCTGACGCCAGAGGAGGCTGAGTGCTTCGACGGGAACAAGTTCTGCCGGGAGCTCGGCTTTTGTTATACGCCGTTCCGGGATGGGCTGCAAAAGACCTATCAATCCACCAAGCCGGTGTATCAGGCATGATGTCATTTGTGTCGCCGTTTGTATAAAGGAAAGAGCCAGAAGCCACAGCTTCTGACTCTTTTTCCGTAATTCCGTTATGCGTTCCATTCAAGCAGCTTACCAAGGAAGCTTTTCAACTGTTTTGTCTTCGGTTCGGCAAACAGTTCGGCGCTGAATCCGTATTCCATGAGTTTTCCTTCGCACAGAAAAGCCACTTTTTCGCAGGCTCGGTGTGCAAACCCCATCTCATGTGTTACGATGATAAAGTCCAGCCCCTCTGTTTTCAACTCGTTTACGATGTCAAGCACCTCTGTCGTGTATTCCGGATCAAGTGCAGAAGTCGGTTCGTCCAGAAGCAGAAGCTTCGGTTTTGCTGCAATGGCGCGGGCGATTGCGACCCGCTGCTGTTGGCCGCCTGAAAGTTCGTTGGGACGTTTCAAGCCATCGTTTTCCAGACCAAAGCGTCTTAGCAGAGCCATTGCCCGTTCTTCTGCTGCTTCTTTCGAAAAACCATGTACTTTCTCTAACGGCAACGTAATGTTTTCCAATGCACTCAGATGCTTGAACAAGCCGCTCTGCTGAAATACAAAGCCAAGGTTGGCCCGATAGTGCTGCAGTTCGTGTTCATCACAGCCGATTGGAACACCGTCCATCAGGATATCCCCTGTGGTCGGTGTGATCAAACCGCCAAGAATTCGCAGCAAAGTAGATTTTCCGCCACCGGACGGGCCGATAATGGCAAGCGTATGAATATCATCGGCAAAGTCCATCGGTTCGATGACGGTACGGCTGTTATCAAAGCGTTTGGATAGATTATGAAATTCAACTCGCATAATCAAAACGCCTTTCCATTTTCCGGCTCACAAAAGTGATCGGTAAAGTGAGACACAGATACAGTAGTCCAAGGAATATATAGCATTCAAAAAGACGGAAGTTAGTAGCACTGATCTCTCGCACGGTCTGAGTCAGTTCAATCACGGATATCATGGAGAGAAGTGAGGAATCCTTCACGATCGAAGCAAACTGGCCGGTCAAAGCAGGCAGCGTACGGGCTACCAGCTGCGGAATGATGACATAACGCGCAGTCTGTGCGCGGGTAAGACCAACCGCTCTGGCGGCTTCCAGCTGCAAGGCATCCAGTGACAGCATACTGCCGCGGATAATTTCGGCAATATAGGCACCCTCGAAAATCGACAAAATCAATGCAGCTGCAACCATTCTGCTGCTGACGCCCCACGCGGTGCCGATTATGTAGAAAAAAAGATAAATCTGCATGATCAACGGCGTGCCGCGAATGAAAGTCACATAGATATTGCACAGATATCGGATCACCAGAATACGTGAATTCTGCCCCAAAGCGCTGAGTACCCCGATCATCATGCTGATAACCATGCTGATGATGCTAAGTTCCAACGTCATCAGAAAGCCTTTCCACAGACGGCTGCGAAAAGTAACGATAAAGGAAAAGTCAAATGCGACATTGATCGCGGCAAGGGACAGCCAGAAAATCGCGACCAGAAACCCGCATACCAGCACTATACTGAATACTGCGGCGGCAGGATGGGGCTTTTTGTCCGGAACTGCGCAGAAAACTTGGCTCAGTATTTTTTTCATGCGTCCAGATCAAAGAACCATTTGAACCCCAATGAATCAAAGGCCTGCTTTTCATCGGCAAGGTATTTTTCGGTTAAAGTTTCCCAGCCGCCTTCCTGCGTGTATTTTTCGATGAATTCATTGATCTGCTCACGCAGCTCAGTATTGCCCTTTGCTACAGCGCAGCCCCAGTATTCCACATCCTGGAACGGAATGAAAATTGCCTTGGTCGTATCGGGGTGTGCCTGCCAGTTGCGATAAATGGTAAGCTGATCATAGAGGAATGCATCGGCTTTACCCTGCGAAACCTCCGTTACACACGCACTCTCATCGTTCAGGGCAATAATCTGGGCATTGGTGAAATGCTCCTCCGCGTAGAAATATCCGGTCGATCCGGTTTTGACCGCGATTCTGATCCCTTCCTGATTCAGATCATCGGCACGCTCTACATTGCTTTCGGCATTAGCCAAAATAGCCAGCAATGCACAGGCATAGGGATCGGAGAAGTCAATGACCTCCTGACGCTTTTCAGTTATCGTCATGGAGGAGATCACCATATCCACAGTACCGGTCTGGAGAGCGGGGATCAGGCCGTCCCAGGCGATGTTTTGAATTTCAACCTCATAACCCAGATAAGCTCCCAGTGCTTTCGCAAAATCGGCACTGATACCAGATGCTTCGCCGTTCGTGTCCTTGGTTTCAAAGGGCGGATATGCCAGTTCCATGCCCACGACCAGTTTTTTTGTCTGCTCGCCTGCAGGCATCGGATTACTGCTGCAGCCGACACAGCCTATCACAAGAGAAACGCACAGAATCAAAAGCAGTAACTTTTTCATACCAACCAACTCCTCCTGCTGTTTCAGACAGCTTCTATTTTACACAGCTTTAGCGCATTTTAACGCCGCAGAAATCATAGCACATAACGGTTTGTTAAGCAATAGAAACAGGAAGAAGCCGAATATTCCGGAAAACAGGTTTTCCCGTTTACGCTGCCGGCACAATATGGTATGATTGCAGCATAAAAGATAGATGCAAAACTGAAAGGACTCGTTGATTAAGCGAATCAGATATGATGGAGGAAAACACAATGAAAGAAATTTCCTGCAAAGATCATTCGATGAACCCAATGACAATGATCTCCGAGACCTGGTGGCTCATCACCGCAGGCAGCAAAGAACGCGGATACAATACCATGACTGCCTCCTGGGGTCATTTGGGTTCCCTTTGGGGGCGTCCCACAGCCATCGTCTATGTCCGCCCCCAGCGCTACACCAAGGAGTTCATGGACAGGGAGGAGTATTTCACCCTCACAGTCATGGGCGATGAATACAAAAAGGAGCTTGCAGTCTTGGGTACCAAGTCCGGCAGGGACGGAGACAAGATAGCAGAAGTGGGCTTCGAGCCCATGTTCATCGATGATACCACAGCCATTGCAGGCGGCGAGTTGGTTCTCGTCTGCCGCATACTATATGCCGAGCCTCTGAAGGAAGAGTGCTTCACAGACAAGACTATTGTGGAAAACTGCTATCCTGACCGCGATTTTCACACCGTTTACGTCGGAGAGATCGAGAGGGTATTCGTCAAATAAAGCGAAATACAGGACAGCTTTTTCATACGCTTACATTATGAATCTCAGTTTGTCGGGATAAAATGAAGGGCCATGTACTTGCCGAAGCAAAGCTGACCGGGAAATATCAACGGGGCATTCGATAAAACCGCTTTGTTGTCAGAAAGAATTCCTTGCATTTTTCAGCGTCTTTGTAATACTGATACTAAATGATACTAACTGCAATCGGAGAACACGGACAATGGACGCGAAACTGTTTACGCAAATGCTGTCAGACAAGCGCGTCACAGATCTGAAAAAGCTGGGATACAAGTACCCTCAGGCAGATATTTCGGAATTTGTCGGGCTTCTGCAAAACGGATTCTATAAGCCTCTGGAGCTGCGCGATTTTTCCGGGAACGGGCTTGTATTTCTGGAAAGTGCCGCACGGGTCCGCGCCGCAGCAGTGAAGGCGCTTCTTACACCGCAGCAGAGTACGCAATCCTATGGGCTGAAAGCGGTAGAAGAAGAGATCGCATCGACGCTCACGATCTACAATGATCAGGACAGCCCGAAACAGACGGTGTTCTATTTCCACGGCGGCGCTTACGTGAATCAGCCGAACAATCAGCAGTTTACCATGTCTGCCCGGACTGCAAAGGAGACCGGTGCGGAAGTAGTCCTGATGGTCTATCCGAAAGCGCCGGTTTTCACCTGCAGCGAATCCTACGAAGCGTGCAAAGATTACTACCTCAGCTATATCGAGAACCATGACTGCGGAAAGATCGTATTTATGGGAGATTCCGCAGGCGGCGGAATGGCGCTGGGAATGGCGGAGCTGCTGAAAAAAGAGGGAGAGACAGGCCCCGAGGAACTGATCCTCATCTCTCCGTGGATCGATCTTTCCATGGAGAATCCGGATATGGAGCAGTATCTTGATAAGGATCCCATGCTGGGAATACCGGGATGTAAGCATATCGCGGAGGTCTGGGCAGGGGAGCTTGACATCAGGGATCCGCTGGTAAGCCCGCTGTTCGGGGATTTTTCAGGACTTTGCGATGTAACGCTCTTTACAGGCACATGGGAAATTCTCTATCCGGACAGTATCCTTCTTTCTGAAAAACTGGAAGAAGCAGAGGTAACCTGCAGGCTGACGGTGGGTGAGAATATGATCCACTGTTATCCGATCATCCCCGCACCGGAAGCGAAGGAAGCACAGAGTATCATATGGGAAACGGTTCTGAGGTGATGCTATGAAGAAAGTGCTGAAATGGCTTGCACTGGCGCTGGCCGCTTATCTGATAGTGTGCCTGTGCCTGACACTGGCGGATTTCCTGAAATACAAGAAAACACGCGTTCCGACAGACCTGGATACAGAGTATGTATATAATGTCTATTCGGAGTATGAAATCACTGCGGATCCATCTCTGGCGGACGTGAAACTGTATTATTTCCCAGCACGTTCCGGCGAGGTCAAACCTTATGTAATCTATCTGCCGGGCGGCTCCTATACTTCCTGCGATCCATATGATGTCTGCATACCGGCAGCGGCAGAAGCAACTGAGATGGGCTATGCAGCCTTTGTCCTGACATATCGTGTAGGCGACTATGTTTCCGATTATATGCCGCTGGATGACGTCGCTGCCGGAATCGAATACATTACCGTCAACGCATCAGAGCTGGGGGTGGAACCGGAGAACTATATGCTTGCAGGCTTTTCTGCCGGTGGCCACCTTGCAGGCTTGTTTGCCAATGAAAGCATCGGCTATGGGAAATACGGCGTGAACAGGCCTTCGGCTTTGAGTCTGGGATATCCGGCAGTTACTGTCACGGACGGCCTTTTTGAGACCGGGAACATCATTACTGACTGCATTACATACTCTATCCGGCAAAACGGCATAGAAATCATGCTTGGAAAGAATGCGGAAAAGGCAGATGCGCAGGCGTTGGCTTTATTCAATGCAGTAGATGAGAACTACCCGAAGACCTTCATTGCACAGGGCGATTCCGATTTCCTCGTGCCATATAAACAGAATTCTGACAGGCTTGCAGAGGCGCTGAGCAGTTCCGGAATAGAGTATGTCTATCATTTGTACCCTGATCTGACGCATGGCTTTGGGATCGGATCCGGAAGCGCAGCGGAGGGCTGGAATCGGGAAGCCATTGAGTATTGGCAGACGGCATGATGAAGAACTGGTTTTCATAAGTTCATGCTCTACAAAGGTGGCAAAAAGGTCCCCGATCCGAATCCGGGCAGCAGCTCCACAAAAACCCTTGAAAATAAAGGCCACTGAAAAGTCAGATTCATGTATGTGAGTCTGGCTTTTTTTGTTGTAAAAATGGTAAAATAGAATCAGAAAGGCGGGATGAGAATGCTGAAGGATAATTATCAAATGACAATGGAAATGGATTTGTCACCTTATCAAGGCCTGTATGAGCTTATCATCCCGCAGGAACACCTACTGCGAAGGTTAAGGGAAAACATACAGCGTCTTATATTGTGTGAGGCAAGAGAACGATAAAACGCAGTTTGTGAGGGTATGAAATGGACAGTATCGAACAGATCATAAAGAACACGACGGAAGAGAACCAAGGCAAAACAGACTGGACAAAGGCCTGGAGCACGAAGTATCCGGTTCTGAAAACCTATCAGCATGAGGTCGATATCCCGCAGTATGCGGGCAGGATCCGGGAGATGTTTACGGAACTTCAGGAACAGTACGGATACAGCGAGCTTGACGCCATGCTGGTTCTCAAAGACATCCTCGCTCATGAGTATTTGGATCATCTGAAAAAGTAACTGTTCCTGCTGATCGATGAAGCATATCAGTTTGCACAGAGCAAATGAAGAAAACCACACGTGAAGGGGGCAGAGGCACGTTATGAAACCGGATAATACACTGCTGACCTCAAAGGATGATAAAGCCGCCTGCGCATATGCTGAGAAAATCATTTCCGAAAGCCGGGAATCGGATGCTTGGTACGACTGCTTTGATGAATTTGTGTCTTTGCTGAACCATCCAAAATCGCTGGCCAGAAACCGTGCGCTCAATATCCTTGCAGCCAATGCCAAGTGGGATGATGAAAACAGGTTCGATGGTATCCTGCCGGATTACCTTTCCCATATCACGGACGAAAAGCCGATCACAGCGAGACAGTGCGTCAAGGCGCTTGCCGAGGTGGGGCGGAGTATATCCCGGAGATTCTTTCGGCTCTGCAAAGTGCAGACGTGTCGCAGTACAAGGACAGTATGCGCCCGCTGATCGAAAAGGATATCCGGGAGACCATAGAGATACTGATAAACCAGAATGTGCGGTGAAGCAGCAAAATGAGTTATTTTGATTATGATGATAAAAGGTTATTCTACACGATAGAAGGAATCGGGAAACCGCTTCTTCTGCTGCACGGGAATACTGCCTCAAGAAAAATGTTTGATCCGATCATCCCACTGTTTTCAGAAAAGAATACAGTGATTCGCATGGATTTTCTGGGCTGCGGACAATCTGAGCGATCAGCAAACTGGCCGACGGATTTGTGGTTTAGCTGGGGCGAGCAGGCAGCGGCTCTTCTGCGATATCTGGGATTGCGCGGCGTCAATGTGATCGGCTGCAGCGGGGGCGCGCTGGCAGCAATCAATCTTTCGCTGGAACATCCTGACTTAGTGAATACCGTTGCAGCAGACAGCTTTGAGGGGCTGGAGGCTGATGCATCCATTACAGAGCAGATTCGTATGGGGCGAAGCTATGCAAAACAGATAGAAGGTTTTCGCCAGATGCAGAAAGAGATGCACGGCGAGGGCTGGGAACAGGTTCTTAATGCTGATACCGAGGCCGTTGTCTGTCATGCAAAGGAAATCGGAAGCTTCTTCCACAGATCTCTGTCGGAGCTTCAGCCAAAATTGCTGTTGACCGGTAGTGCAGAGGACGAAATGTTTCCCGCAGGTCACTATGAAGAGCTGTTTTCCGAAATCGGTTCCGAGGTGAATCATTGTGCGGTTCATATTTTTCAATGACGGACGGAAGAAGACGCTGTTCTGTCAGCGTAGAGACTCCGAGTTTCGCGCCGCCTCCCAGGAAGGACTGAGAACAGGATAAGCCGATCCGCGGCGGCCCCGCAGCGCTTTCTGCGGGATCCGCCCCCCTATGGAAAAGGAAGAACAGAAAGAAAGACAAAGGAGCCCGGAAACCGCCAAAAATGGCTCGATTTCCGGGCTCTTCTCCTTGGTGCTCCGGCGGGGATTCAAACCCCGGACACCCTGCGCCGATGGCGGCGATCAACTTTAATAGATGAGGGCAATCCGAAAAGTATGATCACCTGTATCTATCACACGAATACACCATAAGCTGGTAAGTCATGCTGGATGACATATTTCCCATCGAGGGGGAGAATACCGCACGCCGGTGAGGCGCCCTGCAAAAAGGGAAGCTGTGACGCTTTCTTCCTTGCATGAAAAATACAGACCGCCGGGTGCAGCTGCGGGAATCCCCGGTCACCCCCTTTTCTTTACCCGCCGAATATGGTATTATCAAAACAAAAACACTGTGGAGGGCGTGAAACATGGCGGAAAAACCTCTGCGCAACCCCTATCTTCCGACCTGGGAGTACATCCCGGACGGGGAGCCCCACCTGTTCGACGGGCGGGTGTACGTATACGGGTCCCATGACTGCTTCCGCGGCTGGGTCTACTGTCTGAACGACTATGTCTGCTGGTCCGCTCCGGAGGAGGATCTGACGGATTGGCGCTTCGAGGGCGTGATCTACCGGAAGACCCAGGACCCGGACAACCGGGGCGGGGATCAGTGCCTGTATGCCCCGGATGTGACCCGCGGGCCGGACGGGCGGTATTACCTCTACTATGTGCTGGACCATCAGGATATCGTCTCCGTGGCGGTGTGCGATACCCCCGCCGGGGAGTATGCCTACTACGGGCATGTCCATTATCCGGACGGGACCCTTTTGGGAGAGAAGCCCGGGGACGATCCCCAGTTCGACCCGGCGGTGCTGACGGAGGGGGACCGGACGTATCTGTATACCGGAGGTGTGTGCTTCCCGAACGAAAAGAAGAAGGGCGGCGCCATGGGCACGGTGCTGGATCGGGATATGCTCACGGTGCTGGAGGGACCGGTTTTCGTGGTCCCCAGCGCCAGATACAGCCGGGGCACCGACTTTGAGAAACATGAGTTCTTCGAGGCATCCTCTATCCGAAAATTCGGGGATCTGTACTATTTTGTCTATTCCTCCGTGTGGATGAACGAGCTTTGCTATGCCGTGAGCCGGGATCCGCTCCGGGGCTTTACCTACGGGGGCGTTCTGGTGAGCAATTGCGACTACGGCATCGGCGGCTGGAAGGATCCGCGGAAACGGACCAATGTGGGGGGCAACAACCACGGGGGCCTGGTGGAGGCGGCGGGGCAGCGGTACATCTTCTACCACCGGCACACCAATGGGACGGAGTTCAGCCGTCAGGGGTGCATGGAACGGCTGACGGTCCTGCCGGACGGCTCCATGCCTCAGGCGGAGATGACCTCCAACGGAGGCGGTGCGCCCTTCCCGGGTCGGGGAGAATTTTCTGCCGGTCTGGCCTGCTGCCTCTTCTGGGAGGATCTGCACACTGACCCTCAGGCTCCCGACCGCTCCCGCCTCACTCAGGATGGTCGGGACGGGGATGAGGAGCCCCAGTATATCGCCTCCATGACGGATGGAGTGACGGCGGGCTTCAAGTACTTCCGCTGCGAAGGGGTGCACCGCATCACCCTCCGCACCCGTGGCTACGCCGGAGGCTGCTTCGAGGTGCGCACGGCTCTGGACGGGGAGCCTCTGGGACGGATCCCTCTGGCCTTCCGGAACCAGTGGACGGAGTTTTCCGGGGAGATCCCCGTCCCGGACGGGATCCATGCCCTGTATTTTACCTATCGGGGCCAGGGAACCGCCATGCTTGCCTCCTTCGCTCTGGAATGAACCGCCGGAAAGAGCGGGGATGTACGCGGTGCTCCATTTCGCCGCCTCCCGCCGCCCGGGCCTGCCCTGCGGCTTCGTCCATGTGCCCGGACCGGAGGACGGTCTGAGCAGGGAGGATCTGACCCGGGGCGTCGCCGCCGCGCTGGCGGCAGTGGCGGAGAGCATCGGGGGATAAATGATCGGCCCGGACGGGAAAACCTCCCGTCCGGGCCGAAGTCTGTCGTGCTGATCAGTGGGTCTTGTAGTAGTTTTTCGCGTAATTCTCGGCGAAGCACTGCAAGATTAAATGAGAATGGGGCCATAACATCATTTCCTCCCTTTCCGCATAGAATTACCAATACCCGCAGCGTATCGGCGGGAGAAAAGAAAGATGCGGAAAGGGGTATCAGCCATGCGGCTCATGAGAAGCGGAAACCGAAGAAGAAGCCCTGATAACTCTTTTGCGTATGCGTCGGATTATTTCGGCATCTCGAATTTTGAGAAAATCAACATCGGTGAGTTGTCTGCTGAGAACATAAACAAGGGCTTGTATCACCTTTCACGGTGCTTACAGGCCCTTGGCTTCTGTATTTCGATTTTGCGGTGGGAAAAATGAAAAATCCCATATCTGTCCGTACAATGGGACAGGTATATGTGTTAAAATCAGATGTCGGCAAGGCAAAGGATTTTCGTGGATTTTCATCAATATCACAGTTATGCGAGAAAGGAGCGTTCAGAAAATGGATCATCCGATTTATTATGCCAAGTCTGAAAAGAACGGGAAACACCCCACGGTCGGAGAACACCTCGCGGCGGTATCTGAACTGGCAGGGCATTACGGCGCGGAGGTGGGCATGGAGGCTGCCGCAGCGCTGGCGGGAAAGCTGCACGACTTCGGAAAGTACAGCGAAGCGTTTCAGGGCGTGTTGCAGGGCAGCAGACAGTCTGTCGATCATGCGCTGTCGGGAGCGGGATTTCTCTGCAATGCCGCCAAGCCGACACGGGGTGTGAAGATGGCAGCGGCTGTCATCAACGGGCATCATGACGGTCTGAAGAGCTTTGGCGCGATTGAAGACTATCTCAGGCAATCAAAGACAGAACGGACGGTCTGCAACGCGGGGAAGGAATCAGCACTCTGGGGGCAGGAGGCTTATCAGAATGCGATCAAAGCATTCCAAAGGGATTTCCCGGATTTCAAGCTGCCGAAGCTCACGGTCCCAACGCACACGGACGCCAAGAATTCCAATCTGGAGGATATGCTGTATACCCGGATGCTGTTTTCCTGTCTGGTGGACGCGGACCACAGTGTTTCCGCCAATAACGAAAGCGCGGAAGAAATTTTACATGCGGAGCCGAAGCCGCTTGACCCTGCTGAGGCGCTTGAACGTCTGTCAGCGCACCGGGAGGAAATTCGCCGGAAGTCCAGAGAGCGGGTCGGCGCGGACAAAACGCTGAACCGTTACCGGGACGAGCTATATGAGCGCTGCGGTCTGGCAGGAGAGCAGGAGGAAGGGCTGTATACGCTCACGGCGCCGACGGGAACCGGAAAAACGCTGGCGCTGCTGCATTTTGCCCTGCGGCACTGCGCGAAGCACGGGAAGAAGCGTATCATTCTGGTGCTGCCGTTCCTGAGCCTGACGGAGCAGACCGCAAAGACCTGCCGTGAGATTTTCCCGGAGGTGCTGGAGGATCACAGCCAGAGCAAGCTCAGCGATGACGAGCGGGAATTTGCCGCAAACTGGAGCGCACCGCTCATCATCTCGACAACGGTGAAGTTTTTCGAGTCGTTGTTTTCCGACTGGCCGACGGATTGTCGGAAGCTCCATCGCATTGCTAACAGCGTTGTCATCTTCGATGAAGCACAGAGTCTGCCGACGGAGCTGACGGCTGCGACCCTGCATACGGTGAACACGCTTTGCGCACGGTTTCACACGACCATGGTCTTTTCCACGGCGACCCAGCCGGATTTTCAGGCGATCCCCGGTATGCGCTGGCAGCCGACGGAGATCGTTCCGGATAATGAAGAAATGTACCGCGCACTGGGACGGGTGGAGGTGGAATGGCGGACCTCTGAACGGACGCCACTGGAAAGCATTGCGGCGGAAATACGGGGAGCGGAAAACGTCTGCGCGATCCTGAACCTGCGGAGACACGCCCGGAAGCTGTATGACCTGCTGGCGGAGAACTGCGAAAAAGACAGCCTTTTCCTGCTGACAACCGACCTTTGCGCCGCGCACCGGAGCAAGCTGGTGGAGACCATCCGAAAGCGGCAGGAGGAGGGGCTGCCCTGCCGTGTGGTGGCGACGCAGTGCATCGAGGCGGGCGTCGATCTGGACTTTACCGCGATGTACCGCGCGCTGGCGCCGCTGGAGGCGATCATTCAGGCGGCGGGCCGCTGCAATCGGAACGGGAAACAGGCGGCCGGCGGAAGAGTCGTCATTTTCATCCCGGACGAGGAGGGAAAGCTGTATCCGGATGATTGGTATAATAACGCAGTTACGATAGTTGATAGGCTTGCACATGGACAGCAAGGACTGGACATTCACGACCCTGCAAGAATCAGAGAATACTACCGGGAACTCCTGAGGAATCGGACAGACAAGGATAAACTGACGGAAGCAATCAAGAATTTCAATTATGCGGAAGCAGCGAAGCAGTATCAGCTCATCGAAACGCGGGGTGTTCAGGTCATCGTTCCCTATGCACCGGAAATGGAACTATATCGGGAAGTACATGACACGGCTCTGAAAACCGGCATCACGCCGAAGCTGCTGAAAACCGCTGCGGGCATTACCGTCAACGTGCCCTTTGGAAAGCAGAATGAACTTTTGAAAAAATATGCGGAACCGCTGCCGTATCCGAGACGGCGGTATGACGAAGACGGCACGCCGTATAGTAATGTGTATGTCCTGCTGCCGCAGTATGAGGCGCAGTATTCACCAGACAGAGGATTGATACTTCCTGAATTGGAAAATGTGGGAAATATCTATTGATATGCTCTTGACAAGGACTTAATTCAAAACTAAAATAGACGCATTAAACTCCTTGCTTGGATACGAAATCTCGACAAGGAGGGAATTGAAATTATTTCAGGTTTGAATTGGTATCCCCGCTGCTTTCTGCGGCGGGAGAACGAATCGTGGAGGTGAATTATTTGGAAGAAATCTTACTGGAAATCTGGGCTGATTTCGCCTGTTTTTCACAGGCGGCGGCCAAGGTGGAGCGGCTGACCTACCCGGTGCCGACGCCATCGGCGGTGCGGGGCATCTTATCGGCAATTTACAATAAGCCCGTGGAGTTCTACTGGCAGGTCAATTGCATCGAAGTCCTGAACCCGATCCGGTACATCAGCATCAAGCGGAACGAGGTGAAATGCACCGTTTCGGACAAGCCCATCTATACGGAGGATGAGCGTACCCAGCGGCAGATGGTGGCATTGAAGGACGTTCGCTATCGCATCGCGGCGTCCATCATCCCGCGCCCCGCCTATGTCGGAAGGGAAAAGCAGCTCTATGAACAGGCGCTGCGGCGCATCCGCACGGGGAAGTGCTATTATCAACCGTCCATGGGTATGCGGGAGCTGGTCTGCTATTTCGAGGAGAGCGACGGAACGCGGAAGCCTATCCCGGAGAGCCGGGACCTTGGCGTCATGCTGTATGATGTATTCGACCTGCATGACTATGAGGTACGGAAAAAAACGAAGCCCATGCTGTCTCTGTTCCATGCGAGGATGGAAAACGGTGTGGTCTTTGTTCCGCCATTCGACAGTCCGGAGGTGCTGAAAGGAGCCGGAAATGCTGAGAGCGCTTTATGATTATGCCATCCGGAAGCAGCTTACCCTGCCGCCCGGATATGTGAAGAAAACGGTGAAGGCATGGATCGCTTTGTCCAGCACAGCCCCGGACTATGTGGGTCTCTGGCTGGGGGACGACACAGAAATTTCCTGCCCGGATATCGGCAGCCCAGCACAAGGACCAGACAAAAGCAATGTGCTGGTAGAAAAGCGCTCTGTTTTTTTGCCGGATAGTGAGACATCCAAGAGCCGCTTTTTCCGGGAGGCGCTGCGGTCTGCGGCAGCGGTTGAACCGAAAGCGGCAGTCTGCATTCATGCGCTGGAAGACCCGGCAATGGCGGCAAAGATGCGCCGGCTACTGGATGAGCATAAGATCAAACCGTCGGACCGGGTTGGGTTTCAGGTGGACGGGGATTTCCTTGTTTCACTTGACAGCATTATCACATGGTGGGCGGAATACCGGAAGCAGTTTCAGAAAGAGGAGCGGGAGCAGGCACGTTGCCTGATCACCGGAGACCTGACCGTCCCGATGACCACCACGCCGCCCATATCCGGTCTGCGGGTCGTAGGCGGTCACGCCAGCGGCGACGCACTGATCTGCTTTGATAAAAACGCCTTTACCTCTTATGGACTGAAACAGGCAGCAAACGCCCCGGTATCCGAGGAAGCCTTCGGCACGGTAAAGGCTGCCTTGGATGAACTGCTGAAAGACGCACCGATCCTCGCGGGGATGAAATTTGTCCACTGGTATGACCGGGATGTGAAGAAGGACGAAGACCCCGTCATGGACTTCGGCGGTTTCTGGCTGGAATCGGAGGACGAAGACCCGGAAGACCCGGAAGAAGCGGCACTGGAACAGGAACGGGAGGAGACGGCTGCAATACAGAAAGCCGATACCCTTGTCAGAAGTGCGGAGAGCGGAACGCTGCCCCCGCCGCTGAACGATAGCTATTATATTCTGCTGCTGTCCGGCGTGGGCGGCAGAGTGATGGTTCGGCGCTATGAACGGGGCAGCTATCAGGAATTGCAGAAGCGGGTAAAGGAATGGAATCAGGACTTAGAGCTGGTGAACCGATACGGTACAGGTATGAACAAGCCGTGTAATCTTTATAGACGATTGGAGCGGCTAATGCCCTATCAGGGAAAAGCACCGGGAAAACCAAACGCCGAACAGAAAAAGAAGGACAGAGAGAGAATGTCTAAAAACCTTTCCGGTGTTACCCCCGCTATCCTGACCTCTATCCTACAGGGAGCGCCACATCCGGATAACGTGGCGGCACCGCTGCCGGATACCGTCGCGGCCCGGAGCCTTGCCTATATCCGTTCCAAGCTGCTTGCCGCAGCGGACGGCGAGAACACAGGAAATACCGATACATTACCGGATGCACGCGCCTGCCAGTGGCTGAAGGTCTGGCTGCTGCGGCGATATCCAGAGAAAAAGGAGTGGCTTATGAGTCAGTATAACGAATACGCGGAGAGTGTCCCTTATCACTGCGGCGCACTGATGGCGGTCTATGCCGCGATCCAGCAGAACGCGATGCCGGATGTGAACACGACCGTGACCCAGCGGTATTACGCTTCGGCGATCCAGACCCCGCTTTTGGTGATTGGACGACTGAGTAATCTGTCGAACTACCATCTGGAGATACTCCACAAGACAAAACCGGGTTTGGCAGTAACTTTTAAGAAACGGCTGGAAGAAATCAGCGTCAAAATCTGCGAAAACGGCAGGAAAATTCCGACCACATTAACCTTGGCGGAGCAGAGCGAATTTGCGCTGGGGTATTATCAGATGGGCGCGAAAATGCGGCAGGAATCCTTTGAACTCTGGGCCGCGAAGGAGAGAAAGAAAGCCGAGTCCGCCGAAGCGGAAACGAAGGAAGGAGACTGAAAATGGCCATTCAGAACCGTTATGAATTTCTGTATTATCTGAGCTGCACCAATGCGAATCCCAACGGCGACCCGGATATGGGCAATACGCCGCGCATGGACCCGCAGACCATGGAGGGGCTTATCACGGATGTAGCGACCAAGCGGCGCATCCGCAACTATGTGGACACGGCTTATGCGGGCGAGCCGGGCATGAACATCATTATCCAGCAGTCCACGAACATCAATCGCCATGTGGCGGAGGCGAAAAAGGCCGCGGGCGTGGAGGAATGCGCGAAAGAGAAAAATGCGGTCTATGCCGGACGAAAAAAAGCCTGTGAGATGTTCTATGACGTGCGTACCTTCGGCGCGGTGATGTCCACCGGCCCTAACGCAGGTCAGGTGCGCGGCCCGGTGCAGATCACCTTCGGCAAGAGCCTCGACCCGATCCTGCCGCTGGATATCTCCATCACCCGCGTCGCAGTTGCCAATGATGCCGGCAGTGCCTCGACCGTGGAGCAGTTCATGGCATGGGAGCAGGAACAACCGGAGGACAAGCTGCGTACCATGGGCCGCAAGCAGCTTATTCCCTTTGGCCTGTATGAGATTCGCGGCTTTATCAGCGCGAATCTGGCGGCGGAGACCGGCTTCGATGAGGATGATCTGAAAGTGCTGTTTGAGTCCATACTGAATATGTATGAGCATGACCGCTCCGCCAGCAAGGGCGAAATGGAGGTCGTGTCCCCGCTCATCATCTTCAAGCACGTCGGAACGGATACCGACGAGAAGCAGCGCACCCGTCAGGCGAAGCTGGGCTGCGCCCCGGCGCATAAACTGTTCGAGCTGGTGGAGGTGCGGAAAAAGGCGGACGTGGCGCATCCCCGGCAGTATCGGGATTATGAGGCGGTCGTCCATACGAGCCGGGTCCCTGCCGGGGTGGAGATCGGTTTCCAGACCTCGGCGTTCGGCGAGATCAGTTGGGGACAGCTCCCGGCGGACGAAAGCTGGTTCCGTGAGGGATAAGGACGATTATCTGCTTCTGAGCCAGCTCACCCACGCGGGCTACTGCCTGCGGCGCTGTGCGCTGGTGATGAACGAGCAGCTCTGGAAGGAGAGCGCCGACACCTCCAAGGGGAAAATCGAGCATGACCGGGTGCATGACCGCCGTATCGAGCGGCGCGGCGATTCCGTGAAGCTCTATGAGCACGACGTTTATTCCGATACCCTTGCCATCCGGGGAAAGTGCGACTGCATCGAGGGAACGGCGGACGAAAATGGCGCAGTCCTCCCAGCGGTGGACTTCCCGCTGCGGCTGTATCCCGTGGAGTTCAAGCATGGCATTGTGCGCAGCGAGGCGGAATATGAAATGCAGCTCTGCGCACAGGCCATGTGCCTTGAGGAAATGTATCATACCCATATTCCGGAGGGTGCGATCTTCTACACCTCTTCGCACCATCGGCAGCCGGTGACGCTGGACGAAGCGCTGCGGGAGCGGGTGCGGGAAACAGTGCGGGTTTTATGGGACATTCGGGACAGCTTTCGGACGCCGCCTGCGGAGCCGGGGCCGAAATGTACGAAATGCTCATTAAGGGAACTGTGTATGCCGAAGCTGTCCCGCTCGGCAAAGGCGTATTGTGAACAGCTCATCCGGGAAGCGGGGGAGGCGGGAGAGAGATGAAACGACTGCTGGAAACCATCTATGTCCTGACGCCGGACAGTTATGTCTATCACCGGAACGAGAACATCTGCCTCTCCATCGGCGGCAGCGAGAAGGCTGCGGTCCCGGTCTCACAGGTGGACTCCATCGTATTTTTCGGAAAGAACACCTTTTCCACATCCCTGCTGGGCTTCTGCGGAGAGCATGGCGTTACGATCACCTTTCTGGACGCCTACGGGCATTTTGAGGGGAGGCTGTGCGGAAAGGTCAGCGGGAACGTTCTTCTGCGGAAGCGGCAGTATGACGCGATCAATGATGAGGCAGTGCGCACACGGTTCGTCCGCAATATCCTGTCCGGAAAGCTGCTGAACAGCAAGAATCTGCTCATGCGCCATGCAAGGACCGCCAAAACGGAGGCGGATGGCGATCACCTCTATCAGGGTGCGGAGCTTCTGGCGGAATGTGCGCGGCAGCTTGCGGAGTGCGAGGACGTTGACTCCATGCGGGGCGTGGAAGGAGCGGCAGCGACCGCGTATTTTGCCAGAATGGACACCATGCTGAACAGCCCGAACGGGTTCCGCTTTGAGACCCGGAGCCGCAGACCGCCGGAAAACGAGGTGAACGCGGTGCTGTCGTTCCTCTATACCCAACTGACGCACGACACGACCGCCGCATTAGAATCCGTTGGACTGGACCCGGCAGCCGGGTATCTGCATACGCTCCGCCCGGGAAGAGTCTCATTTGCGCTGGATCTGATGGAGGAGCTGCGCTCACCGCTGTGCGACCGCCTGATGCTGACCCTGTTCAACCGGGGACAGCTTGCCGGACCGCATTTTGAAGCGGCGAACGGCGGCGTTTACCTGAACGACAAAGGCAGACGTATCGTCCTGAACGCATGGCGGGAACGAAAACAGGAGGAAATACAGCACCCATTCCTCCATGAGAAGGTGCCCATCGGTTTGATACCCTATACACAGGCGATGCTGTTTGCCCGCGTCCTGCGGGGCGATCTGGACCAGTATCCACCGTTTGTCTGGAGGTGAGAAGGTGCTTCTGGTCGTGACCTACGATGTGGATACCACGGACCGCGCCGGAGCGAAGCGTCTGCATAAGGTGGCGAAGATCTGCGAGCGTTACGGCATCCGGGTCCAGAATTCCGTGTTTGAAGTGATGGTGGACGCCTCGCAGCTTGCTGTCCTGAAAGCGGAACTGGAAAAGACCATCGATACGGATGCGGATTCCGTAAGGTTTTACAGGCTCGGCAACTCCTATCAGAATAAGATCGAGACGCTTGGTAAAACACCTCTGGTGCAGACCGGAGGAGCGCTTATGTTTTAGCGCTGCGCCGACCTTTCCTGTACAGAAAATATGGGAAGGTCCGCGCAGATAAACGGCCTGATCTACCGGGATTTTCGGGCTTCGTTCCATTGAAAATCGGGAACAGCCGATGAAATGACGGCAGATCAGGGCGATATGCAGCAAATTGCAGGATGAAAATTGTGCAGTTTTGCTGTCGCCCCTCGCGGAGGGGCGGGAATTGAAATGAGATTCAGTGTCTTCATCCGGCAGCCCTCTGGGTCGCCCCTCGCGGAGGGGCGGGAATTGAAATAGCTCGTCGATGCCGTTGTAGCTGAATCCCATTTATGTCGCCCCTCGCGGAGGGGCGGGAATTGAAATCTATTCCAGCTTCAAGAGCCTGTGGCGCGTCATGTCGCCCCTCGCGGAGGGGCGGGAATTGAAATGACACACCCGGAGCTGAATGATTTGCCGTGGGGTAAGGTCGCCCCTCGCGGAGGGGCGGGAATTGAAATACGATCCCGGCACCTGACGGGACGCTGCTGACGTCGCCCCTCGCGGAGGGGCGGGAATTGAAATAGGCTTGGAGTCCAGACACCGCATCGTGACACGATGGTCGCCCCACGCGGAGGGGCGGGAATTGAAATAGAGACGACCGGACGGCAAGTGGGAGCGCGGCGGTGGCCCCTCCCGGAGGGGCGGGGATTGAAATATCGTGTCGGAGCCCCGGATGCTCAGGGAGAAAGGCGCCCCCCCCCGGGGGGCGGG
>JAZQQF010000071.1:0-5706 GCA_045628925.1 Oscillospiraceae bacterium | reverse complement strand
GCGGTTTTTCGTTCACCCGATGATCTCCGCGTACTGCGCGTCCGTCAGGCTGCAGTGGTAAAAGAGGTCGAAATACCGGTCCACCTCCGTGCGCAGGTCGTAGTCCGTCTCTTCGGGGTAAAGCGTATCCGCCAGCCACAGCATCCCCAGCCACAGCTGCACGGAGGGCGGGAAGCCCATCCAGTTATAAGGCCCGTAGGGGGCCTGCACGTAATTCCCCTCCCGGATGGCCCGCAGCTCCTGCCACGCCGGTTCGTCCCCCACCGTGGCGGCGATGCTGTCCCGGCTGAAAATGATGTAGTCCGGATCCCACAGCAGGATCTGCTCCAGATCGGTCTCGTTGCCGGTGCCCTTCGCGCTCACGCTGTCCAGCTTCGCGGCGTTCTCGCCCAGCATCTCAAACAGCTGCCCGTGATAGGAACCGTCGGCGATGACGTTCAGCCCCTTGTCCCCCAGCAGGTAGAGGAGCTTCACGCGGTCTTCGCCCACGTCGGTCATGATGCTGTCCCGCAGGGCCGCCATCTCCTCGCAGTAGGCCGCCAGCGTTTCCGCCCGCTCCTGCAGGCCCAGCAGTTCGCCGATGCGCCGGAAGGTCTCCCCCGCCGTATCAAGGCTGGTATCGAAATGCACGAAGGGGATGCCCGTCTGCTCCGCCAGCTTCTGCAGGTCCTCGCCCGTGCCGGCCTTGGGTTCGCCCACGTCCAGTACGGCCTGCGGCGCGGCGGAGAGCAGCTCCTCCAGATTGATGGCGCTTTTCCCGCCATAGAGCTGGCCCAGCACCGGCAGATTCAGATACTGCTCCTGAAAATACCCGTCCACGCCCGGGTTCCACTCGTTGGCGATGCCCACCAGCTTCTCCGGCGCCAGCGCGAAGAGGATGATCTGGCTCATCGGCCCCGTGACCGCGATGCGGGTGATGTTCGCGGGCAGGTCCATGGTGCGGCCGGTATCGTCGGTGTATTTCACCAGCTCCTCCGGCGCATTCGTATCCCCCGGCGCGGTGGCACAGGCGCAGAGGGAAAGCAGCAGCGCGGCGGCCAGCAGCAGCGAAAACAGCTTTTTCATCGTTTCTACCTCCTGTTATTCTTCCAAAAGAATAATCTCAAGCCGAAAAGAGGGGGGACCGTGTTTCAGGCTCCCCCGATCACGCTTTTGGGAACACAGACCCGCAGCCGGTCCTCAAACAGGCTGCAGACCTGAATGTCCGCCCCGTAGAGGGTGTGCATCAGTTCCTCCGTCACCACCTCGGAGGGCTTCCCCTCGGCCAGCACCCGGCCGCCGTGCAGCGCCACGATGCTGTGGGAGAACAAAAACGCCTGCTCCGGGTTGTGGGTGGACTGGAGGACGGTGTAGCCCTCGTCCGTCAGCTGACGGGCGACCTCCATCACCCGCAGCTGGTTCCCGTAGTCCAGATTCGCGGTGGGCTCGTCCATCACCAGCACCCGCGCATCCTGCACCAGCGCCCGGGCGATCAGCACCAGCTGCCGCTCGCCGCCGGAGATATTCGTATAACCCTTGTCCTGCAGGTCCTCGATGCCCACGCGCCTGAGCGCCCGCAGCACCGCCTCCCGCTGCTTTTCGCCGGGGCCGGAAAACGCGGATACCTGCGCGGTGGTGCCCATGAGCACCATATTGAACACGCTGTAATTGAAGCTGGGGTAATGGGACTGGGGAATATAGGCCACCAGCCTCGCCAGCTTTTTCGCCGGGAGGCGGGCGGTCTCCTGCCCGTCCACACAGACGCTGCCGCTGTAGCCCTTCAGAAGCCCCAGCATACAGCGGAACAGGGTGCTTTTTCCCACGCCGTTGGGGCCGAGGATGCTGGTCAGCTCCCCGCTGCGGGCGGTGAAGCTCACGCCCTTCAGCACCTCCCGCTCCCCATAACCGAAGCGGAGGTCGCGGACTTCAAAGCTCAAAACGCATCCCCCTTTCGCGTGATCAGCCAGATAAAGAAGGGCGCGCCGATGAACGCCGTCAGGATGCCGATGGGAATTTCCGTGGCCAGCAGGCAGCGGCTCACATCGTCCACCGCCAGCAGGAAGGCCGCGCCGAAGTGCATGGAGGCCGGGAGCAGCCGCCGGAAATCGTTCCCCACCAGCTTGCGGCTCAGGTGCGGGATGACCAGACCCACCCAGCCGATCATGCCGGAGACGGCCACGGAGGCGGCGGTGATCAGCGTCGCCGCCAGAATGACGATGCGGCGCACCCGCCCGGCATTCACGCCCATGGTGCGGGCCTCCTCGTCGCCCAGCGTCAGCACGTTCATGCGCCAGCGCACGAGGCAGAGCGGGATAAGCCCGATCAGCATGGGGACGACAGCCATGCCCACCTCTTTCCAGGTCGCGCCGGAAAGGCTGCCCATGAGCCAGTAGGTGATCTCCGGCAGCTGATTACTGGGGTCTGCCACTAATTTCACAAAACTGGTGGCGGCGGAAAACAGGCTCCCCACCATGATGCCCGCCAGCACCAGCGTCATCACCCGCTTGCCGGAGGCGACGCGGCTCACCAGAAAGGCCAGCAGCACGCAGACGATGCTGGAAACGAAGGCGGAGCCTGTGATGATCAGGCTGCCGCCGCCCAGCAGGATAGCCAGCGCCGCGCCGAAGGCCGCGCCGTTGGTGGCCCCGAGGATATCCGGCGAGGCCATGGGATTCTGAAACACGCCCTGAAACGCCGCGCCCGCGCAGCTCAGGCAGCAGCCCACCATGCAGCTCAGCAGGATGCGCGGCAGGCGGATATTCCACGCCACCGTTTCCATGCTCCCATCCCAGAAGGGTCTGACGCCCCAGCTCCCCGCAGCGGGGAGAATGGGCGCAAGGAGCTTCCCCAGACCGCGCAGCAGCCGGTCCAGCAGAATCCCCAGCAGCGCGCCGGGGCTGACGGGATAGCGCCCCATGAGGAAGGACGCGAAGATCAGTATGATAAGGACTGCGGCCAGCAGCCACAGCTTCCAGCCCGCGCGATTTTCCCGAACCATGCGCCCGTCTCCTTTCCGGCGGTATTATCTTTCCCCGCATTATTCTCAAAATAGATAATCCGATTATACCCGCCCTCCGCCGCTTTGTCAAGCGGAAAGCGCAGCCGCGGTCCGTTTCCGCCGCAGCCGCCGGGATTTCCGGAAAATTTCTTCATTTACGGATGACAAGTGAAATAAACGATGCTATACTATATAGTAAGGAAAACTGGATGCGTCCGCCGCGGCTGTGCGGGCGCTCCGCCGAACAGTATCTGCAAGGAGGTCAAGTCTATGTACGTTCTGAAACCCATGACCGAGCGCGTCAAAAAGACCCGCGAGAAATACCGCACGACGGTACCGAAGATCTGCATCGCCCGCTACAAACTCATCACCGAGTTCTATCAGGAACATCCGGAGCTGACCGGCGTCATGCGGCGGGCCTACGCGATGAAGCACATTTTCGACAATATCCCCCTCCGCGTGGAGGATGAGGATATCATCGTCGGCGCGCAGGGCACCACCTACCGTTCCTGCGCCCTTTACCCGGAATACGGCGTCGGTTCTCTCGCCATGGAGATCAAATCCGGCAACGTCACTTCCCGCAAGTACGATCCCTACCTCATCGACGAGGAAGACGGCAAGTACGTCATGGAGACCGCGCCCTACTGGGATAAGATGAGCCTGATGAACATGGTCGGCGCCTACAAGATGGAAGGCTTCAAGGACCATGACGGCTCCGGCACCACCACCCACTCCTACGGCGGCTTCGGCTCCTCCGGCCCCGTGGGCCACTTCGTCACCGGCTATAACCGCGCCGTGCGCAAGGGCTTCGGCGCCATCAAGGCCGAGGCCGACGCCAAGATCGCCCAGCTGGAAGAAGAGGGCGTCATGGGCAAGACCGTGGAGCAGTATTATTTCTACAAGTCCATCTCCATCGTCTGCGAGGGCATGATCAACCTGACCAAGCGCTACGCGAAGAAGGTCGAGGAAATGGCGGCAGCGGAGATCCGGCCCGAACGCAAGGCCGAGCTGGAGCGCATGGCCGAGTGCCTGAACTGGACCATGGAAAAGCCCGCCCGCAACTTCCTCGAAGCGGTGCAGTGCCTGTTCATGTATCAGTCCTGCCTCGCGCTGGAGGGCAATATGCACGGCATGAGCTGGGGCCGCATCGACCAGTATCTGGGCGATTTCTATGACCGCGACATCGCGAACGGCACCCTCACCCCCGAATACGGGCAGGAAATTCTGGATATGTTCTACCTCAAGGTCGCCGAAATGAACAAGTTCTGGGGCGACGGCGGCGAATACGGCATCCCCGGCTACACCTCCGGTCAGCTGATCACCCTCGGCGGTCAGACCCCTGACGGGAAGGACGCCACCAATGCCGTGACCTTTATGTGCCTGCAGTGCGCGGGCCGTCTGGTGCTGCACGATCCCCCGCAGGCCGTCCGTTTCCACAAGGGAACGCCCGACGCGCTGTGGGAGGCCGCCATTCAGACCACGAAGATCTGCGGCGGCGTGCCCAGCATGGAGAACGACGAGGTCATCATCCCCGCGCTGATGGATCGGGGTCTGACGCTGGAGAGCGCCCGGAACTACTGCGCCATCGGCTGCGTGGAGCCCGGCGGCTGCGGCGACGAATGGCCCGCCTGCGGCGGCACCGGTGCTGCCTCCTATTATAATATGGCCAACGCCCTGTGGCTCGGCATCAACAACGGCATCAACATCATGCCCGGAATGTTCTCCCGTCCCGGCGCGGCGCCCAAGCAGACCGGCCTCAGCACCGGCTATCTGAAGGACTTCACCAGTATGCAGCAGGTGCTGGACGGGTATAAGGCCCAGACCGAGTTCTTCGTCAAGTGGCACGTGGCCCTCACTAACAACTTTGAGTACGTGGCCCGCGAGGTCATGCCCCTGCCCGTGGTCAGCGCGACCATGGACGGCTGCATGGAGAAGGGCGCGGACGTCATGTGGGGCGGCGCGAAGTTCAACTCCACCGGCCTCGCCGGCGTGGGCATCGGCAACGTGGCCGACTCTCTGCAGATGATCGACCACCTCTGTTTCAATGAAAAGACCAAACGCTGCACCCCCGCCGAGCTGTATGACGCGCTGGTGAATGACTGGGCCGGACATGAGGATCTGCTGGACTACGTCCGCAATCAGGCTCCCCATTACGGCAACGGCGACCCCGAGGCCGACAAGTATGCCGACTTTGCCGCGAAGTGCTTTGCCGACGCCATCAACCGTTCCACCGGCCCCCGCGGCCGCTGGAGCGCGGGTCTCTACCCCGTGACCACCAACGTGGCTTTCGGCCGCTCCACCGCCGCCACGCCGGACGGACGGCATCGCTCCGACGCGCTGGCTGACGGTATCAGCCCCGTGCAGCAGATGGATAAGAACGGCCCCACCTGCGTGCTGGTGAGCGTGGGCAGCATCAATCAGCGCAATTACCCCAACGGCACCCTGCTGAACATGAAGTTCAGCCCCAGCTGCCTGAACGGCGAGGATGGCATCGAGAAGCTGAAGCAGCTGCTCATGACCTACTTCTTCGATATGCTGGGCATGGAGGTGCAGATCAACGTGGTCTCCACCGACACCATGCGCGACGCGCAGGCTCATCCCGAAAACTACCGCGACCTGGTCGTCCGCATCGCGGGCTTCAGCGTGTATTTCGTGGAGATGCACCGCACCGGACAGAACGACCTGATCAGCCGCACCGAGCTGAGTATGTGACGTTCGGTCGTAAACCG
>JAZQQF010000070.1:0-3277 GCA_045628925.1 Oscillospiraceae bacterium | reverse complement strand
GTCCATCGGATCCCGCAGGCGCAGGAGCTGCATCTGCCGCGCCGCCGGGAGAGCGGAAAATCCCTCCGCATACAGTTCCGGGTCCTGCAGCGGCAGAACGGACGCGGCAAACACCACCGGGCCGCTTTCAAAACAGGCCATCCTTCCGCACCTCCTTCCGGGGCCAGTATATCACGGTTTCAAAGTATTTCCAAGCGCTTCAACCATTCTGAGGGGCTTGCAATTCCGCGCATTCTGTTTTATCATCGGAGTGTCTGGTTTCAAAATGGCTGCGAAAGGAAAGAAAGAGCATGAAAAATCGGATCCTGCGCATTTTGACCGCGTTGATCGTTCTGCTGGCAGCCATCTGCCCGGCAGCAGCGGCGGACCCGGAGCCGCAGCCCACGGCGGCACCCGGACATTTCAGTGATACAGCTGGCCACTGGGCTGAGCTGGACATCGAGGCCGCTGCGGAGATGGGCCTGTTCAGCGGCTACCCCGACGGCAGCTTCCACCCGGATGAAAAGACCGGCAGAGCCCAGTTCGTAACGGTGCTGTGGCGGATGAAGGGCAGGCCGGAGCCTGCCGCGGATCCGCCGTTTCAGGATATCGCGGATCAACCCGCCGAGTTTCAGAAGGCCATCAGCTGGGCTTATGAGCAGGGGTTCATCAGCGGCATTTCGGAAACGGCCTTCGGGCCTTCTGAGGAACTGAGCCGCGAGGCGGCGGTGACGATCCTGTTCCGCTGCGCCGGCGGCTTCGGCGGGATGGAGATATTCTTTACGGATACATACGACGCGGCCTATGAAGACAGCGGCAAGATCTCCGATTGGGCGAAACCGGCGATGTACTGGGCGGTCTATCAGACCATCATCCGCGGCACGAGCGAGACCGCGCTCAGCCCGAAGCAGCCCGTGACCCGGGCGCAGCTTGCGGTCATCCTGCTGAACTATCTGGAAGAAGGACTCTGAACGGGAGAGCGACGCCCTTCGCCGGGAACAGCCGGACGGACGATCAACCCGGCAAGAAGTGCCGATGATCGGCGGAAAGAGAGGAAAAGCTGCATGGAAGAACGAAAGTACGAACGCCTGTTCTATCGCTTCCGGCCCGAGTATCTGGCCGGAACGATCGACGGCAGGGAACTGCATGACACGTCGCCGCAGGCATCCTTCCGGGGCGGATGCCAGATCCCCGGCGCGAATTACAACGTAAGCTACCGGCTCATCCGGGAAGCCTGCCTGCTGGATCCCTATCCCCATAAGCATACGGCGGACGAGTATCTGGTATTCGGGAGCGAGACCATGAACGGCCGGGACTGGGATGCGGAAGTAGAGGTCACCATCGGCCTGGGCGAAGACGCGGAGACCTACGTGATCGACCGGCCCGCCACCGTTTTTATCCCCGCGGGAACGTGGCACTGCCCGCTGAATTTCAAGCGCGTGGGGAAGCCGGTCTTTTTCCAGCCTTCCCTGATGCAGCCCATGTTCGGCGGCGTCTATCAGCTGCCGGACGGCGAGAAGGAAATCTACTATAACGGGCAGATCCAGTGCGTGCTGGAGCCGGAAAAGAAATGCACGTCCTGCCGGAAATGCCTGCAGATCGACTGGCGGAAGCCGTGAGGGGGGAACGGGATGAAAAAATACGAAAATCTCATCTTCTTTAAGCAGCCGGAGCACGTGGAAGCGCTGGTCGACGGTACGCCGCTGGAGGTCACGGACGACGTGGAGGGCGTGGGGATGCGCGGTGCCTGTCAGATCGCCGGCTCCCATGCGTTTATCAACGGCGGCCTCGTGACCGAGCCGGTCTTCATGGATCCCTATCCCCACCGGCATGACGCGGACGAGTATCTGGTCTTTCTCGGCCCGCCCAATGACCGCTATCGTTTCAATGCCCACGTGGAGCTGACCATGGGCATCGACGGGGACGCGGAGCTGTATCACATCGACGAGCCGACCATCGTGCGCATCCCGGCGGGAACGTGGCACTGCCCGCTGAATTTCGTGCGCATCGACGAGCCGATCTTCTTTGAAGTGGTGCTGCAGCAGGGCGTATTCGGCGGCCTGTACCGTCTGCCGGACGGGGAGCGGGAGATGTATTATAACGGCCCCATTCAGTGCATCCTCGATCCGTCGAAAAAGTGTGATACCTGCAAGCGCTGCCTGAGCCTCCGGTGGGAGGAGTTTTCCGGAAAGTAACGGGAGGGGGAACCTTCCAAAATGCAAAAGTCCCGGCGGGGGCAGTTTGCTCCCGCCGGGGCCGTTTATACTGTCCGCCCCGCCGACGAACGGTTCCAAAATCGGCGGGCACACCTGATTCTGCGCACCCGGCGCATGGAGTGAAAATGAGTTTTCTGTTTGTTCTTCTTGCATCTGTGATCTATGGCTGCGTACCGAGCCTGCAGGAGGCCGTCATGCTGTCCGGCGCTTCGCCGCTGGGACTCGTGGTGGTCTGCAATACGGTGGCGGCACTGGCAGCGGGACTGATGGGCCTCATCCGGCATGAATCCTTCCGGCTGGAACGAAAAACGCTGCCGAGTCTGTTTTTCGCCGGAGCGGTGGGACTGTTCCTGACGGACTATCTGCTGAACCTGAGCTATACGTTCATCCCCGTGGGCTTTGTGACGATGATCCATTTCCTTTATCCCACCATCGTCTGCCTTGCGATGGTCATCCTGTTCCGCGAAAAGCTGACGAAAGGGAAGGTAGGCGCCATACTCTGCAGCATCGCCGGGCTGGCGCTTCTTGCCGGCGGCGATTTCAGCGGCGACCGGCGCGGCATTCCTGTGGCGCTGGCAACGGCTTTCGCCTACGCCTATTACATGGTCGCAAACGACCGGTCGCCCCTCGGGCAGGCGCCGCTGATGGTGCGATCCTTTTACCTGAATCTGCTGGTGGCGCTCACGGCGCTGGGGGTCAATCTGTTCAGCCACAGCGCGGTGCTGCCTGCCGGGGCGGGAAACTGGGCGCTCAGTATCCTGATCGGCTGCCTGATCAGCACGGCGACCATCCTGCTGAACGCGGGCATCCGGAAGCTGGGCGCGGCGAAGGCCAGCTTTATCAATATGCTGGAGCCGGTGACCAGCCTCCTTGTGAGCGTGCTGGTCTATCGCTATTCCGTAACGGTTTCTGCCATCTTCGGCAGCATCCTCATCCTCGCGTCCCTGCTCCTCATCACGCTGGAGGACCGGAAGCAGACGTAGAAGCCATAATGTGAAAACGAAAGCTCCCATCGGAAACCGCGGTTTCCGATGGGAGCTTTCGTTTTCACATTATGGCTTCTACGTCTGCTTCCGGTCCTC
>JAZQQF010000069.1:0-9190 GCA_045628925.1 Oscillospiraceae bacterium | reverse complement strand
TACCACCTGACAGCTCCGAATGCACTCCGGCGAATCCGAAAAGACTCGGGCGATTCGTGAATCGCCCCTACGGAAGGTTGGACAGTTCGAAGAACCGCCGGAGGCAGCGCGGCACTATCTATCGTACCCGAATGCATCCCGGCGAATCCGCACATCGGCAGAGGGCGATTCGTGAATCGCCCCTACGGGAGAACCGGAAATTCTGAGGAACCGCCGAAACAAAACCCGGGCGCAGCCAATGCGGCTGCGCCCGGAACCGTTATTCAGTTATGCGCCCGGTGGTATGCGCCAGCCGGCAGTAGATCCCATCCGCCTCCAGCTTCGGGATCGCGGCAAGCGCCGTCTCCTCCTCCGCATAAACGCCGAACACGCCGGAGCCGGAGCCGGTCATCACCGCGCCCAGCGCCCCGGTATCCAGCAGCGCATCCCGGATGGACCAGACCGTGTCGCTGTGCTTGCGTGGCAGCGCCTCCTCAAACACGTTGAACAGCCGCCGGGCCACGCCCTGCGTATCGCCCGTTTCCACGGCACGCTGCATCCCGCCCACATCCGGGTGGATGTGCATCTTCATCCGGTCGATGGCGCGGAACAGCTCCGGCGTGGAGCAGCTGAAATCCGGGCGGCAGAGGATGAGGCTGCGGCCCGCGAAATCCGGCAGGGGCGTGAGCTTCTCGCCCTTGCCCTCCGCCAGCGCCGTGCCGCCCCGGATGCAGAAGGGCACGTCCGCCCCCAGCCTGAGGCCTACGGTCTCCAGCTCCGCATAGCTGAGCGGGCTGCCGCAATAGCGGTTCAGCAGCCGAAGCACCGCCGCCGCGTTACTGCTGCCGCCGCCGAAGCCCCCGCAGACGGGGATGCGCTTCGTCAGCGTGATGACGCCGCCGGTGGGGCCAAGCCCGGTCACCTCCCGGAACAGGATGGCGGCGCGGGCGGCCAGATTCGTCTCCCCGGTGGGGAGATAGCTCAGGTCGGACTTCACCGTCCACGTTCCTTCGCCCGGCTCCAGCACCACGTCGTCATGATAGTCCACGCTCTGCATGATGCCCCGCAGGGCATGGTACCCGTCCGGCAGCTTCTCCGTCACGTCCAGACAGAGGTTCAGCTTGGCAAAAGCCGCTTCTTCCAGTTTCATGCCTGAAACAGCAGACGCATCAGGTCCGTCCCGTCCTCCACGATGGGGCCGAGGAGACCGTTCTGCTCGGTGTAGCTGCGGCCGGAGCCGGGCTTCAGCTTCCGGCTGTCATAGAGGATATAGGGCACGTAGCCGTGGGCGTGACCGCGGGTGTCCGTCAGCGTCTTATGATCGCTGAGGATGAGGATGCGGAAATCCTCCCCGGCAAGACCCTCCACGATGGGGGCGATGACCTGACCGTCCAGCGCTTCGATGGCCTCCAGCTTGCCTTCAAGGTCGCCGTTGTGGGTGCATTCGTCCGGCGCTTCCACGTGGACGCCCACGAAATCATACCCGTCCTCCCGGAGCGCCTTCACCGCGTAATCCGCCTTGCCCCGGTAGTTCGTGTCCTTCTCGCCCGTGGCGCCGGGGACCATGATGCGGTCGATGCCGATGAGAGCGCCGATGCCGTGGCAGAGGGGAACGGCGGAGATGACCGCGCCCTTCTTCCGATAGGCTGCTTCAAAGCCGGGGAGCATGACGGCGGTGCCCTCCGCCCAGAACCAGATGCAGTTGCAGGGGAGCTTGCCTTCCGCCCGGCGCGCTTCGTTGATGGGGTGGGCGCTGAGAATGGCGAAGGACGCCTCCATCAGCTGCCGCAGCACTTTGCCCGCAGCGCCGCCGTGGGGGAGATACTGCCCGCATTCCTCGGTGAGATGGTCGTGCGGCGGGGTGAGGACCAGCCCCTCCGCCGAGCCGTTATGCTGGATGACGATGTGCCGGTAGGTGAGCGTGGGGAAGACCTCCACGGCCGCGGCCTCGGCCAGCTTCCGGAAATCCGGGTGGGCGAAGAGGTATTCCACCAGCTCCCGGCTCAGCTCGCCCTCGATGCCGCCGGAGGAATGGGAGATGATCTTCCGCTTCTCAAAGGGCAGGTCGCCCTCCTCGATGGAGGCCATGTTGCAGCGGAAGGCCACGTCGCCGGGCCTGAGGGCGATGCCCTGCGCCGCCGCCTCCAGCGGGGCGCGGCCCGTGTAGCACTTGCGGGGGTCGCAGCCGAAGATGGAGAGGATGGCGGTATCGCTCCCGGCGGGCAGCTCCGGCGGGCAGTTCGCCACGCTGCCCAGCTCGCCTTCGGCGGCCAGCCGGTCGATGGTGGGCTTGGAGACCGTTTCCAGCGGGGTCTTCCCGTTCAGCAGCTCGGTGGGGTTATCGGCCATCCCGTCGCCGATGACAAGCACGTATTTCATAAAGGTATCCCCCTTATATTCAATATAATGATTCAGTATAGCACAGAATGCCGGAAAACACAAGAGCCGCGGCAAGAATCCTGCCCCGTGGGCGAAAAAACGAAAAATTCCTTTTTTCGCCGGATTCCTCCGGCTTTCGGCAAAATTCGACAGGGCGGGCAGCGTATCATGAGCCTGTATCGGAAAAAGGCGGCGAAACCGGCCAACACGGACGCCGCAGGAAAGGGGGTGCAGCCATGAACGCTGAAAAACAGCTGATCGCCTACATCGAGACCTCGCAGGACGCCGACCTCGCCCTGCAGGTCGCGGTCAGAGTAATCCTTGACTACTTAACGCAGCCCGCACCATATCCAGCACCAGCGCCCGATTCGCTGCCGGAATCGCACGGAACAGCGTAATGAGCGCGTCTTCCTCCGCGCTGAGGCCGCTGCCCGCCTGGGCGGCGGCCTTTTGCTGCGCCTGCAGGGCTTCGTATTCCGCCGCCATCTCCGCCGGGATGCCGTACATCTCAAACAGCAGGCGCTTTTCCTCCGCCGTGGAGGCCGAGGCATACTGCCTGCGCTGCGTTTCGCCCCATTCGCAGGTCCCCAGCAGATCCTGCGGGTCCACCCGGTAGAGGATGCAGAGCTTCCGCAGCACGCCGGATTCCACCCGGCACTTGCCGCGCTCATAGTTGCTGACCGCCTGATAGGTCACGCCCAGCCAGTCGGCCGCCTCGCTTTGCGTGAGACCGGCATTCAGCCGCGCTTCCTTCAGACGCTGGCCCAGAGAGTTTTTATCCAAATCCGTTCACCTCCCGGCCATCATACAAATTTTTTTGAGAAAAGTCAACAGAAATTGAAAATTGCGGGAATTTTCCACTTGACAACTCAAGTGCCGTTGAGTAGTATGCAAGCATAACTCAAATATGATTGAGAGGCGGTCAAGGAAATGTTGAGAGACGACACGGTAAACAAGCGGCTGAAAAGGCTCCTGCGGGAGCGGAAACTGAAACAGACGGAGGTGGCGCAGCGCTGCGGGATGCGCTATCAGAGCCTCCATCGGGCGGTGAACGGCAGGCGGCCCATCTACGCCGAGGAAGTGCTGCCGCTGGCGAAGGCCATCGGCGTGGACGTGAAGACCCTGCTGGCGCTGGACGAGACGCCCTGAGCGGCTTCGGGGGAGGGGACCATGGGCGCAAAACGGAAGAAGTACACCGGGCGGAGCCTACTGGAAGCGGTGGACGCCTACTTCGCCTCCATCAGTCGCACGGTGGAGGCCACCGAGCGGGTGGAGACCGGGGCGAAGACCTTCATCGAGCAGCCGATCCTCAGCGACAGCGGGCAGCCCATCCGGTATCGGGAATACGTGGTGCCGCCCACGCTGTGGGGCCTGTGCGAGTATCTGGGCATCACGCCGAGGATCTGGAGCGGCTACTGCGACCGGGCGAAGCACCCGGAGATGCAGGAAGCGGTGCAGCGGGCCGGGGGGCTTATGCAGGAATGGAAGGAGCAGGCGCTGCTGACGAGGAAGGACGTGCGCGGCATCATCTACCACATCCAGAACAACATGGGCGGGCTGGAGCCGCCGGAGAACGGGGAAGGCGCGGTGAACCTGAGCCTGGGCGAAAAGCACGCCATCCTGCTGGAGGAGCTGACGGAGCTGCAGGATGGGGCGGACTGAGGCGGAGCGCGCCGCGGCGCTGGGGTGGTATCGGGCGCTGCGGGCGACGAACAACGAAGCCTTTCTGCCGCTGTTCTTCAATGAGAGCCGCTACCTCGTCCTCTGCGGGGGCGGCGGCAGCGGGAAATCCATCTTCGCGGGGAGAAAAGTCTTAGAGCGGGTCACGGGCGAAGCGGGGCACCGCTGGCTGGTGTGCCGGAAGGTAGCACGGACGCTGCGGGATTCCTGTTTCGCCCAGCTGGTCGGGCAGGCGCGGGAATATTACCCCGGCTGCGGCCTCACCGTCATGCGCGGGGAGCTGCGCCTGCGGTTCGGGAACGGGTCGGAGATCCTCTTTGCGGGGCTGGACGACCCGGAGAAATTGAAATCCATTTATGACATTACGGGTATCTGGATCGAGGAAGCCAGCGAACTGGAGGAAGGGGACTTCAACCAGCTGGATATCCGCCTGCGGACGGAGTTTCCCTTTTATTTACAGATGATCCTGTCCTTCAACCCCGTTTCGGCCACCCACTGGCTGAAACGCCGGTTCTTCGACAGCCCGGATCCCCGAGCCACGACCCACCGCAGCACCTACCGGGATAACCGTTTTCTGACCCCGGAGGCCATCAAAACGCTGGAAGGCTTCAGAAACACCGACCCCTATTACTATCAGGTCTACTGTCTGGGGGAATGGGGCGTGACGGGGAAGACGGTGTTCAGCGGCGTGGCGGTGACGGAGCGGCTGGCATCGCTGCGGGGGCCGCTGCGGCGGGGCTATTTCGCCTATGAGCTGGGGAATGACGGCCTGCGGGAGAGCCTGACGCCGCAGGACATCCGCTGGGTGGAGGACGGGCAGGGCCCCATCTCCATCTATCGGGAGCCGGAGCCGGGGCGGCCCTACGTCATCGGCGGGGACACCGCCGGGGAGGGCAGCGACTGGTTCGTGGGACAGGTACTGGACAACATTACGGGTGAGCAGGCCGCAGTGCTTCGCAGCCGGTACGATGAAGACGCCTACGCACGGCAGATGTACTGCCTTGGGCTCTGCTACGGCAGCGCCCTGATCGGTATCGAGGTGAATTTCTCCACGTATCCGGTGAAGCTGCTGGACCTGATGGGATACCCGCGGCTGTACGTGCGGGAGGCGGAGGACAGCTTCGCCGGAGAAGCGAGGCACGCCTTCGGCTTCCGCACCACCGCCGTGACAAGGCCGGTGATCCTCTCGGAGCTGATACGGGTGCTGCGGGAGAACATGGGCCTGCTGAACGACCGGGCGACGCTGGAGGAGCTGCTGGCCTTCGTCCGCAATCCCCAGCTGCGCCCGGAGGCCGCGCCGGGAGCCCATGACGACTGCGTCATGGCGCTGGCCATCGCCCACTATATCCGGCCCCAGCAGCGCATGACGCTGCCGGTCGAGCCGGAGGCGGCGCGGCGCTGGACAGAGGATATGTGGCAGGACTACGACGCCGCCAGCCCGGAGGAGCGGCGGTATCTGCGCGAAAAATGGAAGGAGGCCGGAAAACATGAATGAAATGACACAGGAGGAAAAGCTGCGCTACTGGCAGGAATGGCTGGAACGCAGCGACGCGGCCATGAGCGCCGAGGCGCTGCGCATGGACGAGCGGGAGGCGCTGTATCGGGGCGAGACGCGTCTCATCGAGCCGCTGACGGGAAACGAGCGCAGCGGCAGGAACCGGCGCAAGACCGCCCACCTGCGCAACGTGGTGGCGGAGAACATCGAAAGTCAGGTGTCCTCCGTCATCCCCCAGCCCAAGGTGACGGCCCGGCGGCGGGAGGACGAATGGCGGGCAAAGCTGCTGGAAGACATGCTCAGAAACGAACTGGATCGCCTGCCCTTCGAGGAACTGAACGACCGGATGGAGCGCACCGTGCCCATTCAGGGCGGGGCCTACTGGCTGGTGGAATGGGACGAAGGGAAGCGGCAGTACGGCGCGGGGGGCGACGTGTGCGTGAGCGCGGTGCATCCCCGGCAGGTGGTGCCGCAGGACGGGGTCTACACCGCCGTGGAGGACATGGACGCGGTGGTGCTCAAGCTGCCCCAGACCCGGGGGAGCATCCTGCGGCGCTACGGCGTGGACGTGAGCGGCGAAACGAACACCGAGCCGGAGCTGACCGGCGCGGGGGCGGACGATGAGCTGGTGACCCAGTACGCCGCCTATTACCGCCAGCCGGAGGGCGGCATCGGCAAATTCAGCTGGGTGGGGGATACCGTTTTGGAAGACCTGCCCGACTGCCAGCAGCGCCTCCTGCGCCGCTGCCGGGACTGCGGGGCGCTGGTGCTGGACGGGAAGACCTGCCCGGACTGCGGCGGGAAGCGCTTCCGCTGGCAGGCGGAGGACTATGAGGAGGTCTGGACGGAGAAGCGCACGGCCCACGGCACCGTCATCCCCGGCAGGCACCCGGAGCTGGACGAGGAAGGACATACCCGCTTCGCGCCCACCCGCATCCCCTTCTACCGCCCGGACGTGTACCCTATCTTCCTGCAGCGGAACATCAGCCTTTACGGCAGGCTGCTGGGAGATTCCGACGTGGATAAAATACGCGACCAGCAGAACACCATCAACCGGATGGAAACGAAGATCATCGATCGGCTGGTGAAGGCCGGGACGCGCATCACCCTGCCCGACCGGGCGGATTTCCGGGTGGATCCGGAGGACGGGGAGAAGTGGTATGTGGGTTCGGCGGCGGACCGGAACCTGATCGGCGTCTACGATTTTTCCGGCGACCTGCAGTATGAGATGGGGTATCTGAATCAGGTCTATGAGGAGGCGCGGCAGCTGCTGGGCATTACGGATTCCTTTCAGGGGCGGCGGGACACTACCGCCACCTCCGGCGTGGCCAAGCAGTTCGCCGCCGCCCAGAGCGCGGGAAGGCTGGAATCGAAGCGCGTCCTCAAGGAGGCGGCCTACGCCGAGTTGTTCCGCCGCATCGTGCAGCTGAAGCTCGCCTATGCCGACGAGCCGCGCCCCATCGTGACGGGGGAAAATGGCGAAGGGAAATACGATTCCTTCGACCGCTATGATTTCCTTGAGCAGGGGCCGGACGGGGAATGGCACTGGATCCTGGACCGCTTCACCTTCTCCTGCGATGTGAGCGCCCCGCTGGCGGGCGACCGGGAGCGGCTTTGGGAGAACGCGGCGGCGCATCTGCGCGCCGGAGCCTACGGCGACCCGAAGGAGCCGGAGACCCTGCTCCTCTACTGGGGCAAGCTGGAGCGGCTCCACTATCCCGGCGCGGCGGAGACGAAGGCCGCGCTGGAAGCCCGGCTGAAGGCCGGGATGACGGACCGGGATCGGGCGGATGCGCCCGTGCTGGAATCGGATGCGGGGGAGGTGAGAGCATGACGAAGAAGGACTATGCCGCGGCCATTCAGAACACCGGCACGCAGGTGGTGCCTGCGCCGGCGCGGAAAAGTCCGCCCAAGAAGGGCACCGTGAAGCAGGGCGGCGAAAAGCGCCCCGCGAAGCAGTAAGAGAAAGGAGGAAGCCATGGAAAAGACCGAAGAAACGGCGAAAAAGCAGACGGAGCCGGAGATCGAAGCCCAGCTGCGGGCCATCCGGCAGATGGATCCGAAGGTGAACGAGGTTTCGGATATCCTCGCCATGGACACCGCGGAGCGCTTCCGCGCCTATGTCCACCGGGGCCTCGACCTGAAGGACGCCTACCTGCTGGCAAACCGGGAACGTCTGCTGGCGGCGGCGGACGAGCGGGCCGGGGAGCGCCGGAAGCAGGCGGGCAAGGCCCATCTGCAGGCCACCGAGACCCGGGGCGAGGGCGCGCGCAGCGTTCCCGCCGCGGAGCTGCGGCTCTACCGGGAGCTGCTGCCCGAGCTGAGTGAGGCGGAGATCCGCCGGCGCTATAACGACGACCGAAGAAAACTGCGCGGCTGAGCCGCGGGAAAAGGAGCAAGCATTTTTATGGCAATCACAAGAGGTTTCATTCCCAGCAGCATCGAGGACGGACACGTTCCCGCCTTTGAGTATCTGCCCGGCAGCGCCATCACCCCGAAAGTCGGCATGGCGCTCACCCTGAGCAGCGGCCTGCTGGCCATCGCCACGGGCACCACGAAGCCCAGGTATATCTGTATGTGCGAGAAGTCGGGCGCCATCACCTCCGGCGAGCTGCTGCCCGTCATCCGCGTGACGGACGACATCGTCTTCCGTACCACCTGCAGCGCGTCCTTTGCCGACCGGAAGATCGGCGACAAGGTGACGCTCCACGCCTCCAATGGCCTGCAGGTCACCGCGACCACCACCTCCGGCGTGGCCACCGTGGTGGGCATCGAGGGTACGGACGCGGGCAGCGCCGTCACCGTGCGCTTTGAATGATCGAAAGAAGGGAGAACTGAACAATGGCGAATATCACGTTTTCCGAGGCCAGCGGCCTCAATGACAGCGTTTTCGGCGCTTCGCAGGGCCCCATCCGCCTGTTTCTGGAAAAGCGGGGCGAACAGCATGAGCAGCGCAGCGTGCTGAAGGATCTGTTCCAGATGAGCGCCTCCAACCACTACATGGAGAAGCTCACCAGCCTCACCGCCATGGACGGCTTCCACGCCGTGGGCGAAAACGGCGCCTACCCCGTGGACGGCATGGAGGAGGGCTATTCCAAGACGCTGGAACACATGACCTGGAAGGATTCCTTCACCCTGAGCCGGGAGATCGTGGAGGACAGTAAGCTCCTCGACCTGCGGAGAAAGCCCGCGGGCTTCCTCGCGGCCTACTACCGCACCCGTGAGCGCTTCGGCGCGGCCATCTACGGCGGGGCCATTCAGGGCCAGAGCAGTATGCGCTATTCCGGCCGCAGCTTCGACCTGACCTGCGCCGACGGCAAACCCCTCTTCGCCGCCGACCATCCGGGCAAGATCTCCGGCGACAGCCAGTGCAACCTGTTTTCCGACAGCTTCAGCGACGACGCGCTTGGAATGCTGGCGGTGAAGATGCAGAACACGAAGGGCGACAACGGCGAGATCCTGGACGTCTGCCCCGATACCATCCTCATCCCCAATGTGCACAGCCTGAAAAAGGCGGTGTTCGCCGCCATCGGCTCCGAGCAGGATCCGGACAGCGCGAATAACGGCTTCAATTACCACTTCGGCGGCTGGACGGTCATCGTCTGGAACCAGCTGAACCAGTTCATCGGCGCGACGAACACCGAGCCGTGGGTGCTG
>JAZQQF010000068.1:0-15342 GCA_045628925.1 Oscillospiraceae bacterium | reverse complement strand
GGATTCCGATGTATCAGGTTTTGGCCGGGAAACCCCAAGGAGACGCAGAGGGAAACATCCCGTACAGGATGCATGAGACGCACAATCTTAGCCCCGCACGTTTGCAACAGCCTGATTCTACCACCGGGGTAAACCCCTTTCGGAAAGGTATCGGGAAACCTTCGGTTTCCTGTCTGCCCTTCTTTCTCTCCACTTTCTTCGGGCAAGCGAAGAAAGTGGAGCCGCCGGAGGCAGCGGCACAAGCCTGCAAATTTGTACGCACTCCCGGCGAATCCGCACAACCTCCGCGGGCGCATCGTGATGCGCCCCTACGGGAAGGGGCGGACAGTTCGCAGAGCCGCCGGAGGCTGCAGTACAGACCAACGAATCTGCACGTAGCTTCCGGCGAATCCGCACCCGCCCCCAAATAAGATCACGTTCCAATATCATTCATCACGGGAGGAACTTTTATGCTCATCAAAACCTTTTCCGTCGGCCAGCTGGGCACCAACTGCTACGTGGTGACGGATGAAACCACCTTGAAATGCGCCGTCATCGACCCCGGCGCGGAATCCGGCCGCATCCTGAACTATATCGATGACAATCATCTCACCGTGGAGGCCATCTTCGTGACCCACGGGCATTACGACCATACCGGCGCGATCCCCGGCGTGTATGAAGCGACGAAGGCCACCGTGTATATCCACGCGCTGGACGTGAACGCCGACGGGGTGGACGACGAGCTGCGCTACCGGGGCGGCGACGAGCTGTGCTTCTACAAGGAAGGCGACCTTGTGAAGGTGGGCGATCTGGAATTCCACGTGATGGAGACGCCGGGCCACAGCCGGGGCAGCGTCACCCTCCGCTGCGAGGACGTGTTGTTCACCGGCGACACGCTGTTCCGCGGCTCCTGCGGGCGGACGGATTTCCCCGGCGGCAGCTATCCCGTCATCCTCAATTCCCTGCGGCGGCTGGCCTCGCTGGAGGGAGACTATGAGGTCTATCCCGGCCACATGGACGCGACGAGTCTCGACCGGGAGCGGAATTTCAATGTCTACGTGCGCGACGCCATGGAGGACGCGGACTGATGGAGCTGGAGCTGCGCGGCCATGATTACCGCTATGCCGTGGAGCAGGCGCTCATGGCCTATCTCCCGGAGGAATCCGCAGCCTGCCGCCTTGTTTCCACGCTGAACGGGGATACGGCGGAGGCGGTGCTGACCGTGGACGGGGTGACCGCTTCGGGCACGAGCCGCCTGCGGGAGGAGCTTCCGGCGGAGGAACTGCTCCGGAACCGGGCGCTGCAGAAGCTCACGAAGGAGAGCGTCTTTGCCGCCGCCGTGGCGCTGAACGGGAAAGTGCCGCCGTGGGGCAGCCTCACGGGCGTGCGCCCCGGAAAACTGGCGGCGCGCCGTCTGCGCGGTAACGGGCGGGATAAGATCGAAGCCGCGGCGTGGCTGGAGTCGGAATACAGCCTCAGCCCGGTGCGGGCTTCTCTCTGCGCGGATGCGGCGCTGGTGGGATTGGAGACCGCCGACCTGCTAGCGGAAAACGATATCATCCTCTACGTGGGCATCCCCTTCTGTCCGACCCGCTGCGCCTATTGCTCCTTCGTGAGCCACAGCGTAGAAAAGTCGCTGAAGCTGGTGGAGCCTTACGTGGAGGCGCTCTGCGGGGAAATGGCCTCCGCCGGGGCGCTCTGCCGGGAGGCGGGGCTGCGGGTGCGCGCCGTCTACTGGGGCGGCGGAACGCCCACGACCCTGAGCGAAGAACAGCTCCGGCGCACGCTGGGCACGTTGGAGGCGAGCTTCGACCTTTCCGCCAATCTGGAATACACCGTGGAGGCGGGCAGACCCGATACCATTACCCGGGAAAAGCTCCTCGCTCTGCGGGACTATGGCGTGGGGCGCATCAGCATCAACCCTCAGACCATGGAGGACAGCGTGCTGCAGGCCATCGGGCGGCGGCACAGCGCCCAGCAGATCCGTGATGGGTACGCGCTGGCGCGGGACACCTTCGATACGCAGGTGAACATGGACCTGATCGCGGGACTTCCGGCCGACAGCGTGGAGGGCTTCAAACGCACGCTGGACGAGGTGCTGTCCCTCGCGCCGGAGAACGTGACGGTGCATACCCTCACCCGCAAGCGGGGCGCGGGTCTCAATTCCATGGAGCTGCGCGGTCTCGACGGGGAGACCGTGGGGGAGATGCTGGACTACAGCCTGTCCGTCCTGCCGGAAAGCGGCTATTTCCCGTATTATCTTTACCGGCAGAAGTTCTCCGCCGGAGGCTATGAAAACGTGGGCTGGTCGAAGCCCGGGGCCGTCTGCCGCTATAACGTGGCCATGATGGAGGAGCTGTGCAGCGTCCTCAGCCTCGGCGCGGGCGGCGCGACGAAGCGGATGCTCCCCGGCGGGAAGATCCTCCGCTGCTTCAACCAGAAATATCCCTATGAGTATATCGGTGCGCGGGAAGCCGCCGACGCGGAAAAGCGCGCGCTGTTCCTGAAAGAGGCGAAGTAACATGACGAAAGCGATCACCGTGGGCGGCATCCAGATCGGCGGCGGCGCGCCGGTCTCCGTTCAGAGTATGTGCAATACGAAGACGGACGATATCGAGGCCACCGTCCGCCAGATCAAGGCCCTCGCCGCCGCAGGCTGCGAGATCGTGCGCCTCGCGGTGCCCCATGAGCGGGCCGCGAAGGCGCTGTGCAGCATCCGGGCGCAAAGCCCCGTGCCGCTGGTAGCGGACATCCATTTCGACTATCGGCTGGCCATTCTGGCGGCGGAGGCGGGGATGGACAAGATCCGCATCAATCCCGGCAACGTAGGCGGCCCGGAAAACGTCCATAAGGTGGCGGACGCCTGCCGGGCGGCGGGCGTGCCCATCCGCATCGGCATCAACGGCGGCAGTCTGGAAAAGGACCTGCTGGCGGAATACGGCGGGCCGACCCCGGAGGCCATGCTGGAATCCGCCATGGGCCATGTGCGCCTGCTGAACGATTTCGGCTTCGACGATATCTGCCTGAGCCTCAAATGCTCCACCGTGGCGGACACCGTGGCGGCCTATGAGCTGGCCCATGAAAAGACGGACTACCCCCTCCACATCGGCGTGACCGAGGTGGGCGGCGGCGAGATGGCGGTGGTGAAATCCGCCGCAGGCATCGGCGCGCTGCTGCTGCGCGGCATCGGCGATACCCTCCGCGTCAGCCTCACCGGCGATCCCATCCGGGAGCCGCAGGTGGGTCTGGAAATTCTGCGGGCCGTGGGGCTTCGGAAGGACGCGGTGGAGTTCGTGGCCTGCCCCACCTGCGGACGGACGGAGATCGACCTGGAGGGGCTGTATCACACCGTGCAGGAGAAGCTGAAAAGCTGCAAAGGGCCCATCCGCGTGGCGGTGATGGGCTGCGTGGTGAACGGGCCGGGCGAAGCCCGCGCCGCGGACTACGGCGTCGCGGGCGGGAAGGGCTATGGCATCCTGTTCAAGAAGGGGCAGCGCATCAGAAAAGCGCCGTTTGACCGGCTGGCGGATGAGCTGGCGGCGCTGATACAGGCTGACGGCCTTTTGTAAGCGGAAAAAAGATCACCCCGGATGCGGCATTGTGAACCGCTTCCGGGGTGATGTGCGTTTTTATGGTTTTTACCGGCGCACGACGCGCTTCGATTCCCATTTGCCGCTGCGGAAGCGGATGAAGGAGATGATGAGACCGAAGATCCAGCCGAAGGGATTCGGCCAGTAGAGCGCCTTGAAGCCCATGTGGAACAGGTAGCAGAATACGTAGGTCAGCGCCACGCGGACGGCCAGCACGCCGAGGGTGATGCCGCTGGCAGCCTTCACGTCGCCGGAGCCGGTGAGCACGCCCGCATTGGACATATACAGCGCGAAGAACACGAAGAAGGGCGCGATGAACCGGAGGTGCTGCACGCCCCACTCGAGCGCCTGACCCTCCACGCCGAAGAGCCCGATGAGCTGCTTTGCGAAGAGGAACAGCAGCGCCGCAAGGCCCACCGCCACGGGAACGAGGATCTTCCGCGCCTGAACGCGGCCGGAACGCACCCGCTCCGGCTTGCCCGCGCCCACGTTCTGACCGGCGAAGGTGCTGATGCCGTTGTTGAGGCCCTGACAGGGGATGAACAGATAGCTCTCGATGCGGCCCGCCGCCGTGTTCGCTGCCAGCGAGGCGGTGCCGAGGTCGTTCACCACGTAGGAGATCAGCACGTTGCCGCCGGAGACGATACACATCTGGATCATGGTGGGAACGCCCAGCTGCAGGATGAGGCGGCATTTTTCCATGACGAAGACGAACTGACCTTTGCCGAAGCGGAAGAAGCTGTATTTCTTCACCATGTAGACCACGCTCACCGCGGCGCACACCGCCTGACAGATGACGGTGGCCACCGCCGTGCCCATGACGCCCCAGTGCAGCACGATGACGAAGAACACGTCCAGAATGATGTTCAGAACGCTGGCGACCAGCAGGAACCACAGAGTCGCCTGACTGTCGCCCACGCTGCGGAGGGCCGCTGTGACCACGTTATAGATAAACTGGAAGATGAGTCCGATGCAGTAGATGCGGAAATACAGCACCGCATTGTCAAACACGTCCGCCGGGACGTGGAGCGCATGGAACAGCGGTACCGCCAGCGTGATGCCGAGGAGCGTGATGAGGATGCTCAGCGCTGTGAGCAGATACATACCGGTGCTGAGACCGCTGCGCAGGTCCTCCAGCTTTTTCGCGCCGAAGAGCTGGGCATACAGCACGCCCGCGCCGTTGCACAGGCCGGTCGCAAAGGAGACGACGAACATGGTGAGGGCGCTGCACGCGCCCACGCTGCTGAGGGCCAGCTCGCCCAGATAGCGGCCTACCACCACGCTGTCCACGGTGTTGTAGAGCTGCTGCAGGACGAGGCCGCCCATGATGGGCAGAGCGAAGGCGATGATATGCTTGGCTTCGCTGCCCGTGGTCATATCTCTTGCCATGTGCTTCCTCCCTGCCTTACTTACCGGAAATGACCACGCCGGAGGCCGCGACCCAGGGCATGACGCTGCTGCCGTCGCAGACGGTCTCGCTGGAAATACCCACGATGTTCTGCATCAGGTCGCTGAGATTGCCGGAGATCATGGTCTCGCTGACCGCGCCGACAAGCTTACCGTCCCTGATGCGGAAGCTGTTTTTCGCAACGCCGGAGAAATCGCCCGCGGCGTTGGGTTCGCCGCCGGAGAAGCGACCCACCAGCAGCCCGTCGGGGATGGCGGCGATGATTTCCTCCAGCGATTTGTCGCCGGGCAGGAGGATGGGCGTGAACCCTTCGCTCTTCGCACGGGGGAGGCCGGTGCGGTTCGAGCCATAAAGCCCCAGCAGGAAGCTGTTGAGCACGCCGTCCCTGATGATGTCATCGTCCTCGGAGAGGAAGCCCTCGCTCGTCCACCGTTCGCCGCAGACGATGCGGCTGTCTTTCGGGGCGTTCCGCAGGGTCACACAGTCGGCGGCGACCTTCTTACCGAGCTTGTCCTTCCAGATGCTGGTGCCGCCGATGAGCGCCACGTCCCCCGCAAAGAGGCCCAATGCCGTATCCAGCAGCTCGGCAGCACAGTCAGGCGTGAGGACGACGGTGCCGGTGAATTTCCCGTCCACCGGCGTGGTGTCGATGCTGTTTTCCGCGTCGGAGAGGCTGCGGCGCACCGTCCACTGGTCGATAAAGGGCGTATCCAGATCCAGCGTGGTGAAGCCGCCGCCGAAGAAACTGGAGCCCTGCTCCCCGTTATGGCCGGAGAAATCCAGCGAGACGGAGTAATAGCCGCCGGTGCTGGAATATTCCGCCCCGTGGGTATTCAGATAGACTTCCTGAAAGCCCCGGTGGGTGAGGATCAGCTGCTCCATCAGCACCAGCGGGTATTCCGCCTTGATGCTGTCCATCAGCTCCCGGCTGCGGAAGAAGAATCTGTCAAGGTCGGGGGTATAGCCCTCGGAAACGAAGTCCTGTTTCCCACCATCGGGAGCCAGCGCCCACGCTTCATCCGGCTCGGCAGCCGCGGCTGTTTCCAGACATTCGGCGGCGGCGGCGCGGATGGAGGCTTCGTCGAAGCGGTTCAGGCTGGCGATGCCGCGCCGATGATCCTTGAAGGCGACCAGATTCAGCGAATTGTCAAACAGGGTGCGGAACAGGCTGAATTCGCCGGAATCCACGTTAAATTCCCGCGTTTCGGCGGTGACGGCGATGGCGCGCGCGTCATCCGCACCTGCCTCTTTCAGCGTTTCCAGCGCAAGGGCTGCGACTTTTTTCAGTTCTTCCATCTCAGCGACCTCCGATCATGACCTTGCAGCGCAGCTCCGGCCCGCCCATGCCCACCGGCATGGGCTGCTTTTTGCCGCAGAAGCCGGAGCTGGACCACGTCATATGATCCGACACCATGTCCACGGTCTTGAGCATCTCAAACGCCACGCCGGAAATGGTGGTGTCCAGAATGGCCCGGCCCAGCTTGCCCTTCTTGATCTCATAGCCCATGGTCACGCCGAACATGAATTCGCCGGTATTGTCCGCCTGACCGTTGTTCGTCTCAAAGAGGTAATACCCATCGTCCACGCTGGCGATCAGATCCTCCAGCTTGTCCTTACCGGGATGGACGGCGGTGTTCCGCATCCGGATGAGCGGCTCATCGGAGAAGGAATAAGCCCGCGCGTTGCCCATGGGCTTCACGCCGAAATGCTCGGCGCTCTCCCGGGAGTGCATATAGCCGGTGAGGATGCCGTTTTCAATGAGCTTTGCGTCCTCTGCGGGCACGCCCTCATCGTCGCAGTACACCGGCAGGGGGGCGGTCTCCCCAAAAGCGGTATGGGCAAAGTCGGTCATGCTCACCAGCTCGCTGGCCACGGGCTGCCCGAGGCACTTGCCGGCCACGCTGCCGCCCAGCACCAGATCGGCCTCCACCGTATGCCCAACGGCCTCGTGGGCCAGCATACCGCCGAGGATGCCGCCGAGGATGCAGGTCTTCAGCCCCGCTTCGGCATAGACGCCCTCGCGCTTCTGCATGAGCTGCTCATACAGGGCGTCCAGCTGCGGATAGAGGGCTTCGGGCGTGGTGAAATGATCGTCAAAGCCGCCGAAGCCGCCGAAGGCGTGGAACATTTCCACCGGCCCGGCGTCCTTCGTATCCGCATCCAGCACGGCATAGACGTAGCAGCGGGGCACGTCGGTATGGGCCGCCGCGCCGTCGGACGTGACGAGGCACTTTTCCATATTGTCCGCCCGTACCACCAGACGACGGGAGAGCAGATGGGGCTTCTTTTCCAGATAGGCGTCGATGGCCTGCAGAAAGTCGATATACTGCTTCTGGCTGGCGTCGTTCCACGCGATATCCGGCTGAACGTCGCTGAAAGGGATCGCCGCACGGGCGGGCTTGTTTTTGGGAACGTGCCGATCCATAAAGGCCGCGTTTTCTCCGGCGGCAGCCAGCACCTTCGCGGCGGCCTCTGCGCTCAGCTCCGCCATGCTGGAAAAGCCGCAGACGCCGTTCTTCGTCACGCGGGCGGATACGCCGCTGCCTTCGCTGCGCTGATTGGCCACCACGCGCCCGTCCAGCAGCTGCACGGCGCGGGTCACGTTCCGCTGGGCGCGCAGCTCGGTCTGTACCCCGGCGGGGAGCACGCCCCGGAAGGGGATCAGGATATCCTGCATATAAAAACCTCCTTCGGTTTCGGTATCGTAGATAGCTATGGGAATTATTAGTATAACATGGTGCGGCGCGTTCTGCAAGCGGGATTTCCGCGGCTCCGGAGATGCAAAGGGGCGCGGCAGGCAGATAACGACCCGGGCGGCGTACCGAAGGCACGCCGCCCGGGTTCCCCTTACCCGCCCCCTCCGGAAACCGACGCCGGGTAGTAACTGTCATGGATGCGAAATGCGCCTGTAACGGTGCGGGGCTTTGCTCCTTGCCCGAAGGACTCGAACCTCTGCGCGCCCGACGCAGCGCCATACCGATGTGGGACATTCTCTCCCACGGGAGATCGCGCCCGCCTTTCCGGAGTACCGGGATCAGTATAGCACCGGCGGCGGAAAAAACCAAGCGGGGAGCGGGAAAAGCCTTTGACAGACAGGGAAAAGTGTGCTGTAATGAAAGAAAACGAAACACGGAGGGGTTTATCATGTCCATGCGGTTCGATACCATGCTCTTTCCCGGCGGCCTGAGCCGGGCCTTTACCCTGAGCTACGATGACGGTGTCCGGCAGGATATCCGGCTGGCGGAGCTGTTCCGGAAATACGGGATGAAATGCACCTTCAACCTCAATTCCGGCCTGTTCGGCGACCGGCCGCAGATCGGGAACGCCCGGCTGGAGGAAAGCGAGATCGACGAATGCTATGCCGGGCAGGAGCTGGGCGGTCACGCCCTGTATCACAGCGCGCTGGATACCGTGGGCGCGCCCCGGGCTGCCTATGAGATCATCGAAGACAAACGCCGACTGGAACAGCACAGCGCCATGCCGCTGAATATGTTCGCCTATCCCTTCGGCAATTTCAGCGACCGGGTGGTGGAGCAGCTGCGGGACGCGGGCTACGAGGGCGCCCGCACCGTCCGCAGCACCGGCAGCTTTGCCATCCCCACGGATTTCCTCCGCTGGGACCCCACCTGCCACCACGGCGATGCCCGGCTCATGGAGCTGGCGAAGGAGTTCGTCGAAGGTTTCAGCTTCGGCCCGCGGCTCTTTTACGTGTGGGGCCACGCCTATGAATTCGACGGGGCGGATAACTGGGACGTGATCGAAAACCTCTGCCGCTTCATCGACGAGCATCGGGACGGTATCTGGATCTGCACGAATGGCGAGATCCTCCGCTATGTGAAAGCCTACCGGGCGCTGGAATATTTCGCCGACGGGGAGCGCATCTATAACCCCTCCGCCGTGGACGTGTGGCTCAGCCTGCGCCTCGGTGGACCGGAGACCGTGGCGAAGATCCCTGCCGGGGGCATCTGGCAGGCATAAACGAAGCGAAAAGGCGCGGTACCGGATTTCCGGTACTGCGCCTTTTAACAGAACACCGCCTCCCGGAGCGTTCCGGGAGGCGGTGTGTCATTTCTTCGGGTCAGGCGAGGGGCAGGGTCTCATACCCGGTCCAACCGGCGATGTAGCGGGCGAGGATGATATTGTCCTTGGCGTTCACTTTGCTGTCGCCGTTCACGTCGGCCGCGTCCATGTTCATCTGTTCGGCATAACCGGACCACGCGGCGATGTAGCGGGCCATCAGGATATTATCCTTGGCATTGATCTTGCCGTCGTTGTTCACATCGCCGATGAGGCAGTCGGTATCTTCACCGAAATACTGGTAGCTGGCGACCTTCGTGAGACCGCTCAGGTCGCTGCCGCTGCTGGAAAGATAGATGGAATAGGTCTCGCCGTCCTTCATTCCGCCGGGGTAGACGGTGAAGGTGACGCTGCTGCCGGAAGCGGTGACCTGATTGATATACACCAGATTGTCCTTCGTGGGGACGCCGGTGCCGCTCATGGCCACGACGAGATAGAAGCTGTTCGCCGCAGCGGCTGTGTAAGTTACATTCAGCTTGACCGCCTGCGAGTAGACCCCGTCCGCAGCGGTAACGGCGGCGCCGGACGCATCCAGCGGCGTGACCGTGACGGCGGAAGCAAAGGCGCTCTCCACGGCGACGGCTTTGAAACCGGAATCCTCACCCTCCGCCGCAGCGACAATGCTGAAAGCGGAAACGCAGAGGACCGCAGCCAGCAGCAGTGCGAATATCTTTTTCATGAAACAGACCTCCTGCCATATGATTCGGATATGAAACCTGATAAAACTGATATACTGCACCAATGATAAAAACAGCTTAACAATTTCGCTGCTGCTTGTCAAATGTTTTCTGTCCGATTTTGAAAGGAAGAATGCGCGATTCAGCAGCGGACGAAGGTCTCCACGTGTGCGGCGGTGACCTCCTCGCCCGCGCAGCCCTCCACGCGCACGTTTTTGAGCGTTAAGCGGCGCACGTTGTCGAAGATCAGACCGGCGCGGCAGAGCGGTTCCAGCCCGTCCCGGCAGGCGGGGATGCCGGGCGTCGCCTCCGGGTCGAAGGTGAAGACCATGTTTTCCAGCGTGACCTCGTCCACCGGCGCCTCCGGCAGCCCGTCGATATAGCATCCGGCGATGCGGCAGCCGAGGCATTCCATATCCCGGAAGCGGAACACGCCCAGATGGGGCGTGCGATCGTCCACGGGCAGGGCCTCCCGGCTGCGGACGTATTCGCTGTGCCGGTCCGGGTCGCAGCAGTTATACCACATATTGATGACGATGGGCGTATCCACCTGCTCCATGCGGATGTTCTCGAATACCAGCCCGTCCGCCTGCGCGTCCTTTCCCCGGCCCCGGCGGGTCTTGATGCGCAGGCCGCGCTCCGTGTGCCGGAAGCGGCAGCGGGTCACCTGCAGGTCGCGCACGCCGCAGGCCATCTCGCTGCCCAGCGTCACCGCGCCGTGGCCGAACTCCATCAGGCAGTTGCGGATGACCGTGTGCTCGGCGGGGGCCTTGTAGCGCTTCGCCAGTTCGATCTTGCAGGATTTCAGGGCGATGCAGTCGTCCCCCACGCTGAAGCGGCAGCCGATGATCTCGCAGCCCGAGCAGGATTCCGGGTCCAGCGCGTCCGTATTGGGGCTGTGCTTCGGCGCTTCGGCGCGGACATCGTAGATGCCGATATTCCGGGAAAAATAGGGGTGGATATGCCACGCAGGGGAATTGCGCACGGTGACGCCGTGGAGGATAACGCCCTCACAGCCGATGAACTCTATGAGCTTCGGACGGGGGATCTCCGCCAGAACGGCCTCCGGCGTCCACCAGCCGCCGGCCTCCCCGTTTCCGTCCACGGTGCCGGGACCGACGATGGCCACATCCTCGCAGTAGGCCGCGCTGAGCAGCGCCTGATGCACCCGGCGGGAATTGCCCTCCCACGAGCCAAGCTGGCGCGTTTCGCCCGTCACCGGGTCTAGCAGCTCCGCCGGGAGAACGGGGTAATCCGCCTGCTCGGGGGAACCCAACAGCACCGCGCCCGGCGTCAGCTCCAGCGTCATCCGGCTGCGGAGGGCGAGGGGGGCGATGCGGTAGGTGCCCGCGGGGACGGTGAGCCGCCCACCGTCCGGCAGGCAGCTGAGCGCCATGCGGAAGGCGGCGGTATCGTCCGTCTCCCCGTCGCCGACGGCGCCGAAGTCCCGGACGGAGAAGCAGCAGGCCTCTGCCTTCGTGCGGAAGCGCAGCGGCGCGGCCATACCGGTGACGGAAAGCGCATATTCCGTGTCCGGCGCGAGGCCGAAGAGGGAAAAGACGTTGCGCGTTTCGGTCTGCCGCCGTACCCCGTTCAGAAAGACCTCGTATGCCGCCGGAGCGTCGTAAGCGGCATCGTTTTCCAGCTCAAAGCAGGCCGAGACCGGCCCAAGGTAGACTTCGTGCAGCATGGTATCCTCCGGATCTCTTCGGGGACGGGTCTTCGCCCGTCCCCGCGTTGTTATTCCAGCTCGGTGGTCCAGTTCAGGGCCTGAATCTGCTCATCCAGCTCCCGCAGTTCACGGGAATGCCGGTCCAGCTCCTTCTGCAGGGCGGAGACGTCCACCGTGCTGACCACGCGGATCTCCGCACGGGAGTAGCGCTCCACCTTCGCGCTGGCGGCATCCAGAAAGCTGCGCATGACCTGCAGCCGTTTGGTGAGCATATCCCGCTTCGCCAGCAGCTCCGTCATGGTCACGTCCCCGGCAGCCGTATGGGCATTGGTGAGATTGATGCGCGAGATCAGCGCCTCCTGCCGCGTGAGCAGGCTTTCCAGCTCTCCGAGCAGAGCCGCCGGGTCCTCGGCAGGGGATTCGCCCTCCTGCACCTTGGCATTGTTGTTCAGGCGGGTCTGCAGCTCGCTGAGACGCCGCTGGATATCTGCGCGCTCATTGAGCGCGGTGGCAAGTTTCATGTGTGTTTCCTCCTGCCGCGGTTCGGCGGCCTGTTGATCGTTATCCGGCGTGAGCGCCGGTCATTCCTTCGGAAAAGACACTGCATCCTCCATGGGCGTGAGATAGCGGGCGCAGAAGGGCTTCACCGCGCCGGAATCATAGACGTGCAGGCTGCAGCGGTGCAGCCGCTCGATATTCAGATTGCCCGCGTCCTGAAAGGCCATGGCGGAGAGCTGGAGGGAGCGGGTACGGACGGCATTCAGGAAGCTGTCAAAATCCATCCCGTCGGAGAAATCGGCGGCGGGCGCGGATTCAGCCTCCGGTCTGCCCCAGTGCCGTGCCACGTAGCTCCGGTTGTCCGCCGCGCCGCCCCGGGTTCGTATCGGATCGCGGAAGGCCGTCAGCGGCCGAAGCCCCCCGTCGGGCTTGACGAGGAAGGAAGCGTGAAAGCCGCAGAGCGGGTGGTCGCAGCGGGAGGGGAGAAAGCTCTCCATCGGGATATCCGCCTGCGCGGCAATGTCCGCCATCAGCGCATCCAGCGTGTACCGCTCCGACGCCTGCGGCAATCCCGGGATGCGGCCGAAATAGGACACCGGCTGGAAGTGGACGGCGCGGACGGCGGGCACGCGGGCGGCCGCAAAACGCACCAGCTCCCCCAGCAGCGCGTCGTTCACACCGGGTACCACCGTTGGAACCAGCGTTACGCCCAGCCCCGCTTCCGCGCAGGCTTCGATAGCCCGCAGCTTTTCCGCCAGCAGAGGCCTTCCGCGGAGGATACGGTAAACCTCGTCCTCCGTCCCGTCGAACTGGAGAAAGACGATGTCCAGCCCGGCGTCCTTCAGGGCGCGCACATAGTCCCCGTCGGCAGCGAGGCGCAGCCCGTTGGTGTTCACCTGCACGGTGGAGGCCCCCGCGGCCTTGGAATAGCGCACCAGCTCCGGCAGATCGTCCCGCAGGGTGGGTTCGCCGCCGGAGAGCTGGAGCAGGACGCTGCCCCGCTGGCGGATAATATCATCCACCGAGGCTTTCAGTTCGTCAAGGTCGGGGTCCGCCGAATGGCCGCCCCCGTCGGCAAAGCAGAAGCGGCAGCGGAGATTGCAGCGGCGCGTCACCTCCAGCAGCACGCAGCAGCTGCCGATCTCATGCTCTGCGCAGATGCCCTCGCAGTCCGGACAGTGTTGGCCCAGTTCCCCCAGCGGCCGGGCGTTCCCCGTCCAGCGGTCGAAATCCAGCCTGCCCCGCCACACGGGTACGGAGAAGCTGCCGTGCTCCGGGCAGGTCTTATTTAATGTGACGCTGCCGTCTGCTTCCTGCCGCAGCGCTGCTTCCAGCTTTCGCAGGCAGACCGGGCAGACGGAGCGGGTCATACGGATCATCTCCATCGCAGGTTCCTCAGATGAGCTGGCGGCGGAAGACCGCCCGTTCCAGCTGAAATTCCGCGCTGACCTGTTCGGCTGCGGTCTCCATCAGGCTTTCCAGCGCTTCGCCGGGGCAGAAGGCGCTGGCATTCAGCACCACCGCCAGCTCCGTGCAGGGGCCGGAAAAGGGACGGGTCAGCTCCGGCGGCCGATCGGTCCCCAGCAGGTCCACCTTGCCCCAGTCGCCCTCCGCCGTCCATGCCAGCAGTTTCAGGTGGGGGATCAGCCCGTGGGGGATGGCCCGGATGGCCTGCCGCACGGCTTCGGCCAGCGCTGTCAGATACGCGGTCCCGTCGAAGCTGTCGCAGCAGACGGTGACGTGATACTGCTGCTCGTATTCAAAGACCCCGTCCATGGCGGCGTGAAACGCTTCGCCGCCGTAGCCGATATCCGGTCTGCGGAGGGAGGCTTCGCCGTCTGCCAGCGCTTCGGCCAGCGCGGGCAGCCCTTCGCAGCTGCGGGCGCTGATGCCGAGGAGCTGCGCTTCGGGATATTCTGCGCGGAGAAAGGCTTCCGCTTCCTGCCGCTCCGCTTCGGAGAGCAGGTCGAGCTTGTTCAGAACGATCAGGTCCGCTTCCCGGAGCTGGGTATTCAGAATGTAAGCCGGTTCCGCGCCGCCGTGCCGCAGGACCTCCACCGTCCGCGGTTCGATGAGAACGGTGAAGGGGGCGAGGGCATAGCGCCCCGGGTGATTTTCATGCAGGCCGTGGTATACGTGCTCCAGCGCGCCTACGCCGAAGCCGGGGATATCGGAAAGGACCAGCTGACAGCCCGCATTGAAAAAGCGGTCGAGGGTGTCGGTGAGCCGGTCCGGCACATAGCAGATGCAGTCGCCGGTGATCTCCGCCGCCTTCGCGCCGTTCAGCAGGGCGAAGCGATGGTCGGCAAGACCGCTGCCGCCCAGATCGTTGGAGATCATGGCGGCGGGGAGGCCGTGGGCGGAGCAGTATTCCGTCAGGGCGATGAGGGCCGTGGTCTTGCCGGCGCCCAGAAAACCGCTGAAAACACCGAATTTCTTCATTTGCATACTCCTGTGGTTTGATAGCTGGATTTTACAACAGCTTCGGCGGGAAGTCAATGCATCCCGTTCTCCGGCGGAAACACCCACGCTGCACGGCACGGTTGACACATCGTGCGGAAAAATGGTATACTACTCTGTCTGATTTTACTCTGCCGGAAAGCGCGGGGTAAGCGCAAGGCAGGCTGGAGGAAACCATGGTCAATACGTTTATTCGATATCTGGCGGAGCGGGGCCTTACCGACGCGGTCTACAATGCGTTTCTGGTGCTGAGCTTCGTCGGCTGGTTCCTGTTCAATTTCCGGAGCGGGAAAAAATACGGCATCCCGCCGGGCAAGCGGGCTATCATTTCCGCGGTGGTCTGGCCGGTGGCCTACGGGCTGCTGTACGTCCTGTTCTGGATCGAGAGCAGCTTCACCCGCTGGGGCTCCCACAATATCGTGCGGGGCTATATCTGGTTCCCGCTCATCGGGCTGGTGCTGGCAAAGCTGCTGAAGCTCCGACCCCGGACGGTGGTGGACTATATCGCGCCGGGCTGTTCCCTGAGTCAGGGCATCGCCCATATCGGGTGCAGCTTTGCCGGCTGCTGCTACGGGTTCCCGGCGGAGAAAGGGATATGGAACCCGCAGTTTGAGACTTATCTGTTCCCGAACCAGATCATCGAAGCCGCCGCCGCGCTGCTGGTCTTCGCCGTCTGCGCATGGTACGCGAAAAAGCACCGGTATGACAGCAGCGGCAGGGTCTATCCCCTGTTCCTGATCCTTTTCGGTCTGACCCGCTTCTTTCTGGAATTTCTGCGGGACAACCAGAAGGTCCTCGGCAATATATCCGTCCTCGCGCTGCACTGCGTCCTGATGGTCCTTGTGGGCGCAGTCTGGCTGACCCTTCGGCATACACAGGACCGGAAAACTCGGAGAGGTGAAGCAAAATGAAGAAACGTATACTTTCTCTGCTGCTGACGCTGCTCATGGTGCTGGAGCTCCTGCCGCTGGGCGTTCTGGC
>JAZQQF010000067.1:0-4490 GCA_045628925.1 Oscillospiraceae bacterium | reverse complement strand
CTTTTATGCACGTTTCCGCTTCAGCCCCGTGAGGATCGCCACCACGGCGACCACGATGACGATGGGGACGAACAGCTTCGTAAGGCAGAACACTGCTACCGAAGTCGAATCGTAGCCATGTCGTTCTGTGAGCCAAGGAGTTGCAACCTAGAGTTGTCTTCCTAAGACCGCTTGGCCTCCGACTTCTTTTATGCACGTTTCCGCTTCAGCCCCGTGAGGATCGCCACCACGGCGACCACGATGACGATGGGGACGAACAGCTTCGTAAGGCAGAACACTGCTACCGCCAGCACGCCCACCACCGCAAAGGCTCCCACACTGAGCAGAATGCCCAGCAGCTTTCCGCAGAAGCGGAGCACGGCCCACGTGACCTTGAAGGACACGGCCAGCAGGAGAATGATGATGACGATGAGCATGAAGTACCTTCTTTCTATGATTCCGAAAACACCCGGTGATCGATCATCCGCATCATAGATCCCGAATATGGCCGAGTCGTGTCCGTTCCGTAAATTTCCCGTTTACTTACCGAGGCTGTCGGTGATATCCACGGTCTTCTGTTCACCGTAGCAGGAGAAGATCGCATCCACACCGTCGGGTCTGGAGCTCTGGGTCAGGGCGCTGATGATGGGCACGAGGATGAGGCCGCCCACCATGGCAAACACGCCGGAGTAGAGGGAATTGGTGAACACGAAGGACAGCACCGGCACACCGGCTACGGAAATCACGCCCAGCGAGACCAGCAGCTGCACGACTTCAAGGCACACGCCCCAGATGAAGGACACCACGACGCTGGCCCGGGTGGTGCGCTTCCAGTAAAGCCCGTAGAGGAAGGGGGCGATGAAGGCGCCTGCCAGCGCGCCCCAGCTGACACCCATCATCTGCGCGATGAAGAGGTTCTTGGTCCGCGCCTGGAAAATGGCGATGACGGCGGAGATGATGATAAAGAGGACGATGAACAGCCGCATGATGAGCATCTTGGACTTCTCGCTCGTCTCCTTTTTCCGCAGGGGGACGATGAAATCCAGCGTGATGGTGCTGCCGCTGGTCAGCACCAGCGAAGACAGCGTGGACATGGAGGCCGAAAGCACCAGCACGATGACGATGCCGATCAGGATGGGGCTGAGGGTGGAAAGCATGGTGGGGATGACCGCGTCGAAGCCTTCCTTCGCCACGTCGATATCGTAAAGTCTGCCGAAGCCGCCGAGGAAGTAGCAGCCGCCCGCCACCACCAGCGCGAACAGCGTGGAGATCACGGTGCCTTTCTTGATGGAATCCTCGTTCTTGATGGCGTAGAATTTGCCCACCATCTGGGGCAGGCCCCATGTGCCGAGGGAGGTCAGCAGCACCACGAACAGGAGGAACACCGGGTTGGGGCCGAAGAAGGAGGCGAACTGCCAGCCGCCGTTGGGGCCGGTGGCCAGCGCCTCGGTGGCGGCGATGAGGCCGCCGTTATTGTTCAGCACCGCGAGGATGACCGCCACGATGCCCACCAGCATGATCATGCCCTGAATGAAGTCGTTGATGGCCGTCGCCATGTAGCCGCCGATCAGCACGTAGATGCCGGTGAGGATGGCCATGACGATGACGCACACCGCGTAATCCACGCCGTTGAAGGCCATGGAAAACAGGCGGCTCAGGCCATTGTAAAGAGATGCGGTGTATGGGATCAGAAACACGAAGGTGATGACGCTGGCCGCCACCTTCAGCTTCGGAGATTTGAAGCGGGCGCCGAAGAAGTCCGGCATGGTCTTAGAGGAGATGTGCTGGGTCATGATGCGGGTGCGCCGCCCCAGAACGCTCCATGCCAGCAGCGAGCCGATGAAGGCGTTTCCAAGACCGATCCACGTGGAGGCAAGGCCGAAGTTCCAGCCGAACTGCCCCGCGTAACCCACGAAGATGACCGCCGAGAAGTAGGACGTGCCAAAGGCGAAGGCGCTGAGCCAGGGGCCGACGCTGCGGGAGCCGAGGACGAACCCGTCCACGTCGGTGGCGTGCTTCTTGGAGCGGATGCCGATGAAGATCATCAGCGCGAAGAAGCAGACGATCAGTACAAGCGTGAGAATCATCGTGGTAGTCATTTTGGTCACCTCAGAAAATTTATTCTTCTAAAGATGTGAATGAATATACCACGCTTTTCCCCGTTTGTCAAGCCAAAAATCTACGATTTCAGATTTTTAAATTGTGCAGCCTGTCCAAAATCCGTTACCCCTCCAGCTGCGTGCGCAGCGCGGCGGCCTCCGCCTCCAGCTGCTGCAGGAAGCGATATACGTGGATGCCGTCCGTCGCGGCATGGTGGCAGGTGAGCGACAGGGGCAGCAGCTCCCGTCCGCCGCGCAGCTCCAGCTTTCCCGCCTCCACGGAGGGGAAATAATAGGGTTTGTCCTCATAGCTGTGCACCGCGAAATGCCGGAAGGATACCCACGGGATGCAGGAAACGGTATAGGCATTTTCCGGCGGCGGCACGGGCCGGGAGAGAATGCCGTGCTTTTCCCCGTATCGGGCCTGATTCTCGCAGTAGGCCCGGTGGAAGGTGAAAAAGTCCTCGTCGTATTCCGTCCACATCAGGGAGAAGGTCTCATCGTCCGGGTGGAAGGCTGCGTACAGGGGCGTGAGCGTCTCATAAACGCCCAGCACCCCGTCCCGGAGCGCAAGGCGAAATTCCGGCTGCCGGTTCAGGCACTTCGTCGTCATCCACAGGTAGGCGGGGAAAAACTTCAGCCCCCGGGCTTTCAGGGCCTTGCGCAGACCGGTCACATCCGCTTCAACCGTGATGGAATAGCCGGTGGGCGCCATTTTGGAAAAGTAGTAAAACAGTTCCCGCCGGGGCCAGACGGCCATGTCAATAGGCGTAAAATTCAGATCCACAGGTCATGCCTCCTTTATCGGGGCCATCATACGCCCGCTCCCGGTGCGGCGGCAACCTACGGAGCGTGGAGCTCTCCGCCAATTCGGAGCGGCGACCATCCTCCGGCCCGCGTTTTTTCCGAAACCGCCGGATTTTTCCTGCGGAATCTTCTATAATACAGTTCACAAATCCGGAAAAACCTGCTATAATCACGGTGGGTGTTTATCGGATGCCTTCTCCGCGTCCTGCGCCCGCCCGAATCCGTTTACAATAAAATAAACATATATCGTCAGAAAGGAAGGAATCCAATGTATCAGTTCAAGGAAAAGACCGACCGGATCGAACGGATGCGCGCCGCTGTCCGCGACAGGATCATGATCGCCGACGCGGATATGTCCTACATCAAGTTCGAGGCCCAGCAGAAGTTCTCCAACTATCCCCCCATGCTCCAGAAGCCTTCGGAATCTCTCTACGTGATCGAGCATATGCCCATCAATATGCATCCCGATGATTACTTCGTGGGCGATATGGGCAGCAAGAGCTGGGGCGCTGCCTCCGGCGGCATGTGGGCCTTCATGCCCATCGAGAAGACCTGGCCCATGGGCGAGGACGGACTCTATCATGCGCCCGACGAGGATCCTCTCTACTCCCATCAGAAGCTCGCCATCTCCCCCGAAGAGCTGGAGCGTTTCCGCGCGCTGAACAAGAAGCGCGCCGCCATGTCCAGCGGCGTCCGCTCCGAAGAGTGGCTGCCCAAGGGCGCGAAGGAGTTCTTCGCCCTGCAGGCCTCTGACTACGGCAAGATCGGCGGCTTCCCCGTGATGCTCCCTCCCGGACACCTGACTCCCGGCTTCCAGACCATTCTGAAGCGCGGCTATGCGGACATCCGCAAGCAGGCGCAGGACTGGCTGGATGAGCATGAGGGCAACGTGCAGGGCAACGACATGGGCAAGTTCCTGTTCTACACTGCCGCCACCATCGCCTGCGACGGTGCCATCACCCTCACCAAGCGTTATGCCGACCTGTGCCGTGAGGAGGCTGCCAAGGCCCCCACCGCCGAGCGCAAGGCCGAGCTGGAGCAGATGGCTGAGAGCCTCGACTACATCGCCTACTATCCTGCCCGCACCTTCCGTGAAGCGCTGCAGCAGGTCATGCTCTACAACGTGTTCCTCCGCGTGGACAATGGCCCCGGCGTCACCAGCCTCGGCCGCTTCGACCAGTACTCCTGGCCGTACCTGAAGAAGGATCTGGAAGCCGGCACCATCACCGTCGATCAGGCGCAGGAGCTGGTGGACGCGTTCTTCCTGAAGATCAACACCTTCCACGGCGGCGGCTTCGGCAAGACCGCCCAGACCGCCGGCATCGGCCATCAGGGCCAGCACACCACCATCGGCGGCGTGATCCCCGAGACCGGCGAGGACGCCTCCAACCCCGTGTCCCTCATGGTGCTGGAAGCGATGGCCCGTCCCGAGCTGCATGAGCCGTCCATCTCCCTCCGCGTGAACAAAAACACCCCCAAGGAGCTGTGGGACTGCGCCATGTATACCTCCATGCGCGTGGGCGGCCTGCCGCTTCTGCAGAGTGACGAAGTCATCGTGCCCTCCCTCATGCGGGAGCAGGGCTTCTCTCTGGAGGACGCCCGCAA
>JAZQQF010000066.1:0-2410 GCA_045628925.1 Oscillospiraceae bacterium | reverse complement strand
CCAATCGCCCGCGGTGCGCTTGATCCGCATGGGGGCGGCCTTTTCTTTCTTTTTCATCGTGGACCGCCTCCTTTATATGATGCTCTCGCCGCGGATGGCCTTGGAGATGCCGTTGGCGACGAAAAGCAGCGTGATGCCGATTAGGGATTTGGAGATGCCCACCACCGTGCTCAGCGGGATGCGGTTCTGCCCGATACCGATGTTGTACACATACAGGTCCAGCACCTCGATGACGTCCTGGTTCATGGCGTTGGAGAACACAAGATACTGCTCCATGCCGTTGCTCAGAATACCCGCGATGCTCATCAGAAGCAGCACGCAGTAGGTGGGGATCAGCCCGGGAATGGTGATGTGCCAGATGCAGCGGAAGCGGTTGGCTCCGTCCACCTTGGCGGCTTCATACAGCTGCTGGTCGATGCCGGAAATGGCCGCGATATACACGATCGCGCCCCAGCCGACACCCTTCCAGGTGCCCCACAAAAGCATCTTGAGCCAGGTATGGTCGGCAATCTGGAGATAGTTGGTATTGGCCCCCGCCACACCGCACACGTTGGTCAGGAAGCTGTTGACAAAGCCGTCCGTGGAGAAGATGCAGATGGCGATGGCGTACACCAGCACCCAGGAGATGAAGTTCGGGATGGTCGTAAACGTCTGGACGAACCGCTGGAACTTGGTGGAGCGCACCTCCGCCAGCAGCACGGCAAACGCGATGGGCAGCCACGATGTGGCGATCCCGAGACCGCTCATGATCAGGGTGTTGCGCAGCACGCGGATCAGGTCCCGCGTGGTGGCAGGATCGGTAAAGAGGAAGCTGAACCATTTGAGGCCCACATAGTTGTCCGCGCCGATCGTTCCGCCGGGCGTGTATTCAAAGAAGGCGAAACGCCAGCCCCAGATCGGCAGATAGGCAAAGATCAGCGTCAGGATGATCACCGGCAGCATCATCAGGAACAGACGGTATTTCTCGTCCATTTCCATCTTGGCGTCGGGATCGGTCTCCTTCTGTCCGGTCAGCAGCGCCAACAGCGCCGTGACGAACAGCAAGCCCGCGAATACACAGAACACCGTAAATCCGTCGGGCATCATCAGGCCGATCTTTTCCAGCTTGCCCTCCGCCTCGCCATGGGCGAGCATCCGGCCATGAGCCGCGCGAATCAGGTACAGACCCACGCCCATCATCGGCGCGCCGATAAGCGGCAGGATCAGGCCACGGCGGCACATCTTGCGGTTGCCGAGGCTCATGCAGCCGGCCACGGCGCAGAGGATCACACCCACAATAATCACGATGCACGCGATCATGAGCAGGGTGATGTCCACATCCCGGATCCACTGGGAGCGCAGGATCCGTCCCATGCTGTTGGTGATCGTTTCATAACTGATACCGGTGGTAAACAGGCTGGCGGACGCGTTGATCTTTTCGCTGATGCGGCCCGGATTGACCGGCGGGAAAAACACGGCGATCCCGGCCACGAGCGCCACGATCCGGAAGATCCACAGGGGCAGACGCCGTCCCCAGGATACGGTTTCTTCCTGAATCTCACACCGGGGAGCAGACACCATGGGCAAACTCACTTCCTCGTTATCGGTCAGGTCCCGTCCGGGCAGGGCGCCGCAAGCAGCGCCCCGCCCCGGCGGGAAAGTTTAAGGTACTTTCAGTTTGGGGAAAGCGTACAGATTACCAACCGCTGACGGTGAAGGTGATGGACACAGTCTCGTTGGCGCCGGGCACGCTCCAGGAGATGGCGGGAGCGGAAGCCTGGTTGTAGGTATCGAGGATCTTGATAGCCACATAGTCGCCATCGGTGTTCACTTCGGTGTATTCCTGGGTCGCGCCGGTGGGGAACTTGACCTTGACGTTGTCGATGGTCAGGAAGCCATCCTTCACCAGCTTGCTGGGGATGTTGGTGGAGACATAGAGCATGTTGTAATCCTTGGAGGCGCCCAGACCCATGTCGCCGGTGGTGAAGGACACGGTGTATTCGCCGTCGCCCTTGATCTCGGCGTCCACGAAGGTTCCGCCGTAATCCACGGCCAGGGAGCTGTCCACTTCGTCCCAACCGGTCAGACGGTTGAAATATTCGGGATTTTCAATGCCGTAGGAAGCTTCGTCCCAGTTGTTACGGAAGACGTAGATATCGGTCTGCACGGCGATGTAGCCCATGAAGGAGCCCTGCTTCAGCGCGTCCGCTTCTTCCTGGGTCATGGGGGCGGCTTCGTCCTTCACGATGGGCTTGCCATAGATGAAGTCGAAGGTCACTTCGATGGTCTTGAAGGCCGCGAAGGCTTCCTTGTCCACGATCACGGGAGCGGCGCCTTCCAGGTCGCCATCCGCGCGGCGGGCGTCGGCGGGCAGGTCGCTGACCCATTCGTTGTAGATGTTCTCGCGCATTTCAACGCCGTTGTCGGAGGA
>JAZQQF010000065.1:0-8569 GCA_045628925.1 Oscillospiraceae bacterium | reverse complement strand
GATGCCGATGGTGCGCAGCTCCGGGTCCTTCAGCAGGGGACTCAGTTCGCCCGCCGTGGCATAGGTGGCGTTGGCCATGCGGGGCAGGAGCGTGCCCATATAGGTGTGGATCACCTTGTCGGAGGTGTTCACGGAGCAGTTATAGTTCTGATATGCGTTGCGGGGGTTAAACAGGAAACACTGGTTCATGTCGCTGAGACCCACCTCTGCTTCCAGACTGCGGCGGGGGTAGCAATCGGTCCCATAGCTCTTGGCGCTGAGATGTACCTTTTTCCCGGCGATCAGGTCCTCGATGACGTGAGCGCCGCCGTATTCCATGCCCTTCGTTTCACTCAGCTCGGTGGCGCCCACGAAGCAGTCCACCGCAGCGAGACCCGCGCACACCGGTACGTCGTTCAGCTTCACGCCGCTCATGCGGATGAGCGGCTCGGCATGGCCGAAATTCAGAAACGCGCCGGAGGAGCACATGGGGCTGAAGGTGCCGGTGGTGACTACGTCCACCCGCTTCGCCGTTTCCTTCACGCCCTGCTCCCGGGCCATTTTGACGACCTCCTCCGCCGTCAGCACGACGGCGGTACCGGTCTTGATCTTTTCGTTGATCTCCTGTATCGTTTTCAATTATATTTCCCTCCGATCCATACGGAATGGCAGCATTTATGAAGATTTAAATAAATGTACCACAAAGAGAGAATCCGTGTCAACAGTTTTCTGAAAGAAACTGAAAATTCGGCCGGTCCAGAAAAAAAGAATCTGCCCGAACGGGCAGGGGTTTCAAAAGGGGAAGCGGCGGCAGCGCTTCTGTTTTTCCGGTTCTCCGTGCTTTTCCACGAGGATCAGATCCTCGCCGATGCGCCGCACGCACTCCCAGCGGATGACCCAGTCCTCGCCGGGGCAGAACAGGCCGGGAAAGCGGCAGGGTCCCGGCACGATCAGCGCCAGAATGCGGCCGGAGCCGGTATCCAGCAGCACATCCTCCACGCAGCCCAGCCGCTGCCCGTCAGCGATATTGACGACCTCCTTCCGGCGGAGGTCCGCAAGCCTTACCTGCATCGCCTTACCTCATAATAAAAGACTTGGGCGGGAGTGCCGCCCAAGTCCATGCTATGCAGTTAAGGTTTTCGATGTGCGGGACACCGGGAGATTACGCAGCGATATAAGCGTCGTAGTACTCCTGATAGATCTCGGTGACGCGGGCCAGACCCATATCGTTCATGGTCTGCTGGAAGCTATCCCACTCGTCGAAGGACTTGCTGCCTTCAAAGAAGGTCACGTAGTTCTCCTGGAAGTAGGTGGTCACGTCGCTGAACAGGGAGTTGATCTCATCGGTGGCGTCGGTGTCGAAGTTGATGGCAGCGGGCCAGTTCCACTTGTTCTCATAGAAGGTGTCGACCGCTTCGTTCCACAGATCGAACATCTTGGTGAAACGATCGCCGCCATCGTAGGCGTAGTTGCGGCTCCACTGCTGGATGCCGGCGTCAGCCAGCTCGTTGTAGCAGTGGCAGTCCTGGATCCACGCGAGGCCGGCGGGATGATTGTAAGCCCAGTCGGTGATGCGCTTCTCGCCGTTCTCATTGTAGTACCAGATGTAGCCGACGGTGTCGTCGATGTAGGCAGCCGCGGAATCGCCTTCGGGGCCCCAGTTCATCCAGTCAGCACCGAAGTCGGAGTAGTTCCAGTCCAGCCAGGTGACGGCCAGCTCGACGTTCTCGCAGCGGGCGTAGACGCAGGCGGAGCCGTAGTTGGTGTGCTTCGGATTCAGGCCCCAGTAGATGGTCTGATCCTCGGTGCGGCGCAGACGGGTGATGGGCGCCCATTCGATATCGGCGTCAACACAGGTGGCTTCCCAGCCGGGCACTTCGGAGGGGGTGAAGATGCAGGTGCCGAGCTCGGAGTTGGCCAGCGCGTTGGCCATATCGTTGGTAGCGGAGTAAGAAGCGTAGTTGGGATCGCAGAGGCCTTCGTTCCACCACTGGTTCAGCATCATCATCAGTTCCTTGTCATCCTGCGTGGTGCCGCAGAACTCAACGACGCCGTCCTTCACGCGCACATAGCTCATACGGGCGGAGTAGGGGGTGGTGTTGAAGCCGACCCAGTTGTAGGGCTCCAGCTCGAAGGTGCTGAACAGCATCATGGGGGCCACGTTGTAGGCGCTCTTGAAAGCGACCAGCAGATCATGCAGATCGTCGAAGGTCACAAGGTCTGTGGATTCGCCGAGGCCCAGCTGATCCATCCAGTCCTGACGGGCAAAGTAGCCGGTGGAGTACATGGGGGTCTCATACATGCCGTAGAAGGAGAGCCACATATCGTCGCGGTAGAACACGGTGTCCTTAATGTTGCTGCTCTTGCTGCGGTTCTGGACTTCCCACAGGTAGTTGGGCATATAGTCGCGGTAGTTGTACAGGTTGGCGATGTACTCGTCTTCCACGGCCTGATCCAGGGTGCCGCCGGTGTAGTAGAAGGAGAACTGGCCGAGGATATCATCCAGATCGTCGGAGGCCAGCATGGTGGCGGCGCTCTCGGAGCGGGTGGAAGAGGAGACCAGATCCCATTCCATGTGGACGCCGGTCATCTCTTCCATCATGTAGAAGGTGGGCACGCCCTGATAGCCTTCTTCGGGAAGATACTGCGGAGTCCAGTTGACGGTCCAGTTGGTGAGGACTTCGTCCGTGGTGCAGAAGGGGAGCTCGTACTCATACTTGGTTGCGGGGAAACCTTCCGCGTCCAGCTCGTACTTTCCGGGGGCGAACTTATAGGGAGAATCGTCGTCCACGGGAGCCGCGGCGGAACCGGAATCGGTGCTGCCGGAGTCGGCGGGAGTCGTGCTGCCGCTGCTGGAGCCGCTGCTCGCGCCGGAACCGGTGTTTGTGCTGCTGCCCGTATTCGTGCTGGAGCCGCTGTTCGTGCTGGAGCCGCCGTTATTGCCGGCACAGCCCGTGAACAGAGCCAGAACGAAAAGCACGGCCAGAAGCAGGGCCAGAGTTTTCTTCATGTTCCGTTTTCCTCCATTTCGTTTTTTGGGCAATTTGCCCGAAATATTACGCATATATTACCACTTTGACACAAAAATAGCAATACGTTCCTGACGGAAAACGAAAAGAAATTCAATATTTTCCAAAACGGGAAAAAAACGGCAGCCGGAGAAAAAGGACTATCCAAGCGGGCAAAAGAGGTGTATAATCAAATGCTATCAAATTTTCGCATGACCGACGGCTGCAGCTGCCGGCCCCTGCAGCCAACCTGCAAGGAAGGAGAACACAATGGAGATCACGGCAAAAACACCCTGGAAAGAACACATGGACGGCGTGCCCATGCATCTGGAATACCCGCAGGGTTCCATGTTCGATGCGGTGAAGGAGATCGCGGAGCGGTATCCGGACAACGTCGCCTTCGACTTTATGGGAAAATCTACCACCTACCGGAAGCTCGTCGAGCAGGTCGAAGCCTGCGCGAAGTCGCTGAAAACGCTGGGTCTCCGCGCGGGCGACCGGGTCACCATCGCCATGCCCAACTGTCCGCAGGCCATCTATATGTTCTATGCGGTGAATCTGGTGGGCGGCATCTGCAATATGATCCACCCGCTCTCGGCAGAGAAGGAGATCGAGTTCTATCTGAACGAGTCGGAGAGCTACAGCGTCATCACGCTGGACCAGTTCTATAATAAATTCGAGGCCATCCGGCAGAACACGAAGGTCGTGAACATCATCATCGCCAGCGTGAAGGATGCGTTGAGCAAGCCGGTGCGGGCGGGCTATATGCTCACCGAGGGCCGGAAGATCAGGAAGATCCCCGAGGATGCGCCGGTCATCCGCTGGCAGGAATTCATGAAGCTGGGCAAGAGCTGCTCGTGGAATTACAAGGTGGAGCGGAAGGCGGAGGACCCCGCCGTCATCCTCTATTCCGGCGGCACGACCGGAACCACCAAGGGCATCGTGCTGACGAATCTGAATTTCAATGCGCTGAGTCGGCAGGTCATCGCGGCGAACCCCATGTTCCGACCCGGCGACCGGATGCTGGCCGCCATGCCCCTGTTCCACGGCTTCGGGCTGGGCGTGTGCATCCACACCATGCTGGCCATGGGCGGCCGCTGCATCCTGATCCCGCGCTTCACCGCCGAGAGCTATGCAAAGCAGATCACCCGCTACCGCTGCAATTTCATCGCGGGCGTGCCCACGCTGTATGAGGCGCTGCTGCGGCTGCCGAATATGGAGAAGGCCGACCTGAGCAGCCTCAAGGGCGTTTTCTCCGGGGGCGACAGTCTGAGCGAGGTGCTGAAAAAGAAATTCGATAAGTTCCTCTATGACCACCACGCCTCCATTCAGGTGCGCGAGGGCTACGGGACGACCGAGACCGTCACCGCCTGCTGCCTGACCCCGCCGCATATGTTCAAGGCGGGCAGCATCGGCGTGCCCTTCCCGGATACCTATATCAAGATCGTGAAGCCGGGAACGGACGAGGAGCTGCCCTACGGGGAGGAAGGCGAAATTCTGCTAGCAGGCCCCACGGTGATGAAGGAATACGCGAATCACCCGGCGGAAACGGCGAACACCCTGCGCACCCATGCCGACGGGCTGACCTGGGTCTATACCGGCGACCTCGGCACCATGGACGACGAGGGCTTCATCTACTTCCGGGGCCGCGCCAAGCGGATGATCATCTCTTCGGGCTACAACGTGTATCCCAGCCAGCTGGAGAATATTCTGGACGCCCACGAAAAGATCCACATGAGCTGCGTCATCGGCATCCCGGATTCCTACCGGATGCAGGCAGTGAAGGCGTTCGTGATGCTGAAGGAGGGCGTGCCCGCTTCGGAGGAGACGCGGGAGGAGCTGATGGCCTACTGCCGGAAGCACATCGCCAAATACGCCATGCCCAGGGAGATCGAGTTCCGCGCCGAGCTGCCCAAAACGCTGGTGGGCAAGGTGGCCTATCGGGTGCTGGAAGAGGAAGAAGCGGCGAAGCGTGCCGCCGCGCAAACAGAAGAACAGAAAGAGTAATACCGGCTTCGGGCGTGACCAGAAGTCGATACGGGAGTGTAGATTATGGATCAGATGGAAGAACGGAACCGGATGCTTGCCGACAAAGGCGAACCGGTCTTTGCGCTGGCGGCCATTCTGGAACGCCGGGACGAGGAAGTGAAAGCACGGCTCAGGCAGCTTGCCGGGTCGGAAGACCTTGTGAGCTGGCTCACCGAGGCGAAGAATCTGAAAATGCTGCTGATGGCCCTGCCCAGCGCGGACTTTGCCCTGTTTCAGAAGGCGGCGGAAGTGCCGTTTCTGAAGGAGCAGGACGTGTTTTTGCCCATGCACAGCGGACTCATCGGCTTCTGCCTCATGCAGCCCTATCTGGTGCAGGAGGAGATTTACCTCGTTATCCCCACGGAGATCCGGAATCTCTGGCAGGATATCAAGAAGACGGATTTTGCCCGGCTGAAGCAGCTGCGCGACACGGTGGACGCTTACGCGCAGGCCGCCGTGAAGCTCTATGGGGCCATCCGCCTCACGGATTTCGGGGAGATGCTGCGCCGTCGGGCGGGAACGAAGCTGACGAAGGAGGCCGAGGATCTGCTCCGCGAGCTGGCCGACGGGACGTATTACACCATCGAGGACGGCGTGCTGCTGTTCCGAGGGATGCTGCCGGAGGAGGCCGCGCCCTATCTGGAGGCGCAGAAGACCATGCCCCGCTATCTGCCGGTGCATGAAAAGCTGCTGCGGCTGGGCGACGGGGATTATTACGACGTGTTCCACGAGCTGGAGATGTGGCGGCTGGAGGCCGAAACACAGTTCCGGGAAGCCGGGGAAGAGGCCGCTGACGATAAGGCCACCGGCTTTGCCGACGCGCTCTATGCCATGCTGCGGGTGGAGCCGGGAGAGGCGGATCACAGCGAGCTGTTGCGGGCCTTCGGGATGGAGCCGGACGAAGCGCGTGTAAAGGAGATCCGGCAGAAAACGCGCCTCTGGTGCCTTGCGGGCAATACGCCGGAGGAGCTTCTGCAGGAATGGCGGGACGGGAAGCTGAAACCCGCCGTGAACGCGCCCTGCATCTGCGGCAGCGGGAAGAAGTTCAAGCGCTGCCACGGCGCGGTCTGAGGGGGAAAAGCCGATGGATGCAGCAGTTCTGACCCGCAAAGAACCGCCGAAGCTGGGGAAAAAGCGGGATTTCGGCCTCGACCTCATCCGCGCGCTGGCGATCTTCGGCGTCATCCTCGTACATACCAGCTCCGACGGATATAATACCCCGGTTGGCTGCGTTAACTGGTGGGGGAGCATCTTCTGGAGCCTGCTGTGCCGCCGGAACGTGGTGCTGTTCCTCATGTGCTCCGGGGCCATCCTGCTCCAGCCGGAAAAGCCCCTTCCGCTGAAAAAGCTGTTCCTGCACAATATCCCCCGGCTGCTGGTGAGCCTGCTGGTATGGGCGCTGTTTTATAAGCTGATGGTCCTGCATGACCGGGGAGCGGCCATCCTGCCGAACCTGTGGCAGAGCGTCAAGGAAGTGCTGCTGTTCAACCATATGTGGCACCTCTACTACATGGATATCATGCTGCTGGTCTACCTCTGGCTGCCGGTGACGCGCATCCTCACGGAGAAGGCCACGAAGGAGCAGCTGCTGTATGTGCTGGGCGCGTGGTTCGCCTTCGGCATCCTCTATCCCACGGTGAAGCCCTTCTGGCCCTTCCGGCTGCTGCAGGGCATGGTGGGGAGCCAGTGGCTGCTGAACATGACCTATGCCTCCATCGGCTACGGGCTGTTGGGCTGGTTCCTGCGGAAGTATCCCATCAAAATCAAATGGAGCATTATCATGATCGGCGCGGGCTACCTCATCCTCTTCGGCGGGACGGCGGTCATGTCCTACCGGCAGGGCAGCACCTACACCGGCTTCCTTGAGGAAATGACCCTCGGCCCCTGTCTGCTGGGCGCGGGCGTCTATTCCCTCTGCCTGAACATCAAGGATGCGCCCAACAAAGTGATCGGCACGGTGGTGAACCAGCTGAGCAAGGGCAGCCTCTGCATCTACTCCGTCCACGTGGTCTTTCTCGACCATCTGCCCCGCTGCCTCGCGTGGCCGGGCGTTCCCACGTTCATTTCCATCCCCGTGCAGTCGGTCATCACGGTGGTCCTCAGCTGGGCGGTGTATTTCGTCCTGTCGAAGATCCCCGTCCTCAAGAAATGGGTCGTATAAACATTCGCCAAAGGCACAAAGACGCTCCCGGAAACCGCGGTTTCCGGGAGCGTTGTTGCTTATTCAGAATTTGTTCTCGTTGCGGGAAATGATGTCGTTCTGCAGGTCCGGCCCCAGCTCCACGAAATAGGCGCTGTAGCCCGCGATGCGCACCACAAGGTCGCGGTATTTGTCCGGGTCCTTCTGGGCGGCGCGGAGCGTGTCGGTATCCACCACGTTGTACTGCACCTCCAGCCCGCCGGACTCAAAGTAGTTCTTCGTCATGTCCCGCACCTTCTCCATGCCCTCGTCGTTGGAGAGGACGCTGGGGTGCAGCCGCAGGTTCAGCGCGATGCCGCCCATGTAATGATGATGGTCGAAGACCACGGTGGATTCAAATACGGCGGTGGGGCCGTTTTGATCCCGGCTCTGGGCGGGACTCATGGCGTCGGCAATGGGGGTGCCGGTCTTGCGCCCGTCCGGCGTGGCGAAGGTGATGTAGCCCTGCGCCACATGGTCGCTCGCGCCGTAAAGCCCGGCCTTGTAGACCTTCGAGCGGGTGGAATGGCATTCGCGGCAGCAGTCGTAATACAGCTCGACGCACCATTTCAGCTCCTCGTCCACGTAGGGGTCGTTGTTGCCGTAGTGCGGCACCTCGTACAGGATGCGCTGGCGCAGCGGCTCATAGCCCTCCCAGTTGGCCATCCACGCATCGTAAAGCTCCCGCGTGGTGCAGAGCTTTTTGTCGAAGCACATATACTTGATGGTGGAGATGCTGTCCGCCACGGTGGCGAGGCCGGTGGCCGTGCCGCCGTAGGAGTTATACCGCGCGCCGCCGTTCACCACGTCCTTGCCCTTGGCCATGCAGTCGTCGATGGAGATGGAAAGAATGGCCTGCTGGGCGCAGTGCTGGCTGAGCATTTCCGCATAGTTGTTGGTGGAGACGAACATCCGCATGACGTGATGGCCCATCTTTGCGATGGCGTCCTTCACCTGCTCGATGGAGGTCATGTTATAGAGGTAATCGGTGGTGACGCTGGCCTGCTCCCCGTTGAAGGGGTTGATGCCGTTGTTCAGCGCCATGTTCAGGATGCCGCCCCACCACACGCTGGCGTGCGGCGGATGCATCCCGTTGGGCGCGGGATAGTCCTTGCCGCAGCAGACGATCTCCTGACAGCCGATGATGCCGTAGTCCCGCGCGTCTTCAAGGCTCATGCCAAGCTCGGAAACCAGCGAGGGGATGATGACCTCGTCATTCTGATACAGCGGCAGACCGCCCACCAGCTTGCTGGTCTCCAGCGCCAGCTCCCAGAGCTTATCCGGGCTGTTCTTGTTGAAGCGGAGGGAGATGGTGGGGTCGTGGAGCTTCAAACGGCCCACGGTCTCCAGCACCATATAGGTCACGGGGTTCGTA
>JAZQQF010000064.1:0-11395 GCA_045628925.1 Oscillospiraceae bacterium | reverse complement strand
GCCACCGGCCCCAAGCATCTGGACCTGACCCTGAGCCGCGCCAAGTTCAATGAACTGACCGCGCATCTGGTGCAGAAGACCACCGGCCCCGTGAAGCAGGCCCTGTCCGACGCGGGTCTGAGCGCGGCCGAGCTGAACAAGGTCCTGCTGGTTGGCGGCTCCACCCGTATCCCCGCCGTGCAGGATGAAGTGAAGAAGCTCACCGGCAAGGAGCCCTTCAAGGGCATCAACCCCGACGAGTGCGTGGCCGTGGGCGCTGCCATTCAGGGCGGCGTGCTGGGCGGCGACGTGGAGGGCATCCTCCTGCTGGACGTGACCCCCCTGTCCCTCGGCATCGAGACGCTGGGCGGCGTGTTCACCAAGCTCATCGAGCGCAACACCACCATCCCCACCAAGAAGAGCCAGGTCTTCTCCACCGCGGCCGATAATCAGACCAGCGTGGAAGTGAACGTCCTGCAGGGCGAGCGCGAAATGGCCGCCTACAACAAGTCCCTCGGCCGCTTCCATCTGGACGGCATCGCCCCGGCCCGCCGCGGCGTTCCCCAGATCGAGGTCAGCTTCGATATCGACGCCAACGGCATCGTGAACGTGTCCGCCAAGGATCTGGGCACCGGCCGCGAGCAGCACATCACCGTCACCAGCTCCTCCAATATGTCCAAGGAGGACATCGAGCGCGCCGTCAAGGAAGCCGAGCAGTATGCGGCGGAGGACGCCAAGCGCAAGGAAGAAGTGGATATCCGCAATCAGGGCGATCAGATGGTCTATCAGGCCGAGCGCACGCTGGAAGAAGTGGGCGACAAGATCCCCGACGCGGAGAAGGCCCCCGTCAGGGAAGGCGTGGAGAAGCTGAAGACCGCCCTGCAGGGTAATGACTCCGATGCCATCAAGGCCGCCACCGAAGAGCTGACGCAGGCGTTCTACAAGCTCTCTGAAAAGCTCTATCAGGCCAACGGCGCCAATCCCGGCGCGGCTCCCGGCGGCGAAGCGGGCGGCGCTGCCCCCGGCGGCGACTATCAGGACGCCGACTATGAGGTCGTGGACGACGACGATAATAAGTGATCGGGCTTTTTTCTCCCTGACCCGATCCTGATACCTGCGCCGTCGGCTGCTCCGGCAGCCGGCGGCGTCAGCAGGTTTATTCGATGAGGATAGAGGTAGCATATGGCGGATAAACGGGATTACTATGAGGTCCTCGGGCTCCAGAAGGGCGCCAGCGAGGATGAGATCAAAAAGGCATACCGCCGTCTTGCCAAGGCGAACCATCCGGACCTGAATCCGGGCGACAAGGAAGCCGAGGCCCGTTTCAAGGAGATCGGCGAGGCGTATGAGGTCCTTTCCGACGCGGAGAAGCGGGGACGGTACGATCAGTTCGGCTTCGCCGGCGTGGACCCCAGCTACGGGGCCGGCGCGGGCGGCGCAGGCTTCGGCGGGTTTGGCGGCGGCTTCGGCGGATTCGACGATATCGATCTGGGCGATCTGTTCGGCTCCATCTTCGGCGGCGCGGGCGGCCGTTCCACCTCCCGCAGCGCTAGTGGGCCGCGCCGGGGCGAGAACATCCGCACGGCGGTGGAGCTGACCTTTGAGGAGGCGGCCTTCGGCTGCACGAAGGAGATCCCCATCTCCCGCATCGAGAACTGCCCGGAATGCGGCGGCAATGGCTGCGAAAAGGGCACCACGCCGGAGGTCTGCTCCCGCTGCGGCGGCTCCGGCTCCGTACGTACGCAGGCGCGGACGGCCTTCGGTGTCATGTCCACCACCTCCCCCTGCCCCGAATGCTCCGGCACCGGGCGCATCATCCACAGCCCCTGCCCCAAGTGCCGCGGCAAGGGCGCGGTGCGGAAGAATACGAACACGAAGGTGGATATCCCCGCCGGCATCGGCCATGGGCAGACCCTCTCCGTCCACGGTGCGGGCCACCGGGGCGTGAACGGCGGCCCCGCGGGCGATCTGCTGGTCACCGTCGAGGTGCTGGAGCACTCCCAGTTCGAGCGCGACGGGTTCGATGTGTATTATGAAATGCCCATCTCCTTCACGCAGGCCGCGCTGGGCGATAGTGTGGAGGTCCCCACGCTGGACGGGAAGGTCAAATACACGATCCCCGAAGGCACGCAGACCGGAACGGTGTTTCGTCTCCGCGGCAAGGGCATCCCCCGTCTCAACAGCTCCGGCAGGGGCGACCAGTTCGTCACCGTCCGCGTCAGCACCCCCCAGAGCCTGACGGCGGAGCAGAAGGAGCTTCTCCGGAAGCTGGCGGAGAGCTTCGGCGAGGAAAATAAGCCCGGCGAGGAGCCCCGCGGCTTCGGCAGCAAGCGAAAAAAGAAAAAGCAGTAATTCTCAGGGCGCGTCCGAATCATCGGACGCGCCTTTTTGTGTTTTCCGCCGTCTCTCGCGGGGCTTGTTTCGGCGGCGAAGCCGTGCTATACTGATTGAAAATCCGAAGAAAAACGGGGCGAGGAAATGGGCGACTATATCCCCAAATGGCGCCGGGAGCTGGCCATCTTCCGGCGGGTCAAGCCGGTGCTGATCTTGGAGGGCAACGTGCTGGACCTGTACCGCAGCCCGCTCACCGGGGAAACGGTGGGTCTGAGCGCGTATCTGCACGAATTTCTGCGGGACTGCGGCTATCACAATCTGGTGTTCTACAACAGCCGGAAGGGCTTCTCCAACCCCTACGATCCCGCCTGCGGTCGGGAATTTGCCCGGCTCATGGGCATGAGCGACCATCAGCTTTCGGAGCGGAGCAGCTTCCGGGGCGCCTCCGGCGCGGCGGGCCTCGTCTATGAGGCCATGACCCAGAGCCGCGAGCCTGCCGCCATCGTCATGGAATACGCCTCGCGCTACATCGTCTCCCCCGAGCGGCAGGAGCAGGCGGAGGTGGACGCATTTGCGACCCTGCTGCAGGCCTCGCAGGAGGCGAAGGAGGTCCCCACCGGCATCGACCGGCTGCGCAATCTGCTCATCCTCATCGTGGGCAAGGTGAACGACCTGCCCGCGTGGTTCTATCTGCAGAACCCCAACGTGAAGCTCATCACCATCTCCACCCCGGCGCGGGAGGAGCGCGCCGCCCTGCTGGAGGGCGGGAATCTCCGCAGCTTCTTCACCGTGCGGGCATGGAACCGGGAAAAGGAATACTATGCGGAGCATCCGGAGGAGCTGCAGCGCCTGCGGGAGCATTTCATCGGCCTCACCGAGGGCCTCACCTACACGGAGCTGATGAGCCTGCGCACCCTGAGCGTCAATGAGGACATCCCCGTGCATGAGCTGAGCAGCGTGGTGGACCTGTATAAATTCGGCATCCGGGAAAACCCGTGGAACCGGCTGGATTACGACCGTCTGAACGCGGCGGAGGCGGCCTTCCGGCGGCGGGTCAAGGGGCAGGACTATGCCGTGCAGCGCACGCTGGACGTGATCAAGCGCGCCGCCTCCGGGCTGGGCAATCTGCAGACCAGCAGCGCCACCAAGCCCAAGGGCATCCTCTTCTTCGCCGGGCCGACGGGTACGGGCAAAACGGAAACGGCCAAGACCATGGCGGAGGCCCTGTTCGGGGACGAGCGCTGCTGCATCCGCTTCGACATGAGCGAATACCGGCAGAGCCATTCCGACCAGCGTCTGCTGGGCGCGCCGCCGGGCTACATCGGCTATGAGGCGGGCGGCCAGCTCACCAACGCCGTGCGCAACAACCCCTTCTCCATCCTGCTCTTCGATGAGATCGAAAAGGCTCACCCCTCGATCCTGGACAAGTTCCTGCAGATCCTGGAGGACGGGCGCATGACCGACGGGCAGGGCAACACCGTCTATTTCACCGAAACGGTCATCATCTTCACCAGCAATCTGGGCTTCCACCGCCGGGAGGACACGGACGGGGTCCCGACCCGGGTCTCCCCGGAAATGGACTACCCCACCCTGCGCAAGACCATCCACGGCGCCATCTCCGACTATTTCAAGCTGGAGCTGGGGCGGCCGGAGCTGCTGAACCGCATCGGCGAGAACATCATCGTCTTCGACTATATCCGGCCCGACACCGCCGCCGCCATTCTGGATGCGCAGCTGGAAAAGATCACCCGCCGCCTCAGCGAGGAGCGGCGCATCGAGCTGAACATCGCGGACGAAGCGCGGGACACGCTGCTCCTCGCTTCCCAGCAGAATCTCTCGAACGGCGGGCGCGGCATCGGCAATATCGTGGAAAGTATGCTCATCAATCCCCTCTCCCGCTATCTCTTTGATGAGCGCGTCAGCTCCGACGCGGTGCTGACCGTGCGCGGCATCCGCACCGAGGGCGGCAATTTCGCGCTGGACGCGGTGCTGGAATGAGGGACGCAGTTATGGAAACTCTGAACGACCTCACCATGACGGGCAGGCTGTGCTGGCTGTTTCTCTGCGCGGAACGCTGCCTGCTGACCCTCTATCCCATGCGGGACTGGTCACCCGTCGCGGAGCGGATGTGGCAGTGGACGGCGCACGGCTGGGATGTCGGTCAGGAACGCTGCCGGGAAGCTGTTCCGGAGTACATTCTGGAATACCCTTCCTTTGAGGAGACCCGCCGTGAGGGATACGGCGGCGAACTGACGGAGGAAGCCTGCCAGTCCGTCACGGCCTGTTTTCGGGGCCTTACGGACGGCGACCCGGCGGATGAGCTCTGCCGGGTGCTGAAGCTGCCGGATGATTTCGTCAGTGCCTGCGAGGGGAGCGGCTTTCTCCGCGCAGAGCGGGAAACGCAGCCGCTGATCGAAGAAATGCAGGACATTCTCCTTCGCCGGGGCATTCCGCTGCCGGATATGGGTCGGCTCAGGCCGTTCCGCTTCGACCGGGCGCAGCGCCCAAAGCAGGGCGAGCCGGAACCGGGCTGGGGCGGAACTGCGGAAACGGCCTTTCTCTCGGAAGTTCTTGACCGATAACAAAAAAAAACCCGCCGGAAATCCGGCGGGTGCGCTGCATTTTGGAGAAATTACGCGATGATGTTGATGAGCAGGGTCAGCACGACGAAGGCGATGGCGACCCACTTGGTATTTTTGGCCAGCTTCGAATCGAGGCTCTTGGCCTTGTTCTTGGCAAGGAAGGTATCGGCCACGCCGCCGATGGCGCCGCTCAGGCCCGCGCTCTTGCCGGACTGGAACAGAACGATCAGCACAACGGCCAGCGCCGTGAGAAGCTGGAGGATGGTCAGGATGATAACGAGAGCATTCATAATGTACGATCCTTTCTTATGGAACGGCGCGGCATGACCCGGCCTTAATTTTCGATGCAAATTACTTTATCATAAGGTGCCTCATTTTGCAAGCCCTATTTTCCGTAAAATCAGCATCAAATACGGATTTTTCCGCTTTTCCCCGGCCATGCGTTGACGGGTGCGGCCCCGGCGTGGTACAATACTTCGGGAACGGAGGGAAACATCCATGCATGAACAGAACGTATCGGAAACGCGGTGGGCGCAGGTCTCCCACTGGCTGGAAAACGTATTCTGGTATCACTATAAATGGTATTATTTCGCGGCGGTCTTTGCCGCGGTGCTGATCATCGTGTCCGTCGTCTCCTTCGCCACGAAGGTGGACTATGACTGGACGGTGCAGTACGTTCATCGCGGCGCGGCTGACCCGGCCTCCGTCAGTGCCGTGCGGGAAACCTTCACCGCCGCCGGGAGCGACCGGAGCGGCAACGGGAAGGTGCAGGTTCAGGTGCAGGAGCATTTCGATTCCGCCGCGCCGGGGCGCGAGGACCTGTTCGGCCTCGTGCGGGACTGGGAAAACGTGCTGTACGTGCTGGATGCGGAAACGATGGAACGCTTTCAGGCGCTGGGCTACTTCGGCGAGGGGAAGGATCTCGGCGGCGGACTCTATGCCTTCGTGGTGGACACGCCCGTCGTCCCCTACACGCTGGAGGAGTTCGAGGCCTACGGATATACCGAGCAGAACTGGCGCGACGCCAATGAATACCGGGATGAGCAGCACGCCCTCGCCGTTTCGGAAGCGAGGCAGGTGCTGGCAGCGCTGGGCTGAGGCGCGGCGCAGAGAAGAACGAAAGATGATATCAGCGGGAAGCCCACAGGCTTCCCGCTGATACTTTATGGAGAGAAGGAAAAGGCGCCGGAACTGCCTTCCGGCAAGCCAGCCCGCCAGTCGGGCTGTGATCTCGAATCAACATACTGATAGTACACTATATTTTGTGCTCTGTCAAGAGAAAACGCACAACTTTCTGCTTGTGTGACCCGGCGAAAGTGTGTATTATGAAGCAGAAAGCATCATTGATCTCTGAAAATGAGGCGGGAGCATGGAATACCGGAGAGAGCGAAACACCGGGCGAATGTGTGTATCTGCACATTCGCCCGTTTGTTTTTTTCGTATTTCCCTGCTCCCTGTCCGGTTTATGGGACACCCCATTCGGTATGATAGAGCCAACAAAAGAACAGAACGCGCCCGGCGCGGATCGAATGGGAGGTTACGGAAATGAATGAACGGAAATGGTATCGGCTTTTTGAATATGCGGGCGTGGCGCTCGTGCTGTTCCTCTGCGTCAGCGCGGAATCCATCGCGAACCTCATCTGCCGCTGAAAGCCGGCTCTTATGGCAGCGCCCCCGCTTCCCCACCCGGGAAACGGGGGCACGATTTATCCCAGCAGCCGCCGGTAGATCTCATAGTCCAGATCCTTGAACACGTTGAAAACGACCTTCATCCCGCTGCCCGTTTCCCGCTTCCATTCCTTCACGGTCTCCACGGCGATCTCCGCTGCCCGCTGGTTGGGGAAATGAAAGACCCCGGTGGAGATGCAGCAGAAGGCGACGCTCCCGATGCCGTTCTCCGCCGCCAGATCGAGGCAGCTCCGGTAGCAGCTGCGCAGCAGGCGCTCATGCTCCCCCGTCAGCGTCCCCTCCACGATGGGGCCGACGGTGTGCAGCACATAGTCGCAGGGCAGATTATAGGCCCTCGTCAGCTTCGCCTGCCCGGTGGGTTCCGGGAAGCCCTGCCGGTCCATGATCTCCCCGCAGTCCCGCCGCAGCTGCACCCCGGCATAGGTGTGGATGCAGTTGTCGATGCAGGCATGGCAGGGCCGGTAGCAGCCGGTCATGCCGGAATTTGCCGCGTTCACGATGGCGCCGCATTTCAGCAGCGTGATATCCCCCTGCCAGAGATACAGCCCGTCCCCCGCGGGCGTCAGATCTTCCAGCGCCGTGACGCCCCGCTCCCGGAGCCGCGATTGCAGGTATTCATCCTGCACCCGCAGGAAGTCTTCCCCGATCTCCCCCGGCTCCCGCACGTTCATCAGCGAGCGCAGCAGGGTCTTCTGCTCCCCCGCGTCCTCGGGGATCGCCATGCCCCGATACCGCTTCTGCTCCGAAAGCAGCGCGTCGATCAGGTATTTCCGGCTTTCACTCTGCGTCATCGTTCTTCACTCCTTTTCAAAAAAGCCTATCACCCGCCCCGCCCCCTGTCAAGTCGGCGGAAAGAAAAAGCGGAGGCCGCTCACGCGGCCTCCGCAGTTTTTTGGGGGATCACATCGCCAGCAGGGTACGCTTGATGAGCGTCTTGGCGATCTGGATCTTGTACTTGTTGGCCTCGAAGGGCTCGGCGTCCGCGACAGCGGCGGCGGCAGCTTCTTCAGCCAGCTCGGGGGTGATATCCTTGCCCTTCAGCACGGCCTCGGCGGCATAGCAGCGATGCGGCACGGGGGCGACGGCGTTCAGGCAGATGCGGTATTCCTTGTCCTTCGACTCGCTGATGGCCACGTTGACCACGGGGAAGTCGATGGACTTACGGAACGCGAAGCGCTTGTAGATGCTCTTGGCGCCTTCTTCGGGCACGGGGATCTGGATCTCGGTGATGATCTCGTCCTTGTCCAGCTTGGTGTTGGAGAGGACGTTCACCGCGAAGAACTTCTCCGCGTCCAGAACGCGCTTGGTGGTGACGACCTTCGCGCCCAGCGCGATGAGGGCGGGAGCGGTATCGCTGGGGTTGACCGCGTAGCAGGCGCAGTTCATGCAGCGATGGATCTCGCGATCCAGCTCTTCGGCGGAGTAGGAGGAAGCATCCTCGTCCACCAGCGTGCGGGTGCCCACGGGGCGCTCGGGCTGGGGAGTGAGCTTATGCTCGTCGATGCCCTGCTGGTCGCAGTGCACGAAGTCGCGGGTCATCAGCTGGCCTTCGATCTCCACGCCCAGTTCCTTGGACATATTGAAGGCAGCGATGCGGGCGCCGTTGATGGCACGGATGGCGATGTTGGGGCCGGTGGCAGCGTCGCCGGCGGCGTACATACCCTTGCGGCTGGTCTTGTAGGTCTCGCGGTCGATGTCGATGAGGCCGCGGGCGGACTTCAGCTGGCCGAGGAACTTCTCGCCCAGGAAGCTGATATCAACAGCCTGGCCGGTAGCAAGCAGAACGTAATCGCAGTCGATGTGCCAGCGCTCTTCCTCGTCGTACACGGGGTTGAAGCGGCCGGTAGCGTCACGCACGGAGACGCAGCGCTTGGCGTCGAAGCCGGTGACCTCGCCCTTGTCGTTGGTCAGCACGGCGCCGAGGCCCCACGCGTTGAAGATCTGCACGCCTTCTTCTTCGGCGCGCTCGATCTCTTCGCTGGAGGCGGGCATCTCATGACGCTTCTCGAGGCAGATCAGGGTGACCTTGTCCGCGCCGAGACGCTTGGCAGTCAGCGCCACGTCCATGGCCACGTTGCCGCCGCCGCAGACCAGCACGTTCTTGCCGATGGTCTTTTCCAGATAGGTGTTGACTTCGGTCAGGAAGTTCAGGCCGAACAGGGCCAGATCTTCGCCGCCGATGCCGAGGATGGGCTGCTTCCAGGCGCCGGTGCCGAAGAAGACGCCGTCGAACTTCTCGTCGATCTCTTCCACGGTGATGTCCTTGCCCACGTTCACGCCGCACTTGAACTCGATGCCCATGGCGGTGAGGGCCGCGACCACGTCGTCAACGACGGTCTTGGGCAGACGGTAGTGAGGCACGCCGTAGCGCATAACGCCGCCGATCTTCTCCTGACGCTCGAACACGGTCACGCTGTGACCGGCCTTGCGGAGATAGTAAGCAGCCGTCATACCGCCGGGGCCGCCGCCGATGATGGCGACCTGCTTGCCGGTTTCCACGGCGGGCTTCGGGAAGAACTTCCCGGTGTTCTTCATGATATAGTCGGCAACGCTGCGCTCCACGCAGTGGATGTTCACATTGTCGCCGTATTCGCACTGGTTGCACTTATCCTGGCAGGGATGGGGGCAGATGCGGGCGGTGAACATCGGGAAGGGGTTGGCCTTCATGATGATCGTCGCGGCCTCGTCCCAGTTGCCCTTGCGCAGCTCGGCCATGTAGGCGGGGATATCGGTGCCGGCGGGGCATTCCTGCGTGCAGGGGCTGGCATGGGGCTTCATGCCGCCGAAGATGGAGTGATAGCGGTTGTCGCCCTGAATGGCATAGCAGGTGTTGCCGCCCTTGCGGTCGCAGTAGAAGCGGTTCTCCAGCTTGCGGAAATACCAGCAGCGGGGCAGCTGCGCGATGTTGCCGCCGATGGTGGCCATCTCGCGGATGTTGGGGCTGGCGGTGGCCAGCGCGGCCTCGGCGATGGCGGGAGCCTTGCCGGTCACGCCGTCCTTGGCGATGTCGGCCAGACGGGTGGTGGCGCCGATCTTGATCATGCCGTCCTCTTCCTTGATGTAGTCAAGGCCGGGGATGGTCTTCAGGTTGATAACGGTCTTGGGGTATTCGGGGGTGATGTTGTCCTTCAGGGTACCCAGCAGGTCAACGCCGCCGCCGAGCACGTTGGCTTCGCCCTTCTGGAGGGCGGCAATGGCCTCGTCGAGGCTCTTGGCGTTCAGATGGTTAAACGGTCTCATGTCTTTCCCTCCTTAGATCTTGCCCAGTGCTTTCAGCACCTTGTCGGGCGTTGCGGGCGGATCGACCCACTTGCCGATGGCGTTGTAGATGGCGATGATGACGAGGTGGGTGTTCGCCATGCTGTGGGAGATGCCGCTGGCGCCGTAGGCGGCGTTGCCGCTGCGGGTCTCCAGGAACTTGCGGTTCACGGGAGGCACGTCCATGGGAGTGGGCTTCTTGTAGTCGATCATGTTGGCATTCAGGCGGACGCCGGTGTGCTGGTCGTACACATATTCCTCCAGCAGCTGGCAGCCCTGAGAGAAGAACATGACCTGGTCGATCTGGCTTTCCAGAGAGGTCAGACGCATGACCTTGCCGGGGTCGGCCACGACGGAGAACTTCAGGATCTCGACTTCGCCGGTCTCTTCGTCAACGGCGACTTCGCAGTAAGCGGTGTTCATGGTGTCCAGCATCTTGCCCATGCCAAGGCTCCAGATGGCTGCGGGAGGACGGCCGGAGAAGGTGGCGAACAGGTTCTCGCTGGTGGCCTCGCGGAGAGACATACCCACGGTGGGATCGTCCTTCAGGCAGACCATGCCGTTCTGCATATCCAGCTCTTCGGGCTTCCTGCCCTTCAGCGGGTTCTCCTTCTTGGGGCCGCCGAAGCCGCCGAACATACCGGGTGCGGGGGGATTCTCCGCCTGCTTGATGGCGGACTCAATGATGCGCTGCTTCAGGATGTTGGCGCATTCCTTCATGGCCCAGGAGGAAGCGGTGGTACCGTCGGAGCCGCCTCCCACGGGGGTGAAGGTCTCGCGGTAGTCGAAATCGACCGCCACGTCTTCGTATTCCAGACCAAGCTCTTCCGCCACGACCATGGCGTTGGCTTCGACAGCGTAGATGCCGGTGCAGGGGCCCTGCGTGGGCATATGGACGACGCCGTTGCGCAGTTCCAGCTTGCAGTCATAGCCGCTGAAGGCATGACGCGGGCAGATCTGATAACGGAAGGAGGCGCCGTGCAGTCTGCCGTCGGGCAGGCGCGTGGTTCCGGCGGGATGCCAGTTCCACTGGGCGAACTTCTTGCCTTCTTCGATACAGGCCTCGAAGGAGGGGACCTTGTCGGTATCCTTCTGGCTCGTGGGGCCGTGCAGGTTGAGCTGCGCGATGTCGATGGGGTCCTTGCCCAGCTTCTCGGCGATGATGGCGATGCCCATGGTCAGGGTATCCCAGTTGAACGGGCAGTGCTGGCCGGACAGGTACATCTTGCCGGTGTTGGTATCGACGATCTTATAGCGCTGGGAGATGTTCTCGCACTTCAGCGTGTAGTAGGGGCCATAGCCCTGGTCATTGGCGACGCCGAAGGAGGAGGAGCCGGGACGGCCGTTGTCGGCGATGGACTGGTCGTCCACGAAGGTGATGAGGCCGTCCTTGGTGAAGCCCAGACGGATGTGGCACAGACGCTGGTTCATCAGGAAGTCGAAGGTCTCCTCACGGGTGTTCACGCAGCGGACGGGACGGCCGGTGCGCTTGGCGAGCAGGGGAGTGATCTCCTGCGACATACGCATACCCCAGTCGCAGTATTTGCCGCCCT
>JAZQQF010000063.1:0-42745 GCA_045628925.1 Oscillospiraceae bacterium | reverse complement strand
CCCCGTTCTGCTCCCCCGTCAAACCGGGGGGCGGCCGCCCCCCGCCACCCCCACCGTTTCGTTCCGCTTTACCCCATTCCATTTTGCCGGGGCGTTTCCGAACGTCCGGCAGGACCGAGGCGTTATCTTGAATAGATCCCATGAAATCGATATGTCCACCGGCAGGCTGCTGCCGAAGCTCTTTGCTTTTGCGCTGCCGGTGCTGCTCTCCGGCGTGCTGCAGCTGGCGTTCAACGCGGCTGACCTGATCGTGGTGGGCCGCTTTTGCGGCGAAAACAGCCTTGCCGCCGTCGGCTCCAACAGCGCCATGGTCTCGCTGCTGGTGAACCTGCTGCTGGGCATGGGCACCGGCGCCAGCGTCCTTGCCGCCCGGTATTACGGCGCGAAGGACGAAAATCAGATGCAGCAGACTGTTCAGACCACCGTGATGGTCGCCGCACTGGGCGGCATCGCCTTCGGTGCGCTGGGCTTCTGGCTCTCGTCGAAGCTTCTGGTGCTGATGGGCACGCCTGAGGAAGTGCTCCCTCTCGCCACGCTCTATCTTCGCATCTATTTCTGCGGTCTGCCCGTGCAGGCGCTGTATAACTTCTGCGCCGCCATCCTCCGCAGCGTCGGCGATACGAAGCGCCCGCTGTATTACATGGCGGCAGCCGGCGTGCTGAACGTGGTGCTGAACGTGTTTCTCGTGGTCGCGTTTGACATGGACGTGGCGGGCGTTGCCATCGCCACGGTGGTCAGTCAGGCGCTCAGCTGCGTGCTGGTGCTGCGCTGCCTGCGGAAGTCCGACGGCATCTACCGCATCGAGAGCTGGCGTCTCCACTTTTCCGGCAGCCAGTTCCGCAAGCTCCTGCGCATCGGCCTGCCCGCCGGGATCCAGGGCAGCCTGTTCAGCATTTCCAACGTGCTGGTGCAGTCCAGCGTCAACTCCTTCGGCGCGGCGGTCATGGCGGGCAACTCCGCTGCCGCCAGCATTGAGGCGTTCGGTTTCTGCGCACAGGACAGCATCAATCAGGCCGCCGTCGCGTCCGTCAGTCAGAACATGGGCGCGCGGTGCTATGAGCGGACGAAAAAAGCCGTACTGTACTGCACACTGCTGGAGATCGCCTTCAGCGTCGTGCTTTCCGGCGCGTTCATGATCTTCCGCGTTCCCCTGCTGAAGATCTACACCAGCGACGAGGCCGCGATCGCCGCAGGCTCCGTGCGAATGCTGACGCTGGGCGCGGTGTATTTTCTGAACGGCCTGCAGAATATGATGACCGGCGCTATCCGCGGCCATGGCTACAGCCTGCTCCCCACCGCCATCACGCTCATCGGCATCTGCGGCTTCCGTATTCTGTGGATCTCCACCGCGTTCGCCTCCACCCGCGATCTGATGAATCTCTATCTCAGCTACCCGCTTTCGTGGGTGCTGACCGCCGCGGCGCAGTATACCTGCTATTTTCTCAGCCGCAATAAGGCGTTCCGGCGAAATGAAGCGCAGTTTGAAGCATCGAACGCCGCCTGATCACCTGCCTTCCGGGCAAAAGTCCGGAAGGTTTTTGCTTTTCCTATGGAAACCGGAACGCAAAACTGCTATACTGTGAAAAAACAGACATGGAGGATGAAACCATGTATTTTATCGGAATCGATCTTGGCACTTCCGCCACGAAGCTGCTGCTGATGGACGAGACCGGCGCAATCCGGAACATCGTCTCCCGCAGCTATCCCCTTTCCATGCCCCGGCCCGGCTGGTCGGAGCAGGACCCGGCCTGCTGGGTCAGGGCCGCCTTTGAGGGCATTCGCGAGCTGACGGCAGACATCGACCGCAGCGAAGTGAAGGGCATCTCCGTCGCCGGGCAGATGCACGGGCTGGTTGCGCTGGATGAAGCGGATAACGTGCTGCGCCCCGCCATCCTCTGGAACGACGGGCGCACCGAAGCGGAGACCCGCTGGCTCAACGAGGAGATCGGCGTTGACTTCCTCGCCGCCCATACCGGGAACATCGCCTTCGCCGGGTTCACCGCGCCGAAGCTGCTGTGGATGCGGAAAAACGAACCGGAGCTGTTTGCGAAGATCCACAAGGTCATGCTCCCCAAGGACTATCTCATCTACGTACTCACCGGCACCCATTCCTGCGACCCGTCGGACGCTTCCGGGATGCTGCTCTTTGACGTGGAGCATCGCTGCTGGTCGAAGGAAATGCTGGAGGTCTGCGGCCTGCAGGAAAGCCTCATGGGCCGCATATTTGAGAGCTGGGAGCCGGTCGGAACGCTGACGAATGCGGCTGCGTCCCAGCTGGATCTCTCAGCTTCCGTTCTCGTCACCGCCGGCGCGGGCGACAATGCCGCTGCCGCCATCGGCACGGGTACGGTGGGCAAAGGCCGCTGCAACGTCTCCCTCGGCACCAGCGGGACGCTCTTCCTCTCTGACGACCGCTATGCCTGCCCGGAAAACCATGCGCTTCACTCCTTCTGCCATGCCGACGGCGGCTGGCATCTCATGGGCGTGGAACTCAGCAGCGCCAGCTGTCTCAGCTGGTGGGCGGGCATTCTGGGTGCCGATGACCTTGCCGCCGAACAGGCTGCCATCTCCGCCGAAAAGCTGAGCAAAAATCAGCTGTTCTTCCTCCCCTACCTCATGGGCGAACGCACGCCGCATAATGACGCGGCTGCCCGCGGCGCGTTTATCGGCATGAGCATGGATTCCACCCGCGCTGACATGACGCAGGCAGTGCTGGAGGGCGTGATCTTCGGCCTTCGGGACGGGCTGGAGGCGGCACGTGCCGCCGGTCTGAATGTGAAGCGCAGCACGATCTGCGGCGGCGGCGCGAAAAGTCTCCTCTGGCGGGAGATCGCGGCAAACGTGCTGGATCTCGAGCTGGACGTCCCCGAAACGGAGCAGGGTCCCGGCATGGGCGCGGCGATCCTCGCGGCGGTGGGCTGCGGCGCATTCCCGAGCGTACAGGAGGCGGCCGCGCAGCTGTTCCGCGTGTCTGCGCATACGGAGCCTGCCCCCGCGCTGGTGGAAGCCTACAACGAGCGCTATGCGCGATACAAGGCCATGTATCCCGCGCTGAAGGATATCTTCCCCGCGCTGTAACGGAAACATTTTTTCGACCCTGACAGGCTTCTGTCAGGGTCATTTTTTGTCCGATTCGGTCTCTTTTGAATGGAATGAATCGCAAAAGTTTTTCTTCGGGATGCCGGAAATTTCCTTGACAATCCGGCCCGGTTAGCGTATGATAACTACAACGGTTAGGGAATGCTAACTGCTCTGCATTTCCGCTCCGTTCGTTTTGGACGAGCTGCCGCATCAGGCAGTTCGCCCGGAAAGGAGACCGCTGTGACGTTAAACGAACTGGGTATCGGCAAGACTGCCGTCATCACGAAGGTCGGCGGCGAAGGCTCTCTCCGGCAGCATTTTCTCGATATGGGCGTGATCCCCGGTGCGGAGATCACGCTGATGCAGTTTGCGCCCATGGGCGACCCTATGGAGCTGCGGGTGCAGAGCTATGAGCTGACGCTGCGTCTGGATGACGCGAAGAAGATCGAGATCGTTCCCGCCTCCCCCGCGCAGCCGCGCCTGACCAATGCGCTCAGCGACAGCCACGCCGCCCGGCAGGAGCACCCCGGCTACGGGGAAGGCGGCAAGTATCACGTGAAGGCGGACGAGAATCCGCTGCCCAAGGGAACGACGGTGACCTTTGCCCTTGCCGGAAATCAGAACTGCGGCAAAACGACGCTGTTCAATCAGCTCACCGGCTCCAATCAGCACGTGGGCAACTTCCCGGGCGTGACCGTTGACCGGAAGGACGGCGCCATCAAGGATCATCCCGAAACGCTGGTAACGGACCTGCCGGGCATCTACTCTCTTTCCCCCTATACGGCAGAGGAGGTCGTCTCCCGCCAGTTCATTCTGAACGAAAAGCCCGCCGGTATCATCAACATCGTCGATGCGACGAACATCGAGCGAAATCTCTATCTGACATTGCAGCTGATGGAGCTGGACGTTCCCATCGTGCTGGCGCTGAACATGATGGACGAGGTGCGCGGCAACGGCGGAAGCATCTACATCAACGAGATGGAGGAAACGCTGGGCATCCCCGTGGTCCCCATCTCCGCCAGCCGGAACGAGGGCATCGAAGAACTGGTGAATCACGCGCTGCACGTAGCCAAATATCAGGAGCGCCCGGGCCGCACGGATTTCTGCGACAAGGACGCGAACGGCGGCGCGGTGCATCGCTGCCTGCACAGCATCATGCATCTGATCGCCGACCATGCGGAAGCCGCCGGGATCCCCGTCCGCTTCGCCGCCAGCAAGCTGGTGGAGGGCGACGCACTGGTGCTGGAGGCGCTGAAGCTCAGTCAGAACGAGCAGGAAACGCTGGAGCATATCATGCTGCAGATGGAGGAAGAACGCGGTCTCGACCGGGCCGCCGCCATCGCCGATATGCGTTTCAGCTTCATCCGCGCCATGTGCGACCGGACGGTGGTCAAGCCAGCCGAAAGCCGGGAGCATAAGCGCAGCCGGAATCTGGATAAAATCCTCACCGGCAAATTTACTGCCATCCCGTCGTTCATCGCCATCATGGCACTGGTCTTCTGGCTGACCTTCGATGTGGTGGGCGCGTTCCTGCAGAGGCTGCTGGAACGGGGCATCGAATGGCTGACCGTATTGGTGGATGGGCTGCTCACCAGCTGGAACGTGAACGCCGTGCTGCATTCGCTGGTGATCGACGGCATCTTTTCCGGCGTCGGCAGCGTTCTGAGCTTCATCCCGGTCATCGTCATCCTCTTTTTCTTCCTGAGCCTGCTGGAAGACAGCGGCTATATGGCCCGTGTCGCCTTCGTGATGGATAAGCTGCTGCGAAAGATCGGCCTCAGCGGGCGCAGCATCGTGCCCATGCTCATCGGCTTCGGCTGCACGGTGCCAGGCGTCATGGCCTCGCGGACGCTGCCCAGCGAACGCGACCGGAAAATGACGATCCTGCTCACGCCGTTCATGAGCTGCACGGCGAAGCTGCCGATCTACGGATTCTTTACCAGCGCCTTTTTCCCGGAGCATACCGGGCTGGTCATGGTAGGGCTGTATTTTCTGGGTATCCTGACGGGGGTGCTGGTGGCGCTCATCGGCAAGAACACTGCTTTCCGCGGCGAGGCGGTGCCCTTCGTGATGGAGCTGCCCAACTACCGGATGCCCGGCGCGAAAAACGTGGCGCTGCTCCTGTGGGATAAAGCGAAGGACTTTCTGCAGCGGGCGTTCACCGTCATCTTCATCGCCTCTATCGTGGTCTGGTTCCTGCAGACCTTCGATTTCCGGCTGAATGTGGTGACCGATTCGCAGTACAGCATCCTCGCCGTCATCTCCGGCTTCATCGCGCCGGTTTTCCGACTGCACGGCTTTGCCGATTGGCGCATCGTCACGGCGCTGGCGGCGGGCTTCATGGCGAAGGAAAGCGTCGTCAGCACGCTGTCCGTCCTGCTGGGCGGCGGCAGTCCCCTCGGCCTCCTCGCGCCGCTGTCCGCCCTGTCGCTGCTGGCGTTCTGCCTGCTGTATACGCCCTGCGTAGCGGCGGTCGCTTCCATCCGGCGGGAGCTGGGCGGCAAATGGGCCGCCGGGATCGTCGTCGGGCAGTGTCTCATCGCGTGGGTCGTGGCGCTGGCTGTCCGCGCCATTGGGATATTGATCGTATGAATCTTCCGACCGTATTGATTTTTGTCCTGCTGGCAGCTGCGGTCGTTCTGGCCCTGTGCCGGATCCGCAGAAATCGAAAGCGCGGCGGCTGCAATGGATGCAGCGGCTGCAATGGCTGTAACAGCTGTTCGGCAAAACCGAAGGAGAAATGAAATCGCCCCGAAAACTGCGGTTTTCGGGGTTTCTCTTGCGCTTTTTTACGGTTCGGGTTATAATCGGGGCAAAAATGAAATCTGAGGTGGCGGAAATGGATGATATGGCACTGGCAAATATCGAGCTTCTGAAAAAGGAAATGCAGGAGGCGGACCGCATCCTCATCGGCGCGGGCGCGGGTCTCAGCGCGTCGGCCGGTCTCAGCTATCTGGATGAGGGCGTTTTCAAAAAATACTTCCCGGAAATGTACGCGCTGGGCTTCCACTGCCAGTACGAACTGGTGGGCAGACGTGACGATGAATGGACGATGGGCCGCAAATGGGCCTACTACGCCACTCACGTCCTCTACGTGCGGGAAACGCTGCCCTCTCTCCCGCTGTATCACGACCTGCTGAAGCTGCTGGAGGGCAAGGACTGGTTCGTCGTAACCTCCAATGCGGACCGGCAGTTCATGCGGGCCGGATTTCCCATGGAGCGCGTCTTTGAGTATCAGGGCACCTACGACGTGATGGGCTGCTCCAAACGCTGCACGAAGCATACGTGGGAAAGTCTGCCGGAGCTGCGCAGGGTGCGTGACCACATCGACCATGAGACCTTCGAGTGCGCGCCGGAGGGACTTCCCCGCTGCCCCTACTGCGGCGAACTGGCAGAGATGGGTTTCCGTCCCGAAAATCACGAGGAAGGCTTTCAGCGCTACGCGGACTTTGTCAACGGCAGCGCCATGATGCGCCTCTGCATCATCGAGCTGGGCGTTGGCTTCAATACGCCCGGCGTCATCCGCTGGCCCTTCGAGCGCTTCACGCGCCTCATCCCCGGCGCGACCCTGTTCCGCGTGAACAAGGGCTACGCGGAATACCGGAACCATAAGGGATACCCGGACGTGCCGGAGGAGCTGGAGGGCCGCGCCTTCCCCATCGCCTGCGACGCCGCGGAGGTCATCCGCAGGCTGGGAAAGTAAAGCGGTTATTCCATGAGATACTGTGTTGTTGGAAATATCGTTCGCAAAAGGATCGATGTAAATGATCATGTGCTATACGGAACAAGTGCATTTGCCGGAGGCACAAAAGTATACCTATGCGGAAGAAACAGAGACCCGTTATGGGAAGAGATTGGCGTTGTCGGTCTATCTCGCAACAAGCGTCTGGAGTTCAAATCTGTACCGCAAGAGTGCGTTGAAAACCTTCGTGTTCAAAAGGTATTCAAACCATCCATACTGGAGTTCCTTGATAATCCGGAAATGCAATACTGCTGTTGGGGTGGGACAGAAGGAGAGAGAAGAGCTGCCGAGTTTTTTGTGTCTGCATGGAACAGTGTGAAAAGAGATAGTCAAAACTCTTTCAGCGTTTTTTCGGACGAATACAAAAGAATGCTTGAAGGTGAGATTGAATACGTTCTTTTCTATGCTGCCGACAAGTATCAGTTAAATTTTCAAAGCTGTGATTGCCATTCTATGTTAATCAAGTTCAAGGGCAACGATAAACTTATACGGCTGGGCACTCACTTTGAGCATTTTAACATTTGTTCAGTTCTTGATTACGATCCAGAATCTTTTTGCTGGAAGTTCACACCGCCGGAGAACGTCTCGGTCAAATTCGTAAGTGCACAGTATGAGAATGATGCTCCGATCGATTTGAAATTCAGTTATGGTGATCGCTATCTGTTCTTTGGCACAGATGAATACAACGTCGTTGTTTGCTTAACACTCTATGATAACTTTGAAGAGGACAAGACGCCGCTACCGGAACACGATGATTCCGTATTAGAAATCACAAGATTGGAATTTCCTTAGGATACTGATGTATATAACGATTGAGGCTTGCAGAATTTTCATTCTGCAAGCCTCTTTTGGCGGAGAGAGAGGGATTCGAACCCCCGGTGCTCATCACACAACGGTTTTCAAGACCGTCACCATAAACCGCTCGGACATCTCTCCATATCGCGGCAGGCTTTCGTCTGCCGCGTTTTTCTTTAGAAATCAGCGCTGCCGGTGGTGCGCGGGAACGGGATCACGTCGCGGATGTTGCCGACGCCCGTTAAGTACATGATCAGGCGCTCAAAGCCGAGGCCGAAGCCCGCGTGCTTCGTTCCGCCGAAGCGGCGCAAATCAAGATACCAGTCGTAGCCGCTCTTGTCAAGTCCCAGTTCGTCCATTCTCGCTTCCAGCACGTCCAGCCGTTCCTCACGCTGGCTGCCGCCGATGATCTCGCCGATGCCGGGGGCGAGGCAGTCCACCGCCGCGACGGTCTTCCCGTCCTCGTTCAGACGCATATAGAAGGCCTTGATCTCCTTGGGGTAGTTCGTCACGAATACAGGCTTTCCGAAATGCTGCTCGGTGAGATAGCGCTCATGCTCGGTCTGCAGGTCGCAGCCCCAGTACACGGGATACTTGAACTCCGCGCCGCAGTTTTTCAGGATCTCCACCGCGTCGGTATAGGTCACGCGGGCGAAATCGGAGGAGGCCACCAGCTCCAGCCGATCCTTCAGACCCTTATCCACGAAGCTGTTCAGGAACTCGATCTCCTGACCGCACTTGTCCAGCACGGTGCGGATGACGGTCTTGAGCATACTCTCGGCCATCTCCATATCGTCCTCCAGATCGGCGAAGGCGATCTCCGGCTCGATCATCCAGAATTCGGCCGCATGGCGGGTGGTGTTGGAGTTCTCGGCGCGGAAGGTGGGACCGAAGGTGTAGACGCTGCCGAAGGCCATGGCGTAGGTCTCGGCGTTAAGCTGACCGGAAACGGTCAGGCTCGTCATCTTGCCGAAGAAGTCCTGGCTCCAATCCACTTCCCCGTCCTCGGTGAGCGGCGGGTTCTTGGGATCCAGCGTGGTCACGCGGAACATCTCGCCCGCGCCCTCGCAGTCAGACCCGGTGATGAGCGGCGTGTTCACGTAGACAAAGCCGCGCTCCTGGAAAAAGCTGTGGATGGCAAAGGCCGCCACGCTGCGGATGCGGAAGGTGGCGCTGAACAGGTTCGTTCTCGGCCGCAGATGGGCCACCGTGCGCAGGTATTCCACGCTGTGACGCTTCTTCTGCAGCGGATATTCCGGCGCGCTGGCGCCCTCCAGCTCGATGCTCGTGGCCTTCAGCTCAAAAGGCTGCTTCGCGTCGGGCGTGAGCGTGAACACGCCTTTCGTGACGAACGCGGCGCCCACGTTCTGCTTCGCCACGTCCTTGTAGTTTTCGATGACGCCGTCTTCAAACACGACCTGCAGGCTCTTAAAGCAGCTGCCGTCGTTCAGTTCCAGAAAACCGAAGCTCTTCATATCGCGGATGGTGCGCGCCCAGCCGCAGACGGTGATCTCCTGCCCGGCATATGCTTCCGGTGCAGCATAGAGTTTTGCAATATCAATTCGTTCCATCAGATCCTGCTTCCTTTACTTCCGAAGAATTTTCGTTTATGTCTGTTTCGCCGGGAATATGCAGCCCGGCCGGAATGTCCTCTTCGCCGGGGATATTCAATCCGGCGGGCACATCGCCCGCCGTGGGTATCGCCTCCGTAAAATCTATGGGCTCGACCACGGGCGCAGCCGTGAAGCCCTCCGGGTCACCGCCGGAAAGGATGCGGAACGCGTCGCTCAGTTCCTCGTCAAAGCGCTCGGACGCCGCTTCGGCAGCCTTTTTCTGCTGCGCCAGCTTTTCCGCCTCCAGCATGGCGGCTTTTTTATCCCGATTCACCCAAAGGTCTTCCGCCTCGGGGTGCCGGAAAAAGCGAATATACAGCATCGCGCACAGGGCAAGAATGCAGGTGATGCCCGCCAGCAGCTGGCTCACGCGCAGATTGGAATTGCCCACGAACAGCGCATCCGTCCGCAGGCCCTCGATCATCGCCCGGCCCAGCCCGTACCACGCAAGATAGCTGAGGAACATCTGCCCGTCATACCGGCGGTGCTTCTTGCTGATAAAATGCAGGATGAGGAAACCGCAGAGGTTCCACAGGCTCTCATACAGGAATGTGGGGTGATAATAGAAGGTCTTGACCATGCCGCTGGAAAATTCCCGCACAAGGCCCATGCGCCACGGCACCTTCGTTTCCACGCCGTAGGCTTCCCGGTTGGTGAAATTGCCCCAGCGGCCGATGGCCTGACCGATGAGCAGCCCGAAGCCCGCGATATCCGCCATGGCACGGGTGCTGACCTTTTTGGTCTTCGTGGAAATGACAAGGCCCAGAACGCCGCCGATGACGCCGCCGTAAATGGCAAGGCCGCCGTTCCAGATCTCAAGGATATCGAGGAAGTCCCGCGTCCCGTCGAAATAGGGATTCAGCCCGTCCGCGTCATGGTAGAAGATGACGTAATACAGCCGCGCGCCGATGATGCCCAGCGGCACTGCCCACAGCACCATATCGATGACGTTGTCCTCCGTGAGGCCGAACTTCGGTGCACGCTTCGTGCAGTACAGCACAGCCAGCAGGAAACCCACGGCGATGATGACGCCATACCAGTATATCTTCCAGCCGAAAACGGTGAAATACGGCAGGAAATCCAATACGAAGTTTTCTCCCAGAATGGGAAATGTAATGGCAGGGACCATAGTACCTTCCTTTCCGTTCGTTTCCGCAGGGATATCAGAGCGGGTCGATCACGCTGAGGGCAAGCCGCTGCGCATCGAATACCTCCCGGATGGTCTGCTCCACTTCATCCGCCGTGCAGGCCTCATACAGCTCCGGGCATTCCATCCGCTCATAGCCGGAAAACCACGATTCTGCCTGAGTATGACACAGATCTTCGGGAGAATCAAGCGTCATGATAAAATTCCCCAGCATACTTTTTTTCAGACGCTGCAGCCGCGCCCTCGCTTCGCTGTCCATCCGGAAGCTTTCGGCGGCATCCACCAGCCTGCCCATGACGGCGGACGGGTCGGCGCAGCGTCCTCCGGCGCAGACGAATGCGCCCTGCGGGAAATCGGAAAGACCGGCGAAGAAGCTGGAATTGATCATTCCTTCCGCATACAGCTTCGCATACAGCGGGCTGCCCTCTCCTGCAAACAGGCTGCAGCTCAGGTCGGTAAGGATGAGCTTTTTCGTCCATTCGCGCCCATCCGGGAGCCACGAGAGCTTGCTGCCCAGCAGGAAGACCGGCATACTCACCGCCATTTTTTCCTCCGTGCGAACGGCGGCGGGCAGCAGACTTTCCGCTTCCCCGTAGTCCCGCTGGGGCAGTTCGTATTCCGAGGCGGGCACCAGCATTTCCGCCAGCGCCAGCACCAGCCTCGGGTCGATATCGCCCGCGCAGCAGAGGACCATGTTCTTCGGCTGATAGAATGCGCGGTGGCAGGTCTCCAGCACTTCCGGCGTGATCAGCGCGATGGAATCCGCGGTGCCCACGATGGGGTCCTGCACGGGATGATTCCGATACAGGGCGCGCATCAGGTTTTTCCGCGCCCGTTTGGCCGGTTTGTCATCGCCCATGCGGATCTCCTGTCCGATGATGCCCTGCTCCTTTGCGATGCTCTCCGCCGTGAAATACGGGGTCGTCACGTAAGTCAGCAGCTCCTGCAGGTTGTTTTCAAACCGCTCCGAGCAGCTGAACAAGTACCCGGTCATACCGGCGGCTGTGAATGCGTTCGCTTCCGCGCCCAGCGCCGTCATCTTATCCATGGCGTTGTAGCCCGGCATATCGAACATCTTGTGTCCCAGATAATGCGCGACGCCCGCCGGCGTATCCTGCAGCTGGCCGTTCAGCAGGAACCGCCGGTCGCAGCCGCCGTATTTCGCCGCAAAAAATGCATATTTCGTCTGATACCCCTCCATGGGGTAGACGAAGACCTGCAGACCGGACGCGGTCACGCCCTCATATCTGCGAATACCGCAGCGGGGAAAGTCCTGAAACGTCATGCTTGCTCCCCCTTCCGCAGAAAATAGCTGAGTTCCGGCTTCATGCGCTGCGCGATGGCCTGCACGTCCTCCGGCTGCACGACCATGCTCAGCGCGGCGAAATGCGCAAGGTCGCCCACTTCGCCCAGCATCTCCTGCGCCAGATTGAAGCCGCAGATGGCGGACTGCTTATCCAGTCCGTTTTTCAGAGCGCCTGCAACGCCCCGCTTCGCCGTTTCCAGTTCCTCCGGCGTAAACTCGCCGTGCTGGAGCGCTTCCAGCTCTTTATAGATCGCTTCTTCAGCTTCTTCCCGTTTGTCAAAGCCGATCCCGGCGGAAACGGTCATGATCTCTTTAAACCGGTCCACGCTGCTGCCGATGGAATAGCAGAGGCTTTTTTCTTCACGGACGCTGCGGAACAGGCGGCTGGAAGCTCCCCCGCCGAACAGTTCATTGAACACGAGCAGCGCAGCCTGATCGGTATGCCCGCCGGGCGTCATGCGGAAGCCGATGGCCAGATTGCCCTGCTTCACGTCCATTTCCTCGGTAACAGACCGATATGCATTGGGATAGGGATGCTCAGCCGCTTCCGGCTGCGGAAGCCGGTTCGTGCTCGGCAGCGTCAGCAGGGCTTCCCGCACGGCCGCCTCCACACGTACCGCCTCTGCGGAGCCGCAGTAATAGACCTCGATGGGAACGACGCGGAGCATGGATTTATAATACTTCGTCAGCTGCTGATAATGCACCTTCAGCGCGTCCTCCGCTTCGCCCATGGGATAGACGCCGTAGGCCTCTCCGTCAAACATCAGCTTCCGCAGCCGCTTCCGGGCATATTTGCGCTTATCATTCACGGCGGCTTCCAGCTGGTCGTGCAGATTCTGCCGCTCGGAGCGCACGAATTCATCATTCAGCAGGCCGCCCCGTGTCGCCGGGTCCAGCAGCATTTCGCCGCAGAAGGACAGCACCTTCTCCAGATAGCGCGTCTCACCCGGAAGATAACGGTCGTCCGGGAAGACAGCCTGCAGCCCGATGGTGATGATCTCCCCCAGCTGGCTCAGACACGGGTCGACCGAAGCGCCGTAAAGCTCGTTCAGCCGTTCCTCGATGCGCGTCATATCCGGGCAGGTACGTGTTCCCCTTCGCAGCACGTTCATGAGGACCGCATTCCGCGAAGCGTTCACCGCTTCCAGCGGGCGCATCAGCTCCACGCTGAAATATCCGCTGTGGAACCGCTCCGTCTGCATACAGTGAAGCCGCACCCCGGGCGTCAGTTCTGCCGTGTGCCACATCGCCATTCTCTTTCCCACTTCCGTTCTTTTTCTCTATTCCTTTATCTTACCACAGATGCTGTACGCTTGACAAGGTTTCCGCGCCGGATTTCACAATTTCTTTATCTCTGTTCGGTAAGCGTTCCCTTCCCGCCGCACTTCGATCCTGTAGTCCGCGCCGCCAATGCGGCAGGTCAGCGTATAACCCGGCCACTCTGCGGGCAGGTTCGGTTCCACGACGGGCTTTCCTCCTTCGCTCCGAACGCCCAGCAGCTTTTCCAGTACCGTCCGCAGGAACCACCCCGCCGCGCCCGTATACCAGCTCCAGCCGCCCCTTCCGGGCATATCCGGGTTCGCGTAAACGTCCGCCGCCAGCACGAACGGTTCCGCCTGATAGATTTCCTCGTCCCGGCCGCCGGGCAGCAGCATTTTCAGCAGCCGCCAGCCAAGCTCCGTTTCGCCGCGTTGGAGACAGGCCGCTGCGAGCCAGATCGCCGCATGGGTATACTGGCCCCCGTTTTCCCGAACGCCGGGCAGATAGCTGCGGATATACCCCGGATCTGTCTCTCCGTCAAAGGGCGGCGCGAACAGGCGGATGATCTTCCGTTCCGCATCCGTCAGCACCTCTGCGGCCTTTTTCACCGCTTCCCTGCTCTGTACCGGGTCGGCTGAACCGGAAAAGACGGCGAAGCTCTGAGCGATGGAATCCAGCTGACACTCCCCGTCGCCCCACGCGCCCAGCGGCGTCCCGTCCGCGAAATACGCCCGCAGATACTGCCCGTCCTGCCAGCAGGCATTGGCGGCCTTTGCAAGCGCTTCCGCGCGTTCTGTCATTTCACTGTCTCCCGTTACCGCCGCAAGCCGCCGGAAGATCGGAACAGCAAACCACGTGAGCCACACGCTCTCGCCGCCGACGCGGTCAAATCCGTCGTTCCAGTCGCCCGAGCCAATCCGCAGGAGACCGTGCTCCCCCCGTCCGCGCTGCCAAACAAGCCCGGCGGCGCGGTTCAGATGCTCTATGAGCGGGCTGCCGCCGACCGGTTCCGGCGCTTCATACCGATCCTGCTCCGAGTCCGCCAGCGGTGCGGAGTCCTGCCACGGAACGGTTTCCTGCAAAATCGAACGATCCCCTGTCTTTTCCGCGTAGAGCAGCGCCGCATAGGGCAGCCACAGCAGATCGTCGCTGCAGCGGGTGCGAACGCCCTTATCCCGCGGCGCATCCGGGTGCCACCAGTGCATCACGTCCCCGGCTTCATACTGGTGCGCCGCCGCGAGCAGGATATGCCTGCGGGCAAGCTCCGGCATGGGGTCGATGAGGGCGCAGATATCCTGCAGCTGATCGCGGAAACCGTAGGCGCCGCCGCTCTGATACAGGCCCGTGCGGCCCAGCACACGGCAGGCCAGCGTCTGATACAGGCACCAGCCGTTCACGTAGGCATCCAGCAGCGGTTCCGGGGATTCCAGCCGGATGACGCCGGTCACCGCCGCCCAGTGGGCTTTCGTTTTCGCAAACGCCCGCTCCGCTTCCCGGAGATCGGTTTTTGGGAGCTTTTCGGCGCTCAGACTCAGGCAGAGCGCATCTCCCGCAGGGTATTCCGCCCAAAGGCAGGCTTCGCCGCCCGCAGCCGCGCCGCCGCTGAGATACCCCAGCAGATCGCCGCCCTGCCGGGTCGGACTTCTGTCCGCATTCAGATGCAGCTCCGCGCCGGGTTCCTTGCGGACGAGACAGCGCAGGACGTCGTCTTTGCGGAAACCGCGCAGCCGCACGATCAGGAGCCTTTGGTCTGAATCCGGTGGGATGAATCCCACGACCTCCGATTCCGTGTCGTCGAACCATCTGCGCCAGCGCACGAAGCCGAATCCACAGGTCACCTCCGTAGGGTATTCGTCCGCCGCCGCAAAGAGTGATAGTTCCCCCCCGTCACGCACAAGGCACAGCGATTCGCCGCCGATGGGCGCCAGTGGATCATTGAGCCACGGCGTCAGGCGATGCTCCCGGGCGTTATCCAGCCAGAGATAGCCGCTGCCGTCGTCCGCTGCCAGCCAGCCGAGACGGCCGTTCGTCAGCAGATCGCACCACGCCCGCCGTCCGATACCGCACTCTGTCCGGAATCTCACGCCGTCCGCGCCGAAGCGGACAAGCCGCCTTTCTGCGGTGATACAGGTCTTCGGGGTCAAATGCGGCAGTCGGAGCGGCAGCACATTCCGTTCCGGTGCTTCCGGCAGCCGCACTACGTCGCATTTCGACAGAAACGCCGTTTTGTCTTCTGCGCTCCCGCTCACAAGATGCCAGCCGCCCCGTTTTCCTTCCCAATCGTTTATGCTCAGTTTGGTGGAAAGCTCACGGACTTTGGCTTGCTCCGGGCTTCCGTAGACGCCCTCGTCCGCCGTCAGGATCCCGAGGTCGAAGCGATATCCCATCCGGCGCAGGAGATCCCAGCAGCGCAGCATCGTTTCCGCTTCCGGGAGCGTGCAGGCCGCAGTTGGCACGTCGCCGGAAACGCCGAAGCGCCAGAGCGCGTCTTTTCCGATATTGCCGGAAGGCTTCGATGCCGTGGAAGAAACAAGCCGCCCCAGCAGCCGGAAAGCGATTTCTTCCAGCCCGGGAGCCGTCTTTTCCGCCCGCTCAAATGCTTTTGAGGCCCCGGAACGCATGGCTTTTTCCGCTTCACGAATGGCCGCCCCCGTGTCTTCTCCGACTGCCAGAACGAAGCAGACCTGTCTGCGTTCCTTCGGTCGCAGCTGCAGACGGACGCGCAGGAAGACACACAGCTCCGAAGCGGCGCGAATTTTGCTCCCGCTGCGCTCCATTGCCGCCGGAACCGCCCGGATTCCGCCCCTGCCGAAAATCAGCGCTTTGTCCGTTTCCGCCTCAAAGGGCATCGAACAGCCGACCGCCAGCGCCGCAGGCGTTTCCGCTCCGCCGGGACGGCGCGTAACGGTCACGAATCCGCCCCGCAGTTCCGACTCCATGCAGAGCCGGTGAAACGCCGGATGCGCCCGGTAGTGCTCCTCCGGGCAGAGCGCAGGTTCCAGATACAGCGCCAGCGTGAGGTCCGACTTTTCCGCGTCGGCGTTAAAGACCGTGACGACATTCCGTTCTCCGTCCGCGTGTTCTGCGGCCTCGGTCTGAATACAGAACTCCATGCCGCCGGTACGGATATAGCGCCGAAAATACACGCCGTCATAGGCTGCGCTGAACTGTGCGCCCGGCGCCGAAAACGGCAGCGGCTGCAGCGGTACTGTTTCGCCGCCGACCTCAGCAAAAAAGCACAGTCCCTGCGCTGCCGATAAAAGTCCCGGATCGGCGGCGGCCACCGCCATTTCTCCCCATTGGGAACGGGGATACCCAAGCTCCCTGAGCAGCACCGAATACCGTCCGTTTGAAACAAGCCCCGTCATGGGGTTCAATACGTCCCTTCCTTCGCTTCGCAGGAGGAACCCCGCGCTGCTTTCCCGCTGCGGACGAATCTCCGGCTTTTCCGGCGTTTCCGTGCGGATGCGCTGCCCCACCGGCGTCTTCTCCTCCAGCAGCTCCATACAGGCGGCGATCTCCGGCTGCCGCAGGAATCTCTGCTGCATGATCCCGCCGTTCAGCAGGTTGTCGATGGCCAGAATGCTCATGCCCAGATGGTGCGACATGAAGGTCCGCACGGGAATGCAGCCAGCGCCGCCAGTTCGTGAAGGCGCGAAGTCCAGCGCGTCATAGTATCCGTACTTCCCTTCCGCGCCCAGATTTGCAAGTCTGCGCAGATCCCGGACCGCCGCATTGGGCGCTTCCGGCAGCGCGAGAAAGGCAGCGTAGGGCGCGATGACGGCTTCCTTATCCATATCCCGCTTTAGGGCCAGCTTCTGCGCGCCAAAGGCCTGATAGGCATAGTTCATCATCGCGTCCTGCCGGGCGTAAGCGCTTTCGGATTTTCCCCACACCCCGCCGTGACCGCTCCTTCGCTGCACACGGATGCAAAATTCCTCGCTCTCCGCAAGCAGCGAACCCTTCGGCGTGGGCAGGAACAGCGCAGGCATGCAGTATTCAAACATGGTGCCGGTCCAGCTGGCAAGTCCGCTCATGCCATCGCCCGAAGCCAGCTGCCGCCCCAGCCGCTGCCAGTGCTTTTTCGGCGCTTCGCCCCTTGCAATGGCAAGATAGCTGGTCGTCCGCGCCTCACTTTCCAGCAGGTCGTACCAGCCGCCGGAGGGCGTATCCGTTTTCGGGTCCCAGCCGATGCGAAGGAGGCAGCGCCGCGGGTCATAGAGAAAGTCCAGCCGCATTTCCGCGCAGAGCTTCCGGACGTGTGCCGCAAGTGCGGTCCTCCCGGCTTCTTCCGCCGCCGATAGCAGCACGTACAGGCAGGCAAGCAGATTCCCGCTGTCTACCGTGGAAATAAACGCCGGTTCCAGCGGCTGCAGCGTGCGCGTATCGATCCAGTTATAAAAGTGACCACGATATCGGGGCAGCCGCAGCATCGTGTCGATGGTCTGCTCGATGTGCTCCCAGCCCTCCCGCGCATCAATGAGATGCAGATCCGCCGCCGCAAGGATGCTCAGCAGCGCAAGACCCAGATTCGTGGGGCTGGTGCGCTCCGCGATGACCGTCTGCGGTGATTCCTGCAGGTTATCCGGCGGCAGGAAATGGCGCACCGCCGTCATGGTATCCCGGAAATAGTGCCAGATATTGGAGGCGCAGCGGGTCAGGAACAGGCGCTGCTCCTCCGTTGGTGAAGCCGCGGGTTTCTGTTCAGGGCTGATCAGGTATGCCAGTACCGGCGTCAGCAGCCAGAGCGGCCCCAGCGCTTTCAGAAGGACGCTCCTGCAGAAAAGCGCCGCGGCACCCACGGCAAAACAGCTCCACATCCTGCGGCAGTAAGCAAAAACGCTCCCGTCCTGCCGATCGCCCTCAGCGGCGGTTTTCCAGCGCAGCAGATTCCGATGGGAGATAAAGCGCCTGTAGAGCGCTGTGAGTATCGCCGACAGGTTGATATAGGCCGCATACGGCAGCAGCAGGATGACCCACAGGAATTGCAGGAATTCGCTTTTCGCAGCAGGCAGCACCCGTGCGCGGTAGCGTTTCCCGCGCCGGATGCCCGCCGGAAGGTTCAGAACCACCCGCATCGCCAGCGAGAAGATCGAAAGCAGCGCACCGGTCGCCGTGACCGTTCCCGGGAAAAATCCGAACAGCAGGAGGTTCAGCAGCACCGTCGGCGGCATGAGGCTGCGGCAGAGGTTATCAAAGACCTTCCAGCGGGAAAGCGGGCTGATGGGATTGCGCACCCGATCCCCCGCTTCATTCCGCACCCACCCAAACAGCCACGGCAGCGTCTGCCAGTCCCCGCGGTTCCAGCGGTGCTGCCGTTCGTAATAGGACAGAAGCCCCGCCGGAAATCCGTCCGTCAGCTCCACGTCGCTCACGTAGGTGCAACCGACGTACGCGCCCTCGATCAGGTCATGGGACAGAAGCGTCTCCGGCGGGAAAGCGCCATGCAGACAGTTACGGAATGCATCCACGTTCAGCATTCCCTTGCCCGCATAGCTGCCCTCACCAAACAGGTCCTGATACACGTCGCTGTTCGGGCTGCCGTATGTGTCAAGGCCGCCCTGACCCGCAAAGATACGCGCGAATTCGGACTTTTCCGCGTCCTGAAGCGAGGTGCCGATGCGCGGCTGCAGGATGCCGTACGCGCGGTTCAGCGGATGCGCCATGATGCCCGCCAGTTCTGCGGCAGCGCCCATGTTCAGGCGGGTATCGCCGTCCAGCACGATGAGGAATCGGATATCCCGGATGCAATCCGCATCCCCGAATATGCGGGCTTCTCCGGCTTCCCCGCGCAGCAGATTGGTCAGCTCCATGACCGCACCGCGTTTGCGTTCTTTTCCGCGCCAGACCCGGTCCCGTTCGCTGTAGCTGCGATCCCGTAGGATGAGGCAGAAACCGCCGCCGCATTCCTCGTTCAGCCGCCTGATCGCCGTTTCCGCCGCAGATCGGATCGCCTCGTCCTCTGCCGTGGTCTCGCTTTCGCTTTCAGACAGGTCCGCAAGCAGCCCGAATCGCAGGTTTTCCCCCGCGTCCCGGTTTGCAAGGCGGAACTGCCGCAGCTTCTCTGCGGCGAGTTTCGCGTCTTCCGCCCTCGTCAGCAGCACCGCGGAAACGGCCAGCGTCCGGCTTTCATCGGGAATACCGCGCGAATAATCCAGCCTCGGCAGACGCACGGGTCTGGTCAGGCGCGTATAGAGGCTGTCGAACAGGCATTTCACGCTTTCCCGGATCGGCAGGAACAGCAGCATTGGCAGTGGGGACGCAAGCCGGTAAGCGCACAGGAGCGTCAGCGCCAGCGGCATCAGCAGGTGGAATGTGAGATACGCAGCGGTTGGCTTGCGGCCCGGCTTCCTTCCAAGGGGCCTGTGAAAGAGGTATTCCCCCACGTGACAGGCGTTTTCTTCCGCCAGCTGCAGCGCTTTTTCCGCCGTTTCCCACTCCATAAGGCCGAATTTCCGGCCCAGCTCCGCAGCCCGTCTCCGATACTGCTGCCGGGATGCTTCGTCCATCCTCCCGTAGTCGCCGCCGGGATCGCGGAGGAACAGCGTGTGCAGAGTGCTTTCCGTTTCCAGAAGCCGCCCCATTTCGGTCTGCTCCATCGCCCGCAGCGCCGTAACGCACATTTCCGCGTTTTCCGGGTTTTCCGCAAGGCTATGGAGCAGCGAAACGCGCAGCGCATCCGGCAGGCGGGCAAGTTCCGCCTCCGTCAGCTTCGCCCGGGTCTGAAATCCCTGCAGGAACCGGCGGAAGCTGCCTTCTTCCCAGCGCAGTTCACACGCCCGGAAATATGCCTCCGCCAGCATCACGATCTGCGGGACGCCGCGCCCGTTACACGGCAGCTTCACCTTACGAAAGCCGGAGACCGCGCAGATGTGATTACGCCGGAGAAGGTAAAAGTTATCCCGCAGCCACGTCTGCGCTTCCGTCCCGGCAAGGGTTTCACTTTTACAGCAGCCCTTGATCGCATCCATGTCCCGCCGGAGCTGCCGGAGCAGCGGTCTGCAGCGGCGTTCACCGCCGTTATCCAGCATTTCCGCGGCGTTTCTCCCCGCGTCAAAAGAGTCATTCGGCGCTTGAAAGCGCATAAAATCGGCATTTTTCATAGTGCTTTCAGCTTTCCACGCCGGAGCCGGAATATTCTCCCGTTTCTTCGTGAAGTTTTCGGAAATAACGCTTGACAACGGTGCCGGAATGGGTTAGAATGCTCGCCTGTAAGGGTAATTCACTTTACAGGGCAGAGGTTCTCAGGATTGGAAAAAGCGGTTTATCTTTCGCTCCTGCTGGATTTTTACGGCGAATTGCTGACAGAGAAGCAGCGGGAATATGCGGAACTTTACTATAACGAAAACCTGTCCCTCCGGGAGATCGGAGAGAACGACGGGATCAGCCGTCAGGCCGTGCGGGATACGCTGCTGCGGGCCGAGAACATCCTTCGGGAGACGGAGGAAAAGACCGGACTCGTGGCGCGGCACACGAAGCTGATGCAGGAGATCGAATCGGCGGAGGAAACGCTGCAGAAGATCGCGCGGCTGAACGGTGAAAAGCTGCAGGATGCGCAGCTTCTGAGCCTCTGCACGGAACTGGAAAGCAAACTGGAACAGATGAAGCTCTGAACGATGAGGATGAAGAATGGCATTTGAGAGCTTATCCGAAAAACTTTCGGCCACCTTTAAGCGTCTGCGCAGCAAGGGCCGCCTGACCGAGGCGGACATCAAGGACGCGATGCGCGATGTGCGCATGGCCCTGCTGGAAGCGGACGTGAGCTACAAGGTCGTTAAGGACTTTGTGAACCGCGTCAGCCAGCGCGCGCTGGGACAGGACGTGCTGGAAAGCCTGACCCCCGCCCAGATGGTCATCAAGATCGTCAACGAAGAGCTGACGGAGACCATGGGCCGGGAGAATGAAAAGATCAATATCTCCCCCAAGCCCCCCACGATCATCATGCTGGTGGGTCTGCAGGGCGCCGGTAAGACGACCAACGGTGCAAAGCTGGCGGCGCTGCTGAAAAAGAGCGGCAAGCGTCCCCTGATGGTCGCGTGTGACGTTTACCGTCCCGCCGCCATCGACCAGCTCATGACCGTCGGCGCGCAGGTGGATGTGCCCGTCTTCCAGATGGGCAAGGAAGACCCGGTGAAGATCGCCAAGGCCGGTATCTCCCATGCGCTCAAGAATCAGAACGACGTGGTGATCCTCGATACCGCCGGCCGTCTGCATATCGACGAAGCGCTGATGGACGAGTTGAAGAACATCAAGGCCGAGGTCCAGCCCCACGAGATCATGCTGGTCATCGACGCGATGACCGGTCAGGACGCGGTGAATGCCGCCAAGGCCTTCGATGAAGCGCTGGGGATCGACAGCGTCTTTCTTACCAAGCTGGATGGCGACGCGCGAGGCGGCGCGGCGCTGAGCGTCCGGGCCGTCACCGGAAAGCCCATCAAATACACCGGTATCGGCGAAAAGCTGGACGGCATCGAGCCCTTCCACCCTGACCGCATGGCCTCCCGTATCCTCGGCATGGGCGATATCCTGACGCTGATCGAAAAAGCGGAGCACGCCTTTGATGAGAAGAAGGCGCAGGAGCTGACCGACAAGCTCATGAAGAACCGCTTCACGCTGCAGGATTTCTACGATCAGCTGGTGCAGTTCAAGAGCATGGGCAGCCTGAGCGATATCGCCGGAATGATCCCCGGTATGGATTCCAAAGCGCTGGCCGGGGCGACCATTGACGAAAAGGCAATGGCAAAAACGGAGGCCATCATCCTTTCCATGACCCCCGCCGAGCGGAACGATCCCAGTCTGCTGAACAGCTCCCGGAAAAAGCGCATCGCCAAAGGCAGCGGCACGCAGGTCGTGGACGTGAACCGGCTGCTGAAGCAGTTCGAGCAGATGCAGCAGCTCACGAAGCAGATGAGCGGCAAGAATATGAAGCGGCTCATGAGCGGCAAAATGAGAGGCAAGGGCCTCTTCGGAAAGTAATTCCTTTACTCGCTGGTTAAGTCAGACACAGGCTTTTCCATATAGAAACTATTTTGAAATTTGAGGTGCATTGTCATGGTCAAAATCAGACTTCGCAGAATGGGCGCCAAGAAGGCCCCTTACTATCGCATCGTTGTCGCCGATTCCCACTTCCCCCGCGACGGCCGTTTCATTGAAGAGATCGGTACCTACAATCCTCTCGCCGAGCCCACCGAGGTCAAGGTCGACGCCGAGCGCGCTCAGGCGTGGATCAAGAATGGTGCTCAGCCCACCGACACCGTGAAGAATCTTCTGAAGAAGGCCGGCGTCATCTAAATACCTGCGCTTCCGAAAGGACTATTCTTAATGAAAGAGCTGTTACTTTATATCGCGCAGAATCTGGTCGACCATCCCGAAGCGGTGACGGTCACGGAGCGCGAGGAGGACGGCGAGATCACGCTGGAGCTGCGCGTTGCGGATGGGGATATGGGCAAGGTCATCGGCCGTCAGGGCCGGATCGCCAAGGAGATCCGCACGCTGGTCAAATCGCTTGCGCAGCGAAGCGACAAGCGCGTCAGCGTCGATATCGTGGACTGATTCGCAGATACAGACTGAATTTTGCAAGATTTGGACTTTGCCGGAGAGCTTTCTCCGGCAATTTTCAAAAGGAGAAGCAAGATGGCACAGAACCGTTTTCTGGAGATTGGAAAGATCATCAATACGCACGGCGTCCGCGGCGAAGTGAAGATCGAACCGTGGGCGGACTCCCCTGCCCAGCTGGCCGCGCTGAAAACGCTGTGGCTGGATGGCGAAGCAAAAAAGGCGCACTGCCGTGAACACGGCAATTTCGTCATCGCAAAGCTGGAAGGCGTCGACACCGTGGAAGCCGCCATGTCCCTCAAAAACAAGGTCCTCTATGCCGACCGGGCCGATATGAAGCTGCCTGAGGGCGTGTGCTTCGTACAGGATCTGCTGGGACTGCCGGTCTTCACGGAGGACGGCGAGCAGGTCGGCATTCTGAAGGACGTGCTGGACTACCCCGCTACCCGGGTGTTTCAGGTCGTCGGCAAAGAGGAGCACCTGATCCCCGAGGCTGGCGGCTTTATCCGGAAGCTGGACCCGGAGGGCGGGAAAATCGTCGTTCGTCTCATTGAGGGTATGTAAATGGTAGCGATGCATATTGATATCCTGACGCTGTTCCCCGATTCCATCCGGGCCGTCACCGGGGAAAGCATTCTCGGCCGTGCGCAGAAAAATGACATCATCCGTATCGAGCCGCACCAGATCCGGGATTATACCAAAAACAAGCAGATGCAGGTGGACGATTATCCCTATGGCGGCGGCCAGGGCATGGTCATGCAGGTGCAGCCGCTCTACGACTGCTGGGCGGACGTGTGTCAGAAGGCCGGTCGGCGGCTGCACACGATCTTCATGTCCGCTGCCGGAAAGCGCTTCACGCAGGCCGATGCTATCCGCCTGAAAAACGATTACGACCGCTTCATCCTCGTCTGCGGGCATTATGAGGGCATCGACGAGCGCTTCGTGGAGGAATGCGTAGACGAGGAGATCAGCGTGGGCGATTTTGTTCTGACCGGCGGCGAGCTGCCCGCCATGACGATCGCGGACGCGGTCTGCCGCATGGTCCCCGGCGTTCTCAGCGACGCCAGCTGCTTCGAGGACGAAAGCCACTATTCAGGCCTTCTGGAATATCCCCAGTATTCCCGCCCGGAAAACTGGCACGATATGCACGTCCCCCCCGTTCTCCTCTCCGGCAATCACGGCGCGATCGCCAAATGGCGGCGCAAGGAGTCCCTGCGGCGGACGATGCTGCGCAGGCCCGATATGCTGGAGAAATACCAGCCGGACAAGCAGGAAAAAAAGCTGCTGGAAGAACTGCGGCAGGAACTGGAACCGAATAAAGAATAAACGAATCCCCGGAAACGAATACTACGGGTAGATAAGGATGTTTTTTGATTTTCAAATACGCGGAATATTGGCAAACGATAATTTGTGGAGTGTTGGAGTTGTCAAGAAATGATATGAAGAAGAAACTCAGAATAATCAGTCTGGCAATGTTTGTAATTGCCATTGTTTTCGTTGTTTGTGCTTTATCTGCACCGAATTTAGGTCATGCAATTTATATTGGAAATTACAGATTTGGTGCAGAGCAATGGCGTATTTGCTATGCTATCTATGTGATTGTTATGATAGCATTATTTATATCTTCGTTCTTTGTGAAAGAGAAAAAGTAAATCAAATCCCAGTTTGTCGAGCTAAAAAAGCAACCCGCTGAAGAAGATTATCTTTTTCAGTGGGTTGCTTCGTCTCATGCCATAGCAAGCAGGGAAAAAATATGTATTTTTCCATTCATAGCCGACCTTAGTCGGCATTTTTAGGGGCAAGCCCCTAACACCTTGTCAGACCGAAAAAGAATACTTCCTTATCCGCACGAAGGGAAAGTTTCCGGGGATAACTGTATCTTACTGGAACGTGGTGATGCTGACCTTCTCGTCCTTTACCGTCAGGCTCAGGAAGGTGATATGCTGAGCATATCCGTCGATCAGCAGGGTCGTGATCGCGTCCTCCACTTCCTTCTGGATCAGGCGGCGAAGGTTCCGCGCACCATAGGCCACGCTGTAGGACTTGTGCGCCAGATACTCCAGCAGTGCATTGTCGAACACCAGCTGATAGCCCTTCTGCTCCATGCTGGTTTTCAGCTCCGTCATCTGGATGCGGGCGATCTTCACGAAGTCCTCCTCTGACAGACGGTTGAAGGAGACCACCTCGTCGATGCGGTTGATGAACTCCGGCCGCAGGAACTCGTTCAGCGCCTTCATGGCCTTGTCCTTGCCCTGCTCGGCAACGGACCGGTTGAAGCCGACGCTGCTGCCCTGCCGTTCGCTGCCCGCGTTCGTGGTCATGATGATGACGGTATTCTCAAAGTTGACGTTTCTGCCGTGCGCGTCCGTGATGCGCCCGTCGTCGAGGATCTGCAGAAGGATGTTCATCACGTCCGGGTGGGCCTTTTCGATCTCATCGAAGAGGATAACGGAATAGGGCTTGCGGCGCACCTTTTCGGTGAGCTGGCCCGCTTCATCATAGCCCACGTAGCCCGGAGGCGAACCGATAATGCGGCTGACGGCGTGCTTCTCCATGAATTCCGACATATCCAGCCGGATAAGGGATTCGGGCGAATCGAACAGGTCGGCGGCAAGGCGCTTGACCAGCTCCGTCTTGCCTACGCCGGTGGAGCCAACGAAGATGAAGGACACAGGCTTCCGTTTCGCGGAGATACCCACGCGATTGCGCTTGATGGCGGCGCAGACTGCGTCCACCGCCTCGTCCTGCCCCACCAGATGCGCTTTCAGACGCGCATCCAGCTTGCTCAGGCGCTCAAACTCGTCTTCCTTGATGCTGCTGGCGGGGATCTTCGTCCACAATTCGATGACGCGGGCAAGATGCTCCACCGTCAGCTCCGGCCAACCGCGGGCTGCCAGCGCCTGCTGTTCCTGCTCCAGCTGCAGTTCATTGGAACGCAGTTCGGCCAGCCGCTCGAAATCCTCGTTCGGCTCGTTCAGCAGCGCTTCCCGTTCCTTTGCCAGTTCGTCCAGCATTTCTTTGATCTGCGCGCTGCGGGCAATATCGGCGTTTTTCAGGTTCACATCGCTGCAGGCTTCGTCCAGCAGGTCGATGGCCTTATCCGGCAGGAACCGGTCGGTGATATAGCGCTCGGAGAGGATGACCGCCTGACGGCACATCTCCGGCGAGATCTTCACACAGTGGTATTCCTCATAATAATGCGCGATGCCCTGCATGATCTCGACGCTCTCGTCAATGCTCGGTTCGGACACGGTGACCGGCTGGAAGCGGCGCTCCAGCGCGCTGTCCTTCTCGATGTGCTTCCGGTATTCGGCAAAGGTGGTGGCGCCGATGACCTGGATCTCGCCGCGGCTCAGCGCGGGCTTCAGGATATTGGCCGCGTTCATGCTGCCCTCAGCATCGCCCGCGCCCACGATGGAATGCACTTCGTCGATAAACAGGATGATATTCCCCTGCTTCTTGATCTCGTCGATGAGTCCCTTCATGCGGCTCTCGAACTGGCCGCGGAACTGCGTGCCCGCTACCAGCGAGGTCAGGTCCAGCAGCCAGACTTCCTTGTCCAGCAGCTTATAGGGAACGTCCCCGTCTACGATGCGCTGCGCAAGACCTTCCGCGATGGCAGTCTTGCCCACGCCGGGCTCGCCGATCAGGCAGGGATTGTTTTTCTGCCGCCGGTTCAGGATCTGCACGACACGCTCCAGCTCCGTCTTGCGGCCGACGATCCGGTCCAGCTTTCCGGCTCTGGCCTTCCCGGTCAGATCCTGACAGTAGCTCTCCAGGAACTTCCGCTTCTGCCCCCGGTCTTTGGGCGCCGCATCGGCGGATTTGCTGTTTTCCCGGTTGCTGCGGGTGGGTTCCGAGGGCGCGGGCGGCGGATTTCCGCCGAACAGCTTGCTCAGGAACGGGAACGTCGCCGTCTTCCCGTTTTCATCGTCCGGGTTATCCGCAGGCGGGATATCCTCGATCCCCTTGAGCGCCTCGGTCATCTCCGCAGTCAGCCCGTCGATATCTTCGTCGGTAATGCCCATATTCTGCATCAGCTCCGAAACGGGCTTGATGTTCAGTTCCTTTGCGCATTTCAGGCACAGGCCCTCAATGGCCGTTTTGCCGTTTTCGATCTTATGGATATATACGACTGCCATGTTTTTCTGGCATCTTGAACACAGTGTCTGCTGCATAGCCACACCTTCCTTTCGCTGCCGAAGTCAGTATATCAGAAACGATCGTTTATACAAGGTTATGTATTTCCTGCTCTTCCATCAATAGCCGAGGAAATTGACCAGCGGGCAGCTCTCCATCAGTCTGGAAAGCAGGAACGTCTTATCAACGACCTCCTCGCTGATGAACAGGCCGGTGAACCGCAGGACCCACGCGATGGCATAGGCATACATCAGGCCCTTCACGATGCCCAGCAGAACGCCCAGCAGGCCGTTGACCAGTTCCAGCCCCGGGAGCTTGAATACGAGGTTGAACAGGTTTCCGATGACGCCGAAGGCAATGATCAGCAGGATGAACATCACCACAAAGGTCAGCGCATAGGCCGCGACCGCGCAGAGCTTCTCCACGGTGGCGGTACGCAGCACGTACCCGGTCTCGTTGACGGTATCGTTCAGGCTTTTTGCGGTATTCTCCGCAGCGGATTTCATGAAACCGACGCCGCGCACCATTTCTTCGGACATGGCGTAAACGCTCTCCGATTTCCCCAGCGGTTCCAGCTTTTCCTCTGCCTCGGCATAGGAACTGTCCACAACGCCGCTGACGAATGGCTCCAGCATCCGGGTGAACTCGCCCGAATAGGTGTCCGCCAGCACGTCAGCCGCATAGAAGGACAGCAGGAGCGCACCCACCGCAAGGATACTGGCGATCAGCCCGTTCCGATATCCTCTCCATGCGCAGAGCACAATGATCAGTAATAAAACAAGGTCAAGAATCCAACGCAGCATGGTACTGCCCCCTTATGGTTCAAAGATGGCGGCGCCGCCGCCGGAAATGATGATCGCGCTTCCGTCCGAACGCATCAGGGCCGCATCCGCGCCCGCAGCGCTGTTCAGGCTGCCCAGCGCATTCAGATTCCAATCATAGATGGTGATCTCATCGGAATAGCGCACGGCGAGATACTTCCCCGCCGCGCAAATGGAGCGCACCTCCGATTGCACCTCCATCTGTGCGGTCGCCGTACAGCTCTGGTCCAGCAGGACGATGCGGTCCGTGGAGCCGGTCTTATATTTGCCCAGCACCAGCACGATCCCGTTATCTCCCGCGGCGCTGAAATCATTCAGATATTCCTCGCCGAAGGGAAATTCCCAGGCAGACTTTCCGTCTCCCGACAGGACGACAGCCTCATTCGCCGAGAGCAGCAGGATGCGCCCGCCCGGCAGGTATTCCAGCTCGAAAAAGGAGGCGCTGTCGTTCCATTCGTTCTGCGGTTCTTCCCTGTCCAGCGAATAGATGCTCACACGGCTGCCCTCCGCCGTCAGCGAAAGGATCGCAGCGTTCCTGCTGTCGGGCGAGAGATCCGCATCCACCGGATAACCGCTGCCCACGTAAACGCGGTAAGCAGCCTCTCCGTCCGGCCGGATGACGCTGACGGAGCCTTTATAGCCCTTTTCTCCCGCCAGAACGATGGCATAACCGCTGTCGTTCAGGTCGGCATTCGTGACGCCGCTCAGAAAGCTCAGGTCGTAGCTTTCCCCGTCCGCTTTCAGAACGCTCAGTTCTTCCCCGCCGGAAGACCAGACCGCAACGGCATTCTCCCCGCCGGCATACATGAGGTTCGGATAGCTGCGGGCGATCGTCCCCAGTGTTTCACCGTTCTCTCCGTAAAGGCGGACGGCGATCTCGGACATGGCTGCAAACCCGTTGCCCACCGGCACAAATCCGGCGCTCTCATAGCCTTCAAGATCGGCCTCAAACCCGGCCGCTTCCCGTTCCCGATTCAGTACGCTGATGATAAATCCGGCTGTCCCCACGGCGATCACAAGCAGGATCACGGCGGCGAGCAGGATCTTTCCGAGTACGTTTCCGGATTTTTTCATCCTTCCATCATCCTTCCCGCCTCTCCGTCATACCAGACGTCCGTCATATACAGGCCCTGCGGCGGCACTGTCGGCCCGGCAAGGCAGCGGTCGCCGCTGTCCAGAATGGGGCCGATCTCCTCCGGCGCAATTTTTCCCAGCGAAGCATAGACCACTGTGCCCACCATGGCGCGGGCCATATTATACAGAAAACCGCTGGCCGCGATGCGGAAGGAGATCAGATCGCCTTCTTCCCGGATATCAAAGTTATAAACGGTGCGCACGGTAGTCTTCACGTTCGTTCCCACGCTGCGCACGGCGGCAAAATCGTGTGTGCCCAAAAAGCCTTCTGCGGCACATCGCATTACGTCCACGTCCAGCTTTTCCGGTTTATACCAGACGCGCTGCAGTTCAAAGGGATTCCGGTAGCCGCCGGAGCGGATATAGTAGGTATATTCCTTGCGCCTGCAGGAAAAGACCGCATGAAAATCCGGTTCCACGGCGCAGGCCTCCGTCACGGCGATATCGTGCGGCAGCCTCGCGTTCACCGCCAGCGGCAGCCGGTCCAGCGGGATATGCCCTTCCGTGCGGAAATTCGCCAGATACTTCCGCGCATGAACGCCCGCATCCGTCCTCCCGCAGCCGATGACGTGGATCTCTTCCTTATACAGCCTGCTCAGCGCATCCTCCAGCACTTCCTGCACGGTGATGTTGTTCTTCTGCCGCTGCCAGCCGTGGTAGTTCGCCCCGTCGTAGCTCAGGCGCAGCGCAACCGTATTCACAGGCCCATCCTCCGCAGCACGATGATGACCGCCAGCAGGATGACGCCGATGCAAAGCGTGACCCAGTCCCGGTTCTGCATTTTCAGGACCTTCAGCTTCGTCCGCCCCTCGCCGCCGTGATAGCAGCGGCTCTCCATCGCCGTCGCCAGTTCATCGGCCCGGCGGAACGCGCTGATGAACAGCGGCACCAGCAGCGGCAGCATGGCCTTCGCCTTCTGAATGAGGTTGCCGGTATCGAAATCCGCGCCGCGCGCCTTCTGCGCGCTCATGATCTTATCGGTCTCCTCAATGAGCGTGGGGATGAAACGCAGGGCGATGGACATCATCATGCTCAGTTCATGCACGGGAACGTGCAGCTTTTTCAGCGGATTCAGCAGGCTTTCCAGCCCGTCCGTCAGCTGCAGGGGCGAGGTGGTATAGGTCAGCAGCAGCGTTCCGGTAATCAGCAGCATGATTCGCAGCGCCATGATGACCGCCGTTTTCACGCCCTCGGCATAGATTTTGATCTTCCAGAACTGCACGAGCAGATGCTCGCCCTTGGTGTAGAACAGATTCAGGATGCCGGTCAGAATGATCAGGATCAGCAGCGGTTTGAGGCCGCTGAGGATGGCCTTCAAGCGAATTTCGGAAAGTGCGATGGCGATCGCCAGAAAGGCAAGGACCACCGCGTAGCTGACAAACTCCTGCGCCACGAACAGCAGGACGATATACAGGATGGTCATGACGAGCTTGGTGCGCGGGTCGAGCCGATGCACCAGTGTATCGCCCGGGAAATACTGGCCGAGTGTGATATCCTTAAGCACCGGTCCTGCCCCCTTTCAGGCGCAGCAGCGCTTCCTTGGCCTGTTCGATGGTGTAGATGCCTTCCTCCACGGGAACGCCCAGCTCCCGCAGGCGCAGCATCACCTTGGTTACGGAAGGGATCGTCAGCCCGATCTCTTCCAGCTCGGCGGCATGGCGGAACACCTCGCCGGGCGCCCCGTCCATTTTGATATGCCCGCCGGAAAAGACCACCAGCCGGGTCGCAAAGCGGGCGATATCCTCCATGCTGTGGGTGATATAGATCACGGTCCCGCCCTTATACTCATGATAAAGCCGGATATTGGCGATGATCTGCTCCCGGCCCTGCGGGTCCAGTCCCGCCGTCGGCTCGTCCAAAATCAGCACGTCCGGCTGCATGGCGATGACGCCCGCGATGGCGACGCGCCGCTTCTGGCCGCCGGAAAGGTCGAAGGGAGATTTCTCCAGCACGTCCTGCTCCAGATCGGTGAATGCCGCCGCCTGCCGGACGCGTTTGTCGATTTCTTCCTCGCTGAGCTTCATATTCTTCGGCCCGAAGGCGATATCCTTATAGACCGTTTCCTCAAAGAGCTGATACTCCGGGTACTGGAACACCAGCCCCACGCGGCTGCGCGCCCGCCTGGAAGCGTGTTTATCCGCAAAGATATCCTCCCCGTCCAGATAAACGCCGCCGGAGGTGGGCTTCAGCAGTCCGTTCAGATGCTGGACGAAGGTGGATTTTCCGCTGCCGGTATGGCCGATGATGCCGATAAACTCGCCCCGTTCCGCGGTAAAGTCCACAGAATCAACGGCGATATGCTCAAAGGGCGTACCGCTGCTGTAGATATGGGTCAGTTTTTTCGTCTGCAATAAAGGAGCCAAGGTTCGATCTCCTTTGATGTATTTTTGCGCCTGCTCTGCCGGATTCAGCCAAACTCCCGGTACAGGGCCTGTGCGCATTCCTCCACGGTGAGCGCTTCCAGCGGAAGCGAACAGCCGCTTTTATTCAGTTCATAGAGCAGCGCCGTGGTCGCCGGAACGTCCAGCTCCGAGGCTCGCAGCTTTTCCACCTGCGGGAAGACCTCCCGCGGGCTGCCGTCGGCAATGATCTGCCCCGCCGCCATTACGATCAGCCGGTCAGCCTCCACGCATTCCTCCATGTGGTGCGTGATGAGGATGACGGTGATGCCATGCTCTTTGTTCAGGCGGTGGACGGTCTCCAGTACCTCCTGCCGACCCATGGGGTCAAGCATGGCGGTAGGCTCATCCAGCACGATGCACTTCGGGCGCATGGCGATGATGCCTGCGATGGCGATGCGCTGCTTCTGACCGCCGGAAAGCAGGTGCGGCGCGTGGGTTCGGTATTCGTACATCCCCACGTTTTTCAGCGCTTCATCCACCCGTTCCCGGATCTCCGCCGTGGGGATGCCCAGATTCTCCGGCCCGAAGGCCACGTCATCCTCCACCACGTTGGCGACGATCTGGTTATCCGGGTTCTGGAAGACCATTCCCACCGTCCGCCGGATATCCAGCAGGCGTTCTTCATCGGAAGTGTCCATATCCCGCACCCAGACCTTGCCGCCGGTGGGCAGCAGGATACCGTTGAAATGCTTCGCAAGGGTGCTTTTGCCGGAGCCGTTATGGCCCAATACGGCCACAAAGCTGCCTTCCTCGATCTCCAGATCAAGAGAACGCAGGGCAGGCTCCGAAGGCGACTCAGTATCGTAAGTAAAAACCAGCTGCTCTGTTTTGATGATCGCCATGATCAGGCCCCCTCCCAACGGCAGGCCGCCCCGCAGGGCAGGACAAGTCCGCTTTTCGTCACCGGCAGGCCCAGCTCCTGACTGTCGCTGTGACCGCCGAAGCGGGTGGTAAACACGGTTTCCGACAGATAGGTCAGAACGCTGGGGCTGAGACCGGTGGTATAGGAGCTGATCAGCACGAACAGCGGTTTCTCGCTGAGGACGCCGGTGCAAAGCTCCAAAAAGTCCCACAGACTGTCCTCCAGCTTCCAGACTTCCCCGGTCGGCCCGCGCCCATAGGACGGCGGGTCCATGATGATGGCGTCGTATTTTTTCCCGCGCCGGATCTCTTTTTCCACGAACTTGCGGCAGTCATCCACGATCCAGCGGATGGGTTTCCCGCTGAGACCGGAAGCGGCGGCGTTTTCCTTCGCCCACGCGACCATGCCCTTCGCCGCGTCCACATGGCAGACGCTGGCGCCCGCCGCCGCGGCGGCAAGGCTGGCGGCCCCGGTATAGGCGAAGAGGTTCAGCACGTTCACGGGCCGCCCGGCGTTCCGCACCGTTTTGTCGATAAACGCCCAGTTGGCCGCCTGCTCCGGGAAGATGCCCGTATGCTTGAAGTTCATGAGCTTCACGTTGAAGGTCAGATTGCCGTTTTGGATCTGCCATGCTTCCGGCACGTTCGAGCGCGTCCACCTGCCGCCGCCGGATTCGCTGCGGCGATAGACCGCATCCGCCTGATCCCACGCCCGGTCCTTCGGCGTCTGCCAGATAGCCTGCGGGTCGGGCCTGCGAAGCACATAGTTCCCCCACCGCTCCAGCTTTTCACCGCCGGAGCAGTCGAGCAATTCATAATCTTTCCAGTAGCTGCTGACCCACATATCCTAACCCTCTCAGAATCGCATAGCTCATGTGATTCTAAAGTATAGCACAAAGATTCCCATAGCGCAAACGATTTTTACAGATTCAAAGAATGTTTACAAACTTCTCCCGATTCGACAAAAGGAAACGGGCCAAAGCGCCTGCTTCAGCCCGTTTTCGTCATTCTGTCAGTTTTTCCGGTCTACAAGGCTCTCCGTCAGCCACACAAGAAAGTCCGGCGCGTCAAAGCGCTCCCGCAGGATGCGCACGGCTTTCTCCGTCTCGCTGCGCATCTTTTCCCTGCAGGCCTCCGCACCGAAGGCGCTGACGAAGGTTGATTTTCCGTTCTTCTCATCGGAGCCGACGGGCTTCCCCAGCGTTTCCGTCGTGCTTTCCAGATCCAGCAGATCATCCTGCAGCTGGAAGGCCAGCCCCAGCGCGGCTCCGTATTCCCTCGCCGCCCCTCGCTGCTCCGGCTTTTCCGCGCAGATGCAGCCGATCTCGCAGGCGGCCTGCAGGAGCGCGGCGGTCTTCCCGGCGTTTAATCGCAGGATCTCCTCTGCGGTGAGCTGCTTGCCCTCCCCGTCCAGATCGAGGAACTGACCGCCGCAGATGCCCATCCAGCCCGCAGCCTCGCTGAGGACCGCGGCGGCCTCCGCCCGGTCTCTCGAAGGGATAGGCGAACGCAGGATGGCCCGGAAGGCCTCCGCCTGCAGCGCATCGCCCGCCAGCAGCGCCAGCCACTCCCCGAATACCACGTGATTCGTGGGCTTCCCGCGCCGCAGTTCGTCATCGTCCATGCTGGGCAGGTCGTCGTGTATGAGGCTGTAGGTATGGAGCATCTCCACGCCGCAGCCGCAATCCAGCGCCTCAAGCAGGTCACCACCGCAGGCGCGGCAGAACTCCAGCGTCAGGATCGGCCGAAGCCGCTTCCCGCCCGCAAGGAGACTGTATCGCATGGCCTCCGTCAGCCGGTTTTCCTCGGGGATCAGCTTCCGGAGCCGCGCTTCCACCAGCATCCGGTCCTGTTCCAGCCTCTCACGCATCTCCAACGTCGAACTCCGTTTCCGTGGGCGCGCCGTCCGCGCCCTTCGTCAGCAATACGACCTTTTTCTCCGCCTGATTCAGCAGTTTGTCGCAGCTTTTCGCCAGCTTCGTACCTTCTTCAAAAAGCTTGAGCGCATCCTCCAGCGGTGCGTCTCCCTTTTCCAGCTGCCGGACGATCTCCTCCAGCCGCTGCATATTCGCCTCATACCCGGGCGTTTTCTTCTCACTCATCGGTCTTGCTCCCTTCCGTGACGGTGCAGTTCACGCGCCCGTCTGCCAGCCGAAGCAGCAGTTTATCGCCGGATTTCGCTTCTTTACTGCTGCGCAGGATCTTCCCCATTTCCGTTTCCGCGATGGCATAGCCGCGGCCCAGCACCTTCAGCGGGCTCATAGCGTCCAGCGCGGCGGCATTCTGCGCGAGCTGCGCCCGCTTTGCCGCAAGCAGCGCCTGAAACGACTTCCGCAGCCGCTCCGCGGAATGATCCAACGCCATTCTCCGGTCCGCCACATAAGCGCCCGCATCGGTCAATACGCGCCGCTCCCGCAGGAGCTGCAGCCGCCGACGCTCTCCCGCCAGCCTCGACTGCAGGGCTGCGGCCATTCTCTTTTCATAGCTCCGCAGCTGCTCCAGCTCCTCCGCCCGATCCGGCACCGCCAGCTCCGCCGCATTGGAGGGCGTGGCGGCCCGCAGGTCCGCGACGAAATCGGAGATGGTCACATCCGGCTCATGCCCCACCGCGGAGATCACCGGCAGTTCGGAATCATAGATAGCGCGGGCCACGCGCTCATCATTGAAGGCCCACAGGTCCTCGATGCTGCCGCCGCCGCGTCCCGTGATGATCAGGTCGGCCAGCTTCTGCTGATTCGCGTAGCGGATCGCGCCGACGATCTCCGGCGGCGCTTCCGCGCCCTGCACCCGCACCGGCAGCAGCAGGATCTTCGCCAGCGGCCATCGAGCCGTGGACACCCGGATGATATCCCGCACCGCCGCGCCCGCAGAGGACGTGATGACCGCGATGCGCTCCGGGTATTCCGGCAGCGGCTTCTTATGGGCTTCGTCAAAGAGGCCCTCCGCGGCCAGCTTGGCTTTCAGCTGCTCGAAGGCAACGTGCAGGTCGCCCACCCCGTCCGGCGTCAGGCTTTCGGCATAGAGCTGATAGACCCCGTCGCGCGGGTAGACGGTGATGCGCCCGATGGCGATGACTTTCATGCCGCTTTCCGGCCGAAAGCGAAGACGCGACGCCTCCCTGCGGAACATGACCGCTTTCAGCGTCGCTTCCTCATCCTTGATGGTGAAATAATGATGCCCGGAGGGATAGACCTTATAGTTGCTCAGTTCGCCGCGAACATAGACACGCTGGAAATTTTCTTCCCCGTCCAGCGTATTTTTGATGAGCTTCGTCAGTTCGGAAACCGACAGGATCGCATCATTCATGCCGTTCGCTGCGGATAAAGGAGGCAAGGATGCCGTTGATGAATCCGGCGGTGTCCTGCCCTTCATAGGTCTTTGCCAGCTCGACGGCCTCATTGGCCGCTGCCTTATAGGGAACCTCCGGCAGATAGAGGATCTCATACATGGCCGTGCGCATGATGGCGGCGGCCACGCGGGAAATGCGGTCGAACTTCCAGTTCACCGCGTATTTTTCGATATACCCGTCCAGCTCGGCGGCGTGCTCGGCAACGCCGGTCGCCACGCGGCGGATATAGCTCAGCTGTTTTTCATCCGGGTATTCCGCATAGACCTCGTCCTCCGTCTGCAGGGTCGCAAAATACTCCGGTTCAAAGAAATCCGCCAGCTGGCTTTCGATGTCCGTGCGGTTCATCACCGCGGCAAAGCTCAGATGCATGGCGATCTCTCGCGCTGTCGTTCTGGTCATAACTGCTTCCTCTCTGCACAAAAGGGCTGCGTCTCTGCCATCGCGGCGGAAACGCAACCCCTGTCTCCTTACTGTGCCTGTTTTGCTTTCTCGAAGGCGATGCCGCCCACGTTCACATTGACCGCCGTGACGGGAATCCCCGTCATATCCTGAACGGCCTTCGCCGCCGCATCCTGCAGGGCGCGGGCGACCTTTGTCACGCTGTATCCCGCACGGACGGACACGTAAGCGTCCACCGTCACGCTGTTTTCTTCCATCGTCACGCGGACGCCGCGGGACGCATTTTTCCGACCGATCAGATCCTGCAGCTCCGCCGCCAATCTGGCCGGTGTGCCGCCGAACCCTTCGACCTCACGCATGGCTTCCCAAGCGATGATCGCGATCACGTCCTCCGAGATGCTGACGCTTCCGTCTTCCGCGTTCCGAATAACGTATTCCCTGTTTTCCGCCATGTGCTGACCTCCTGTCGTAGCTCAAAGCCCGGAATCTGCGGAATATGCCGTTTGCCCGCGCTTTCGCACCGACCGTACAGCATTTCCATGATACCGGTATTATAGCACAATCATTCGGAAAAGGGAAGTTATTTCACTTCGATAATTTTGATCTGTTCGGTGGAAAGCGTTGTCTCATCCAGCACAATATCCGTGATGCGGCTCACCGCGCTGGCGGTCAGGCCGGTCACGGGGGACGCCACGGCCACGGTCACGCTGTCGTCATCCAAAAAGACGAGGCAATCGTCGAAGCCCTTGGCCCGCACCAACGCTTCGATCTCCGCCTCCGCGACCGTGTACTTCGCCATATCGGAGATGACGTTCAATGCGGAATCCGCCGCGCCTTCCGTTCCCTCCGACTCCGCTGCTTCCCGCAGCGTGGATACCGCGCTGTCACGCGCCTGCTGCCGGGTCAGTCTGGCAGACGTGAAATACTCCGTTACCGCATTTGCGGCAGCAAGGACCGGCTCCGGTGCCGGTGCGCTGTAAAACAGGTCCTCGCTCCCGGCCGTATCCAAAACGCCGGATACCTCCTGCCCTGCCTCTGTTCCATCCAGCTCCGCCTCCTGCCGGTTGTACGCCCAGTTCAGGTATACAGCCACGCCGACAAAGAGGATGACCGCGATGATGATTGCGTTCCTTTTGATGATCTTCATAATACCCTCCGCTTCTTTTCTGCATAGATTTCCGGCAGTTCAGCGGCTGCCGCCGATCACGGTGATCTTATCGCTTCCCAGCCCCGTCAATGACGAAACCGCCTGTGTGACCGACAGCCGCAGTGCGCTGCCGTCCCCTTCCATAACGACCAGTGCGCCTCGATAGCGCGGGTACAGCACCGTCACGGTGAGCGCCCCGTCCCCCACTTCCGCAATTTCGCTGCGTTCTTCGGTCCGCCCGCTTTCCGCCTGCGTCTGACGGTCGGAATCCGTATTGCGTGCAAATTCGTGCTGTTCGCTCCGTTCCAGCGTCAGAACGACCGTCACGTTTCCCGCACCTGCGATCTTCTCAAGTGCCGCGGCGATGCGCTGTTCCTCGTCCTCCAACGAAAAAGTCGAAGCGATCTCCGCCTTCTGCGTTCCCTCGCTCCGTCTGACCGGAAACAGCAGAACGACGCCCAGCGCCAGCGGGATCAGGAGCCAGAGTTTATGGTCCTTCAGAGCTTTCTTCAGATTCAAAAACATTTCCCGAACTCCAATCCTGCCGCTCCCGCGGGATGCCCAGTTCCCCCTCCAGCAGGAAGGTCAGCGCCGTCTTCTGTTCCTCCGTCCAGCAGCCGCGAAGCGATATTTCATATGGCACGGGGCAGCCCTCCTCCGTTTGGAGCCCGATGCACACGCCCAGGTCCCGAATCCCCAGCCGATCGGCCGCATTCCAGATATATGCTTCCGCTTCCTTCTTTATGAACGCCTCCGTCAGCTGCTGCGATATCCGTTCCGTGTCCTGCAGGAAATCAGCTGTGTCCAGATGCTCCAGCGAAAACCATGCCGCGTTCCATTCCGTTTTCATTCGTCGGATGGGCTGCAGTACGAGCAGCGTCATGAAAACGCCGAGGATAAACCGTACGGTGCGCTTCGTACTGCCTTCCGGCGTCAGGGAAAGCGTCAATGCTGCGAATACCGCCCCGCACAGCAGCGGGCAGAGCCATTCCTGCCCCAGCGCGATCATCATGTGCTCACCTTCATCAGGGAAAACACGGAGAAATAGAGCAGCATCGCGCAGGCGCCAAGGCAGGCCAGCAGCATTCCCATGGCTTCCGCACAGCGGTCCAGCAGCCTGTTCAAGCGCTTTTCTCCCAGCCCGCCGGATACCGCCGCCGCCCCTTTCATGAGCAGATACTGTGCGCCGACCCGCAGAAACGGCAGCAGCAGCACCGAAGCCAGCAATACAAGCCCGAACACGCCCAGCTGCTGCCGGAATACCGACGCTGCCGCAAGCACGGAGGCTGCCGCATCCGAGGCGATGCTGCCTACCAGCGGCAGCATCGTGGAGATCGTCGTTTTTGCGCCGCGAAGGACGGCTGCGTCCGTCGTTCCGCTCACAAGCCCGGAAACGCTGAGATAGATCGTAAAGGCTGACAGCAGCAGGATGAGCAGCATATTCACGCACCATTTCAGAAAACGCATCACGCCCGTGAGCAGATCACTTTCGCAGACCGCTTCCACAGCCGCGGCGGCACAGAATACTTTCGTCAGAGGCATGACGGCGTTGACGCACAGGTTCAGAAGCACGTTCATCGCAAATCCTGCGATCCCGAATTTCACCGTCGCGGCCGTCACGCTCCCGGAAAGCGCAGCCGCCCCTGCCAGCGTGGGCAGGAGCACGTTTGCTGTATCCTGCGCTTTCCCAAGGGTCTCGATGCTGAGGGCCGTGAGCGCATCCGTTCCGCCGAACAGCAGCGCTGTGATGCCGCAGGCGGCGCAGAGCGTCAGAGCATCCAACGCGCCGGTGCTGAGTGAAAATGTGCTGCGTATCAGACCGCAGAGAATTACGATGCCCATACTGCAGGCGACCCGTTCCGCGCCGTCCTCCGTCAGACAGGCCCGCAGCGCCGACTGAACGATCTCATTCAGCGCCTTGTCCGCCTGAAACCCGTTGAAGATGTCGCCGAAACGATCCAGCCCCGCGTCGCTCCCGGCCTCCTCCAGCTCTCCGGTCTGCAGATAAGCCCCCAGTTCTTCCTCCTCCCATCCGGCGCTGACAGGCGCAGAAAGCACGGTTAACAGCGTCAGAACGCAGAGAACACCGTATCTGCAAGACTTTCCAGCAGCGGAACGGCCGCGCAGAGAATGGCGCAGGAGGCGGCAAATTCCATGACGGACCCCAGCGCGGTCTGCCCGGCGTCCCGGCAGAAATCGCCCGATAGCTTCCCCAGCAGCGCAAGTCCGAGACTCTTCAGTACCGGTACCAGCAGCGCAGGCGATATCGCCGCCTTTTCTTCCAGCGATTTTGCCGCATTTAAGACCGGCTCGATGGCCTGCATCGTTCCGATGAGGATCAGGACCGCGGCCAGGATCCCCAGCAGGAAGCTCTGTTCCTCGCTGCGCTTTTTCAGCGTCAGCGCCAGTACGGCCGCCGTGATGGCGATCGCGGCGCATTTTTTCAGCGTGTCCACCGCTCAGAATCCGAACAGCCGCCGGATGAGCTGAAACAGGTCGCTGATCTCCTGCACGACCATCACCAGTGCGGCCACCAACCCCGCAAGCGTGACCATCAGCGCCTGATCGTCCCGCCCGGAACGGCTCAGGAGGATATTCAGCACCGCGAGGATGATGCCCAGCGCAGCCAGCTTGAAAACGAGTTCCACTTCCATCTCCGCACCTCAAAGCAGCATGATGGCAAGCATCAGCCCGGTCCCGGCACCCACGGCAGCATAGACCCGGTTCCGTTTCAGCCGCTCCCCCTGTTCCAGTTCCAGAAAGAGCTTCAGCCGGGCTTCGGTGCGCTGCACTTCCCTGCATTGCGCCTCCGTTCCGCTCTTTCCCAGCACCTGTCCCAGCGTCAGCAGGGCCTGCCGTTCCTCTGCGCGAAGCAGCAGCGAGTCCGTTTCCCGGACGGCGATCTCCCAGATGACCGAAAACGGCAGTTCCCGCTTCCGCAGGTGTTCGGCGGCTGCTCCGAACAGCTCTGCCGCCGGCTGAGGCGCATTCTGTGAAAGTCTTTCCAACAGCTTCGGCATCGCCGGAGCATCGGTCTCCAGCTCGCAGCGCAGGAGGTTCAGCCCGTCCAGCAGCGCGTTCAGGCTGCGGATGCGCTGCCGGGAATGCAGCACCCGGTCCGCACCGATGCAGCACGAGCAGAAGACGACCATAAAAGCTCCCAGCCATTTCAGCATCCTTCTCCCTCCTCGACCGTATAGTGCCGAACGCCGTCCCGCAGGCGGATGTGAAGCAGATGTGGGAAAAATCGAAGCGGTATGCCTCGTTTCCGCAGCTGATCCCGGTTTTCAGCGTGGACTGTTGCAAGCACCATGACCCCCGCGGTGCAGACACGATCCAGCAGACCCGCATCCGATGCCGATAACTCGTCCATCGCAATGACCTGCGGATTCATCGACCTCAGGAGCATCTCCGTTCCGGTCTGTTTCGCGCAGAACGCCAGAACGTCCGTGTTTTTTCCCACGTCATACAGCGGGATCCCGTTCTGCAGTGCCGCCAGTTCTCCCCGTTCATCCAGCAGCGAAATGCGTTTCCCACTGTCGGACAGGCGGCGGACCAGTTCCCGGAGGACTGTCGTTTTTCCGGTGCCGGGCAACGAGTAGATGAGGACGGAGCCATCCGCCAGTTGCCGGAACATCGCATCATCCACGCAGGCCGCAGCGTGGGGAATGCGCAGATTCAGGGATGATATCGTTCGATACCCAGCCGCTTCGCCGTTCTGCTCCAGAATACTGCCCCCGATGCCGATGCGGACGCCGCCCTGCGCGGTGAGAAAACCGTGCTTCATGCTTTCCTTCGTGGCATAAAGGCTGTACTGCGAAGCCTGTTCCACCACGAATTCCAGATCTTCCGCGCATACCGGTCGGGTATGTTGTTCTTTTACGCCGCCGCCGACCGTCAATGACACGGGCAGGCCGCAGCGCAGACGGATCTCCTCCGTCTCACGTTTCTGCGCATCATCGATAAAGACCAGTTCGCGCCGCAGCGATTCCGGCAGCAGCCGAAATGCCTGAAAAAAGCGATCCGTTTGATTCACGTGCATCTTCCTTTCGTGCAAGCCTGCTATATGCTTATGCGCTGCCCTGTCAGAAGATGCAAAAACCTCCCCGCTTTGAAGCAGGGAGGTTTGATTGATTTGAGTTTCTCAGGCAGCAGCCCTTCTGGAACGCTTGGAAAGGATCTGGATCACGATGACCGCTGCGACCACGACGATGCCGATGACATCCGTCAGCAGGCCGGGGATGATGAGCAGCAGGCCGCCGGCAATGCTCACGATGCGGAGCGGCCAGACCAGCTTATCGATCAGGTAGCCTTCCAGACCGGCGCCGACGCCGAACATACCGATGATGGAGGTGATGACTATCTGCGCCACGTCCCAGAATTTCGCGTCGATCAGCAGCATACTGGGATTCAGCGCGAAGATATACGGGACGATAAAGGCCGCGATGGCCAGCTTTGTAGCATTCAAGGCTGTCTGCATGGGCTTCGACTTGGCGATCGCGCTGCCCGCATAGGCCGCCAGTGCCACCGGCGGGGTAATATCCGCAACGATGCCGAAATAGAACACGAAGAAGTGTGCGGCGATCGCCGGGATGCCCAGCTCGATGAGGATGGGCGCGCAGGTGGAGGCCATGATGCAGTAGTTCGCCGTGGTGGGAACGCCCATGCCGAGGATGATGCAGCAGAGCATCGTCATGAACAGGGCCACGAACTTCACGCCGTGGGACAGGGTGATGATCGCGGTGATGAGCTGGCTGGCTAGGCCGGTCATGGTGATGCAGCCCGCGATGACGCCCGCGATGCCGCAGGCAGAGGCCACGCTCAGCGCTCCCTTGCCGCCGTTTGCCAGCGAATCGAAGAAGATGGCCGGGGTCATGGTCGCGTCCTTATGGAACATACAGATCGCCGCGGCGATGATGCCCACCAGCAGCAGCGCGATACCCACAGCATTGGGCAGCGGCACGAAGAGGTAAACGAGCAGCGCCGCAACGCTGATGATGCCCATTGCCGGGTTATGCTTCAGGTTGGAGACGGCCACCGCGAAGATGATGGCGATAGCAGCGGCGAAGGCCATGGTACGGGTGCCGGAGGAGACCAGATAGACCAGAATGATCAGCGGGAGCAGCAGATAGGTCTGCTTCACCAGCTTCTTGAAAACCGGCAGGTCCTCCTTGCTGATACCCTTCAGGCCCAGCTTTTTCGCTTCCAGATGCACGCAGATGAAGATGCCGAGGAAGTACAGGAACGCGGGCAGAATGGCGCGGACGATGATATTGGAATACGGAACGCCCACATAGTCCGCCATCAGGAACGCGGCCGCGCCCATGATGGGCGGCATGATCTGACCGCCGGTGGAGGCTGCCGCTTCCACGGCGCCCGCGAACTCGCCCTTGTAACCGGTGCGCTTCATCATGGGGATGGTGACGCTGCCGGTGGTGACCGTGTTGCCCACGCTGGAGCCGGAGACCATGCCGCAGAGCGCGGAGGAAATGACCGCGACCTTGGCAGGACCGCCGGAGGCCCAGCCGGCAACGCAGTTTGCCAGATTGATGAAGAAATTGGAGATGCCGGTGCGCTCCAGGAACGAGCCGAAGATGATGAACACTACGATGAACTTGGCGCAGACCTGAATAGGCGTACTCAGCACGCCGTTGATGTTATAGAACAGGCCGATGGTCAGCTGGCGGATGGCCTTCGCAAAGCCGAGGCCCTTGCTGAACCAGTAGTAGTATATGGCGTACAGCACGAATACCGCCGCCACGCAGAGGATGGGGATGCCGGTGCTTCTTCTGCACAGCTCCATCACCGACAGTACGCCGATGATGCCGATGATGATCTCATAACCGTGGATATTCAAGAAGCCGAGGCGGACCGTCAGATCCTTCGCGCAGAAGCACACGTAGAAAAATGCGCCCGCGCCGAGGATCATCAGGATCCAGTCATACCACGGAATGTAGTTGACCTTCTGAACGCCCTTTTTCGCCGGGTAGACC
>JAZQQF010000062.1:0-7546 GCA_045628925.1 Oscillospiraceae bacterium | reverse complement strand
CCGCAGGAGGCAGCAGCACCATCTTGCAATACCGAATGCACTCCCGGCGAATCCGTACCTACCCCCACCCACGCAAAAAACGGGGCTGCCGCAAATGCGGCAGCCCCGAACATCATCCTTTGGAATGCACCTCGCCGGAAGCCCGGTCAGTTCTCCACGTCCCCGGCCTCGATCAGGCCATAGTCCCCGGCCTCGCGCTTATACACCACGGCGAACGCGCCGTCCTCATCCTGATTGCGGAACACATAGAAATCATGCTCCAGCAGGTTCATCTGCAGGATGGCCTCGTCCACGCTCATGGGCTTGATGGAGAAACGCTTGGTACGGGTGACCTTGAATTCCTGCTCCTCTTCCTCCGCCACGGGCACCGCCGCGGCGAAGTCTGCATCCAAGACGTTTTCATGGATGCGCTTTTCCAGACGGGTCTTGTACTTGCGCACCTGCCGGGTCAGGGACGCCACCGTCGCATCAATGGACACATACATATCATTGGTGCTTTCGCTGGCGCGGTAGAACATCCCGTTGGCGCTCACGGTGACTTCGGCAATGTTGCGGTTGCGCTCCACGCGGAAGGTCACGTAGGCCGTGCTTTCGCCGCGGAACAGCTTTTCCAGCTTGCCGATCTTCTTCTCCGCATAGGCACGCAGATCGTCGGACGAGGTCATTTTCTTTTCGGTAAACACGAAATTCATAAGGGTCTCTCCTTTCAGTGAAAAATGCGCTTGCAAACGGTTTTGCTCCCTAACCATTTACATTTTGAAGTATAGCACGTTTCCGTCCAAAATGGAAGAGGTTTTTGAAAATTTTACGAAAATTCACGGGTTCGACATTTTTCGCGGGATTTCGCCCCGCCGGAGCGCTATGGTATGACCACAGCTTATCCAAGTGGCGCAGCGCGGCGGGAGGCAGATCCGGCGGTTTTTTTGCCGATGCTCCCCCGCGCACGGAAAAGGACGGCCCGCCTGCCGCTTTTCCGTTCTCCTCCCGGACGACTCCGTCCGGGAGTTTTTTTGTCCCTGTGCGGCGCACGGCTGCGGGCAGGAAACGCTTGCGGTCTGCTCTCCGCACTGCGTCGCAGCACGGGTGATAAACGCCGCGGGGCGTTTCGGGCATCGTGGAAATATTTTCCTTTTCCGGTAATTTCCCGACCGGTTTCGCGGGCTTTCGCGGCGGGAAATGCGTAGGCTTGACGGGAAAGGAGGTTTTACCCCATGAAAACACCGTCATTTTTGAGCAGCCGCATGATCATCACCCTGCCCGTCGGCGCCATCCGACCCAATCCGAACCAGCCCCGGCGGGAATTCGACCCGGAAAGCCTCAGCGAACTGCGCGACAGCATCCGTACCTACGGCATCCTCCAGCCCCTCACCGTGCGCAAGCTGGGCGCGGGCAGCTATGAGCTGGTGGCGGGCGAACGCCGCCTCCGCGCCGCCGCGCTGGCGGGGCTGGAAAGCGTCCCCTGCATCCTGCTGGACGTGGACAGCTGTCAGAGCGGCCTGCTGGCGCTGGTGGAAAACCTGCAGCGCAAGGACCTGGACTTCATCGAGGAGGCGGAGGGCCTCCGGCAGCTCATTCAGACCTACGGCATGAGTCAGGAGGAGGCGGCCCGCTGCATCTCCAAATCCCAGAGCGCGGTGGCCAACAAGCTGCGGGTGCTGCGCCTGCCGCCGGAGGTGCTGGAAACGCTGCGCCGGGAGGGTCTCACCGAGCGCCATGCCCGCGCGCTCCTGCGTCTGGAGACCCCGGAGGCGCAGGCCGCCGCGCTGGACTTCATTCTGAAAAATGACCTGACCGTGGCAAAGACCGAAGCGTATATCGAGCTGCTGCTTTCCGGAACCGCGCAGCCGCCCGCGAAAAAGGCAAAAAAGAAGGCCCCCTTCGTGGTGCTGAAGGACGTTCGCATCTTCCTCAACACCGTGACAAGGGGCCTGAATCTGATGAATCGCAGCGGGGTCAAAGCGGTCTGTGAGCGCACGGAGCAGGAGGGCGAGCTGGTGCTGACCATCCGCATCCCCCAACCGGGGAAGGCGCAGCCGCTCATCCGCCCTGACGCAGCCGTGAAAGCGCCCGCGTGAATTCCTCGGGCAGTTCGCTGGAAAAGGACATCTCTTCCCCGGTGGCGGGGTGGATAAAGCGGATATGGCGGGCGTGGAGGCACTGGCTCGTCAGCCCCAGCTCGTTCTTTCCGCCCCCGTAAAGCGGGTCGCCCGCCACGGGGTGCCCGAGATGCGCCATGTGGACGCGGATCTGATGGGTGCGCCCGGTCTCCAATTTGCACTGCACGTAGCTGAAGCCGGGATAGGTCTCCAGCACCCGATAGTGGGTCACGGCCCGGCGGGCGTGGTTCTGTGTGACGGCCATCTTCTTCCGGTCATTGGGACTTCTGCCGATGGGCGCGTCCACGGTTCCCTCCGTCTCCTTCGGCGTCCCCCGCAGGATGGCCTCATAGACCCGGCTCAGGCTCCGGTCGCTGAGCTGGGCGCTGAGGCGCTGGTGGGCCATGTCGTTCTTCGCGCAGAGCATCAGCCCGGAGGTGTCCATATCCAGCCGATGCACGATGCCCGGCCGCGTCACGCCGCCGATGCCGGAGAGCGTATCGCCGCAGTGGTACAGGAGCGCGTTCACCAGCGTGCCGCTCTCGTGTCCCGGCGCGGGATGCACCACCAGCCCCTTGGGCTTGTTCAGAACGATCAGATCCCCGTCCTCATAGACGATGTCCAGCGGGATGTTTTCCGGCTGCACGTCCAGCGGTCTCGCCTCCGGCACTTCCACCGTGAACAGGTCGCCCGCGCCCACGCGGTAGTTCTTCTTCGGCGCAAGCCCCTCCAGCGTCACGCACCCGGCCTCGATGAGCTGCTGGATGCGGCTGCGGCTCAGTTCCGGCAGCTTTCCGGCAAGGAACGCGTCCAGCCGGGTGTCCTCGTCCTCAATTTCCGCGATCAGTTCCGTTCTCATCCTGAAACTCCCTGCGCAGCACCTCGGCCGCCTCGGCCTCCCGCTTCGCCGCGTCCCGGCTCTTTTCCCAGCGATCCCGGCTGGAGCGCTGCTTCTGCTTTCGCTCCTCGCCCTCCTCCGTCAGCACGTGGACGATGAGCAGCAGCGCGCCCACGGTGATGAAGCAGTCCGCCACGTTGAACACCGGGAAGGAGATGAACGCGGTCTCGAACATATCCACCACGTAGCCCTGCAGCAGCCGGTCGATGGCGTTGCCCAGCGCGCCGCCCAGCACGAAGGCGATGCTCACCCGCCCGAGGGTCTTTTCCGGCCGCCCCAGCAGGAGCAGGACAGCCAGCGCAAGGCAGACAAGCCCCGTCACGATGAGCAGCAGCGAGGTCTTCCCGGCAAGGATGCCCCAGCTGGCCCCGTAATTATGCACCATCGTCAGGTTCATGAAGCCCGGCAGGAACGCGGTGGAAACGCCCATGCGCAGACGCCCCACGCACCGGACCTTATACAGCTGATCCACCAGCACGATGAGCGCGCTCAGAAGGAGATACGGCATAACGATACCCTTTCCCAAAAGCGGCAGCGTCAAAAGACGCTGCCGCGTATGTCTGTTTTTCCTGATTTCCGCTTACAGCGCGGCGATGACGCCCGCGCAGCGGGGGCAGAGGTCGGGATGCCCGGCATCCTCGCCCACGTGCTCGTCATGGGTCCAGCAGCGGGCGCACTTGGGCGCTTCGGAGGGTCTGACGGCCACCTTCACGCCGCAGTTTGCGCCGGCCTCCAGCTCCTCCGGCCCGGCCTCGGCCAGCACGGCGGCCTTGGACACGATGCACACGGTCCTGAGATCCACGCCCTCCAGCGTTTCGGCCTTCAGCGCATCGCCCAGATACACGGTCACCTCCGCGTCCAGCGGCTTGCCGATGACCTTCGCGCCTCTCGCGCCCTCCAGCGCCTTCAGCACGTCGGCCCGGAGCTTCATGACGGTCTCCCACCGGGCGTTCTCCGCGTCGGACAGCACCCATTCGCCGTTCGCGGCGGGGATGTCGTTATAAAGCACGCTCTCCGCGTCCTCGGAAGCGAGGTGCGGCATCATGCCCCAGATCTCCTCGGCGGTGAAGGCCAGCACGGGGGCAAGGAGCTTCGTCAGGCTGTTGAGGATGTGGAAGATGGCGGTCTGCGCGCTGCGGCGCAGCTTCCCGTCCTTCGCTTCGCAGTAAAGGCGGTCCTTCACGATATCCAGATAGAAGCTGGACATATCGGTGACGCAGAAGTTGTGGATGGCGTAGGTCACCGCATAGAACTCATAGTTATCGTAAGCCTCGCGGCACTTGGCCGTCAGGCTGTTCAGGCGGCTGAGCGCCCACTTGTCCAGCGCTTCCAGCTCATCGAAGGGCAGCAGGCCGGTATTGGGGTCGAACCCGTCCAGATTGCCGAGGATGTAGCGGGCGGTGTTGCGGATCTTCAGATACTTGTCGCTGAGCTGCTTGAAGATATTGTCCGAGCAGCGCATATCCAGCCGGTAGTCGGCGGAAGCGGCCCACAGGCGCAGCAGCTCCGCGCCGTATTTGGGGATCAGCTCGTCGGGCAGGACGGAGTTGCCCAGCGACTTGTGCATGGCGCGGCCCTCGCCGTCCACCGTCCAGCCGTGGGTCAGAACGGCCTTATAGGGCGCCCTGCCGCGGGTGGCAACGGCGGTGAGCAGGCTGGACTGGAACCAGCCGCGATACTGGTCGCCGCCCTCCAGATACAAATCGGCGGGCCAGACGCCGGGGCTGTCCAGCAGCATGGAGGCCACATGGGTGGAGCCGGAATCGAACCAGCCGTCCAGCGTGTCGGTCTCTTTGGTGAACTCCTTCCCGCCGCAGAAGGGGCAGGCGAAGCCTTCCGGCAGCAGCTCCTTCGCTTCCTTCAGGAACCACGCATTGGAGCCTTCGGCCTTGAAGGTCTCGCTGTTCTTCTGAATGGTCTCGGAGGTGCAGACGGGCTTCTTGCAGTCATTGCAATAATACACGGGGATGGGCAGGCCCCAGTGGCGCTGACGGGAGATGCACCAGTCGGCGCGTTCGCGGATCATGCCCTCCATGCGGCCCTTGCCCCATTCGGGGTGCCACTCCACCTCGTTGGAGGCGGCGACGGCAGCGTCCTTAAAAGCGTCCACGGAGCAGAACCACTGGTCGGTGGCGCGGTAGAGGATGGGGTTCTTGCAGCGCCAGCAGTGGGCGTACTGGTGCAAAATCTGCTTCCACCCCAGCAACGCGCCGCAGGCAGAGAGATCGTCGAAAATGGCGACGTTGGCTTCATCCGTGGTGAGGCCCTCGTATTTGCCCGCCCGCTCGTTCATTCTGCCCCGGTCGTCCACCGGCACGATGATGCCGATGTCGGTCTTGCCGGAGGCGTCGTATTTGCGGCAGATCTCATAGTCGTCCTGACCGTGACCCGGCGCGGTATGCACGCAGCCGGAGCCGGCGTCCAGCGTGACGTGGTCGCCGCAGAGGATGACGCTCTCCCGGTCGAAGAGGGGATGCTGCGCGGTCATCAGCTCGAATTCCGCGCCCTTCATCTCTGCCAGCACCTCCAGCGCGGGGAGGCCGCAGGCTTCGATGACGCTGTTCATCAGGTCTTTTGCGAGGATATAGCTCTCGCCCTTTTCACGATTGCGGGCGATGACGTAGGTAAGCTCGGGGTTCACGCAGATGGCGAGGTTGCCGGGGATGGTCCACGTGGTGGTGGTCCAGATGACGAAATAGAGATTGTCGAACTGCTTAAGCTTCCCGCGGCAGTCCTTCACCGCGAACTTCACGAAGATGGACTTGCAGGGATCCTCGGCGTATTCGATCTCCGCCTCGGCCAGCGCGGTCTCGTCCTTGGGGCACCAGTAGACGGGCTTCTTGCCCTTATAGATGTAGCCCTTTTCGTACATCTGCCCGAAGACCTTCACTTCCTCGGCCTCGAACTTGGGGTCCATGGTGCGGTAGGGATGATCCCAGTCGGCCATCACGCCCAGACGCTTGAACTGCTCCATCTGGATATCCACGTAGTTCTGAGCGAATTCATGGCAGGCGTCCCGGAATTCGGGGATGCTCATCTGCTTGCGGTTCAGCTTCTGCTGCTTGATGATGGCGGATTCGATGGGCATACCGTGGTTATCCCAGCCGGGGGTATAGCTCACATGGTAGCCCGTCATGGCCTTATAGCGGTTGATGAAATCCTTCAGGCACTTGTTGAGCGCGGTGCCCATGTGGATCTTGCCGTTACTGAACGGAGGGCCGTCATGCAGGATGAAGCGGGGCTTTCCCTCGCCGCGCTTCTGCAGCCCACCGTAGATATCCTTTTCCTTCCAGCTTTCCAGCCAGCCCGGCTCCCGCTGGGCGAGACCCGCCTTCATGGGAAAGTCGGTCTTGGGCATATTCAGAGTTCCCTTATAATCCGTCGCCATTCTATATACATCCTTTCCATGCGGAAATATTCGCGTTCTGTCCGTATCAGGGGGTAAATCAATCTATTTTACAATATGATTTCCGATTTCGCAAGAGTGAAAACCCCGGAATCTCAGCTTTCCGGCAATCCCAGCAGCCGTTCCAGATTGCGGTGGAAGATATTTTCCTCCGTCTCCGCGCCGAGGCCCAGCGCCATGATCTGCCGCGCCTCCTCGCCGGAATCCCACATGGGGTAGTCGCTGCCGAAAATGACCCGCTCCGGCCCGTATACGCCGATGAGGTAACGAAGCTGATCCTCGCTGAGGGCGAAGCTCGAGGACGCGGTATCCACCCAGATATCCAGCCCCTTCAGCACCTTCGCCGCGTACATCCATTCCGACCAGCCGCCGAAATGGGCGCAGATGAGCTTCAGCTTTCCCCCGCAGGCCTCCAGCACCGGCGGCACCATCCACGGGCGGGAATAGTTATGCCTTACGTCCCCCGTGTGCATCAGCACCGGGACATTTTGCTCCGCGCAGGCGCGGAACAGGCGGATGGCCTCCTCGCTGTCGGTGCGGAAGCGCTGAAAGTCCGGATGGAGCTTCACGCCCTTCAGGCCCATCCCCAGCGCCCGGCGCAGCTCCCCGTCCGGGTCGGCCATATCCGGGTGCAGGGTGGCGAAGCCGATGAACCGCTCCGGGTGGGCGCTGACCTCCGCGGCGATGAAGTCATTGATGGGCTCCACCTGCGAAGCGCTGGTCGCCACGGAGTGGATGACGTACCGGTCCACCCCGCCGGGAACGCCCTCCCGCAGGAGGCATTCCGTCGTGCCGTCGTAGTGCATATTGATATTGTAGAAATTGCCGATGTTCGTGGACGCCTTCACCGCCACCTTATGGGGGTAGACGTGGGCATGGATGTCAATAATATTCAAGTGTCCCGCCTCTGACTTTATTCTGAACACGCTTCCGCCGCTGCCCGGAAAAGCTCCGGCACGCCCGCCGGTGGAGCCTCCACGGTGACGTTCTCCCCCGTGAGGGGATGCCGGAACGTCATGCGCACGCACCATAAATTCTGCATGGTTTCCCCCAGTTCTTCGCTCCGGGCGATGCTCTCCGCCGTGCCGTAGAGCCTGTCCCCCAGCAGAGGCCAGCCCATCTCCGCGCAGTGGACGCGGATCTGGT
>JAZQQF010000061.1:0-12219 GCA_045628925.1 Oscillospiraceae bacterium | reverse complement strand
TTCCCAACCCCGACCCCCGCGCCTCCCCGGAAGAAGAGCGCCGGCCGAAGAAGGAATATTTCCATTCAGAAGGTCGAATTCACGTCCTTGTTATAGTTGCCGCTGTTGCCGCCGGAGAAATGGAGGATGTCCTTTTCCAGCGCGTGGACCAGCAGCGGGCTGTGGGAGATATGCCGCGGTACGAAGACCAGCGTGCTTTTCGTGGTGTGGATGGTCTCGCCGCCGATCAGGAAGCTGATATCCCCGTTCAGTTCCTCGGGATGCGCCGGGTCGCTGCCAATGAAGGCGATGAACTCGTCCAGATCCTCATGGGTGTGGTTCTCCGGGCCGGTATCGTTGGTGGTGTGGAACCAGACCGATTCCGTATAGGGCGCGCCGGGGAGCTTCTGCCCGTCGATCCACAGCAGGAAGCTGAGGAAGCCCGGCGGCGCGTCGGGGATGCGGCCGTCCACCGGGGCATATTTCACCACCCGGTAGTCCGCGTATGTCCCCTTCGGCGCGGCTGCCGCAGCGGGAGCAGCGCGGTAAAAGCCCGCGTTCACGTGCATGACATAGTGCAGGATGGGCTTCGTGAGGCCCTTCACGCTGCAGAGATTGTGGGCGCAGCCAGCGGGCACGAAGACGAAGCTCGTTTCGGAAAAGACCAGATGGTCGTTCTCGATCTGAAAATCCAGCACCCCGTTCAGGTTTTCCTGATCCGCCGGGTCGCCGCCCACGAACATATGCAGCTCGTCGGATTCATGGGCAATGAGTCCCTCCGTGGTCAGGTCGGACACGATCCATTCCACGCAGCCGAAGGTGCTGCCGGGAACGACGCTCCCGTCCAGCGTGACGGCGGGCTTCAGCGCGCTCTGGGGCGTGCAGGGAAACACCGGCTGCGGGCAGCTCCCGCCCCGGGCAAAATAACGCTCGTACATTTGCTTGCTCCTTTCGCGGCCCCGCACGGGCCGGTTTTTCAGAAAAAGCCGGACCGGGGTCACGCCTCGGTCCGGCCAAAATTCACTTAACTGCCAAGATAGGCCTTCCGCACGCTGTCGTTATCCAGCAGCTCCGCGCCGGTGCCGGAAAGCGCGATGCGCCCGGTCTCCAGCACGTAGCCCCGGTCGGCCACGCTGAGGGCCATGCGGGCATTCTGCTCCACCAGCAGGATGGTCACGCCGGACTTGTGGATCTCCTGAATGATGGAGAACACCTGCTCCACGATGATGGGTGCGAGACCCATGCTGGGCTCGTCCAGCATGAGCAGCTGGGGCTTGCCCACCAGCGCGCGGCCGATGGCCAGCATCTGCTGTTCGCCGCCGGAAAGCGTTCCGGCGACCTGACGCCGCCGCTCCTTCAGGCGGGGGAAACGGTCGTACACATCCGCCATGGAATCGTCCAGCTCCTTGCCGGGGCGGGTGTAGGCGCCCATTTCCAGATTCTCCTCCACGGTCAGCTGCGCGAAGATGCGGCGGCCTTCCGGCACGTGGACGATGCCCTTGCGCACCACCAGATGGGGCGCGGTGGAGCTGATGTTCTCGCCGTTGAAGGTGATGCTGCCGGTCTTACTGCGCAGGAGTCCGCTGACGGTGTTCAGCGTCGTGGATTTGCCCGCGCCGTTTGCGCCGATCAGGGTGACGATCTCGCCCTTGTTCACCTGAAAGGAAACGCCCTGAATGGCATGAATGCTGCCGTAGTAGACGTTCAGATTCTCCACATTCAGCATCAGTTCGCTCATTCTCACGCCTCCTTCTGCTTGCCCAGATAGGCTTCGATGACCTTGGGGTCGTTGCGGATCTCCTCCGGGGTGCCCTTGGCGATGATCTGCCCGAAGTTCAGAACGGCGATGCCCTCGCAGATGCCCATGACAAGGCTCATGTCATGCTCGATCAGCAGGATGGCGATCTGGAAGGTGTCGCGGATGCGGCCGATGTTTTCCATCAGCTCGGCGGTCTCGCTGGGGTTCATACCGGCGGCAGGCTCGTCCAGCAGCAGCAGGGACGGATTCGTCGCCAGCGCACGGAGGGTCTCCAGCCGCCGCTGCGCGCCATAGGGCAGGCTGCCCGCAGGCGTGTCCGCCATGTCCTCCATGTGGAAGATGCGCAGCAGCTCCATGGCCCGCTCCCGGGCGATGCGCTCGCCGCGCCAGTAGCGGGGCAGGCGGAGGATCGCCTCCGGCAGCGAATAGTCCATCTCATGGTGCAGACCCACCAGAATATTGTCCATCACGCTCATATCCTTGAACAGGCGGATGTTCTGGAAGGTGCGGGCGATACCCATGCGGTTCAGCTTCACGGTGCTGAGCCCGGCGGTGGGCTTCCCGTCCAGCAGGATAGTGCCGCGGGTAGGCTTATACACGTTGGTCAGCAGGTTGAAGACCGTGGTCTTGCCCGCGCCGTTGGGGCCGATGAGGCCGGTGATCTCCGTGCGCCCGATGGTCAGCTCAAATTCATTCACGGCGGTGAGGCCGCCGAAGTCGATGCCCAGATGGTGCGTTTCCAGGATCGGGATCTTGTCCATGTCCCGCTCCAGCAGTCTTGTCTTGCTGGGCACGGGCTTCAATTCGTTCTTCCGCTCACTCATGCTCCGCAGCCTCCTTTTTCCGGGCTTTGAACGCTTCCCCGTTCAGCAACTTCTCGATGAAGCGGACGAGGGAAATATCCTTCTGGCCCATCAGGCCGGAGGGCTTGAAGATCATGACCACGATGAGCAGCAGCGAATAGATGACCATGCGGTAGCTGCTGAAGGCCTGCATCAGGCTGGGCAGCGCCGTCAGCACCGTGGCGGCGATGACCGCGCCGGTCATGCTGCCCATGCCGCCCAGCACCACCATGACCAGAATGTTGATGGAGGCCATGAAGTCGAAGGAGGCCGGGAACAGCGAGGTCTGGAAGCCGCCGTAGACCGCACCGGCGATACCGGCGAAGAAGGCGGAAAGGGCGAAGGCGAAGACCTTATAGGTCGTCAGGTTGATGCCGCAGCATTCCGCCGCGATCTCATTGCCCCGTATGGACAGGATCGCCCGCCCGTGCCGGGAATGCATCACCGTATGGATCACGTAGATGGTCACGATCAGGCAGGCATAGGTCACGAAGAAGTTGGAATGCTTGGGGATATTCAGCAGGCCGGGGGTGCCGCCGGTGATATTCTTCATGTTGATGATGATGATGCGGATGATCTCGCCGAAGCCCAGCGTGATGATGGCCAGATAGTCGCCCTTCAGACGCAGAGCCGGGATGCCGATGATGATGCCGCAGATGGCGGCGCAGATGCCCGCGATCAGCAGACCGACGATGATACTCAGCGCCGTCGGCCATGCGGCGGTAGCCTTCCAGAAGATCGCGCCCGCATATGCGCCCACGGCCATGAAGCCCGCGTGGCCCAGCGGGAGCTGGCCCAGATAGCCGGTGCAGATATTCAGGCTGACGGCCAGCATACTGTAGATGCCGCACTGGATGAGCAGCGCCTTGCTGGCCCGGTTCAGCGCGCCGCCGTTATACAGCACGCTGCCCACGATCAGCACGACCGCCACGATGACGGCGTTGATCGCGTATTTATAAGGTGTCCTGAGCTGGATTCTCTTTTTCATTCCGGCCACCTCAGACTTTCTCTCGCATTGTCCGGCCGAGGAAGCCGGTCGGCTTCACAAGCAGGACGATGATCAGGATCGCATATACCACCGCGTCGGCCCACGTGGTATATCCCAGCGCATTGACGATGACTTCCACCATGCCGATGGCAAGGCCGCCCAGCATGGCGCCGGGGATGGAGCCGATGCCGCCCAGAACGGCGGCAACGAAGGCCTTGATGCCCAGCAGATAGCCGGTGGTGGGCTTGACCTGCGGATACTTGCAGCAATACAGAATGGCGCCGATGCCCGCCAGCAGCGCGCCGACGGCAAAGGTGAAGGTGATGGTGCGGTTCACGTTGATGCCCATGAGCTGCGCCGCGCCCATATCCTCGCTCACGGCGCGCATGGCCTTGCCCATCTTGGTCTTCTGCACCAGCACGGTGAGCAGCACCATGCTGACGATCGCCACCGCCAGCGTGACGATGGTGGTCAGCGAAAGATTCAGCTCGCCCAGCTTATAGCTGGCCTGCGGGATGATGGCCTGATTGGGGAAGCTGCGGGGATCCGCGCCGAGAACGAGCTGCGCCACGTTTTCAAGGAAGAAGGAAACGCCGATGGCGGTGATGAGCAGCGAGATGCGCGGCGCTTTTCTGAGCGGCGTATACGCGACCTTTTCGATGACGCAGGCCAGCACCACACAGCCCACGATGGACACGATGACGGCCAGAACGGGACTCAGCCCCGCCGAGATGATGAGCAGCGCGATATAGCCGCCCACCATGATGATGTCGCCATGGGCAAAGTTCAGCAGCATGATGATGCCGTAAACCATACTGTAGCCCAGCGCGACCAGTGCATAGATACTGCCAAGCTGCAGCCCGTTGATGAGCTGCTGGAGAACGATCATACGAAAAACCCCTAACTGACGCCCAAAAAGGGGCGAGTCGAAACCCGCCCCTTTGTTGGAAGCAAAGATTTATAGGTAATTATACAGGAAAACCGGGGAAGAAATCAATAGCTGCCCCAGAATTTCTCCTCGCCGCCGACGAGATTGATGATGGCGGCGGTCTTCTGCGGGTCATTGTGATCGTCGAAGCTCACGTGACCGGTGACGTAATCGCTGTTGGTAGCCTTCATGTTGTCGATGATGGCCTGCTTGTACTCGGCGGAGCCGTAGGTCTTGCCGGAGGTCTCAGCCTTCTTGATGGCGTCGCAGAGGATCCACGCGGCGTCATAGCCCTGGGCATCGAACATATTGGGGGTGTTGCCGGCATAAGCGGCGGCATAGTCGGCGAGGAAGGTCTGCACCAGCGGGCTGGTGTCGGCCGCGGAGTAGCCGGAGCAGTAGTAAGCGCCTTCCACCAGCGCGGGGTCGGTCACAACGTCCAGCACGCTGGACCAGCCGTCCACGCCCAGCATGGTGGCGTCGAGACCGGCGTCAGCCGCCTGAGCGGCGACGAGGGCGACCTGGTTGTAGTAGATGGGGAGGAACAGAACGTCGGGATCCTTGGCCACGATGTTGGTCAGCTGGCCGGAGAAGTCGACGATAGCGTCGCCCGCGTAGGATTCCACGGCGACCAGCTCGAGGCCGATCTCACCGGCCTTGGACACGAAGTAATCGTAAACGCCGGTGGAATAGGTGTCCTGATTGTTGTAGAGGATGGCAGCGGTCTGCGCGCCGAGGACTTCCTTGGCGAAGCGGGCCATGGTCTCGCCCTGGAAGGGGTCGATGAAGCAGGAGCGGAACATATTGGTGTAAACGGTGTTGGTGTCTTCGTTGTAGGTGATGCTGGTAGCGGTGGCGGAGGCGGTGATCATCGGGGTGTTATCCGGATAGGCCGCAGCGACGACCGCGGTGCAGGGGCCGGTGGTCACGTCGCCCACGATGGCGACGACGCCGGAGTCCAGCAGAGAGTTATAACCGGTGACTGCCTTGGTCGCGTCGCCTTCCTCGTCATAGCTGACGAGCTCGACCTGCTTGCCGTTGATGCCGCCGGCTTTGTTCAGCTGGTCAACGTAGAGCTTCACGCCGTTCTGCACGGCGATACCGTACTGCGCGACGCCGCCGCTGAGGGGGCCGAGGTAACCGATCTTGATGGTAGAGGGGGTGTCATTCGTGGTCTTCCCGCCGGAGCAGGCTGCGAGGCAGCCGATGCAGAGGACGACCATCAGCGCGAGAGCAAGGATACGCTTCATGATGTGTGATCTCTCCTTCATATAAATTACGGTTTTACCGGCATCGCCGATCTCCCGGCCTGCCGTGCGCTTGATCCGGCGCGCGGTCAATTCGCCGCAATTCGCCAAATCGGAGCAATTATAGCACCGCTGTCCGGCGGTGTCAACGGCTGCGGGCGTTCGCGATGGGAAAGAACGCCGGATTCAGGCCAACTTGCACACGTCCACCCAGCCAAGGCTGCCGGAAAGGCCCTCCAGCTCCGGGATGGTCAGCTCGATGGCGCTGTTAGAGCTGCCCACGGCGGGATAGACCGTTTGAAATCGCCGGAGGCTTTCATCCAGATAAACCTCTACGCCCTCGTTCACCCCGAAGGGGCAGACGCCGCCGGGCGCATGGCCGGTGCAGGCCTCCGCCTCGTCCCAGCCCAGCATCCGGGCCTTGGTGTGGAACTGGGCCTTATACTTCGCGTTGTCGATCTTCACGTCGCCCGCGGCGAGGATGAGGAGGATGCGCTCGCTCTCGCCGGAAATGCGCAGGCTCAGGGTCTTGGCGATGCGAGCCTCCTCGCAGCCCACGGCCACGGCCGCCAGCGCCACGGTGGCGCTGGAAACGTCAAACTCCAGAACGCGGCGCAGGTCGACGCCCTTTGCCGCGAGATATGCTTTTGCTTTTTCGATGGACATGCTCTTCTCCCCCGTTCTGTTCAGATGCCGGAAAAACGAGAAGCGGAGAGGCGTCCGTCTCTCCGCCACAGGTGGGTTTACTCAAAATTTCTCGCAAAGGACACGCCGTCCCGGTGCAGGGTGACCTCCAGCTTCGTCCGGTCGCCGCGCATGATGGACTGGGTCAGCTCAAAGACCTCGCCCCGGTCGGTGCGGGTGATGCGCTGATGGCTGAAGCCCGCGCTGCCCGCCTTCGTCTCCAGCAGCTCCGCCTCCGTCTTGTCCAGCCGGATGGCCTCATAGGTGTCCACCGCCGTTCCCGGAACGGTGCCCCGCTCAAAGAGCAGGGAATAGAATGAATGGGTCTGCAGCAGCTCCGGCGTCAGCGCCGGGTAGATATAGCAGGGATAATAGGAGGTCTCCAGCATCAACGGCACCCCGTCCACCATGCGGACGCGGGTGAAGCAGTATACCTCCGTCCCCTCCCGCAGCTCCAGCATCTGCCGCACCGCGTCGCCGGGCTGTATGACCTCGAACGAGAGCAGCCGGGAGCTGGGATGCAGGCCCATACTGGTAGCCTCTGCGGTGAAGGAATAGATATTCTCGCTGCGGCGGTGGAGCTTCGGCTCCGCCACAAAGGAGCCCTTGCCCTGATGCCGCTGCACCAGCCCTTCCTCCTCCAGTCTGCCGATAGCCTGCCGCACGGTGCTGCGGCTGATGGAAAAGGTCTGGCACAGCTCCATCTCCGAAGGCAGCGTATCGCCGGGCTTCAGCAGCCCGGAGGAAATGCAGCGCCGGATCAGCGACTCCAGCTGATAATAGAGCGGCACGTTGTGTTCAGAGGAAAGCGTGGCACTGAGAACGGGATTGCGATCCATGCTTGTCCCCTCCTTTACTTCGCGGTTTTGATTTTTAGATTATACCTGATTCATCGCAAAAATGCAAACAGTTTGTTTAAATTTTTGAAATCGGGCAAAAATGCCTTGACAGAGGGAAAAATCCGTAGTATGTATATGTTCGAGATGTATGTAACAAGTGGAACGAATGAAAGGGGCGATTCGGTATGAAGAAGCTCAGGATCGGCATCAACGGTTTCGGGCGCATCGGGCGGCTGGTGCTGCGGGAAGCGGCACTGCGGGAGGACGTGGAGGTCGTCGCCGTCAACGATCCCCAGTTGAGCGCGGAGGATATGGCTTACCTGCTGGAATTTGACACGGTGCACGGGCGGTTCGCCAAACCCTGCCGGGGCGAAAACGGCATCCTGACCGTGGACGGGCAGAAGCTCGTCACCCTCGGGGAGCGGGATCCGGGGAAGCTCCCGTGGGGCGAACTGGGCGCGGAATATATTCTGGAATCCACCGGGGTCTTCACCACGGCGGAAAAGGCCAAAGCCCATCTGACTTCCGGCGCGAAGAAGGTCGTCATCTCCGCCCCCAGCGCCGACGCGCCCATGTTCGTCTGCGGCGTGAATCTGGAACGGTATGAGCCTTCCATGGACATCGTTTCCAACGCCTCCTGCACTACCAACTGCCTCGCCCCGCTGGCAAAGGTCATCGAAGACCGCTTCGGCATCGAGCAGGGCCTGATGACCACCGTCCATGCCGCCACCGCCACGCAGAAGACCGTGGACGGCGCCTCCGGCAAGGATCGGCGCTCCGGCCGCAGCATCCTCGGGAATATCATCCCCGCCTCCACCGGCGCCGCTAAGGCCGTTGGCAAGGTCATCCCCAGCCTGAACGGGAAGCTCACCGGCATGGCGATGCGCGTCCCCACGGCGGACGTGTCCGTGGTGGACCTGACCTGTCTGCTGCGTTCGGAAGCGGATTACGCTTCCATCTGCGCGGAAGTGCGGCGGGCGGCGAAGGAAGAACTGGTCGGCATTCTGGATTATACGGACAGCGACGTGGTTTCTTCGGACTTTATCGGCGACCGGCATTCCTGCATTTTCGACGCGAAGGCCGGCATCATGCTGGGCGATCGCTTCGTGAAGCTGGTAGCGTGGTATGATAACGAGGCAGGCTATGCGGCCCGGTGCCTCGACCTGATGCGGTATATGCAGGACCGGGAGGTCTGACGGGTTTCAGCAGCATTTCCCCTTTTCTCTATCATAGCAAAGACGCGTCCCGATCACTCGGGGCGCGCCTTTGTTTCCTCATTAAGTTATCCCTTCAGGCGATGGGCAAGGAAACGTTCTGACGAAATAAGGCCCGCCAAAGAGGGGAACTCCCTTCCCTGCGGGTCATTTCTTTCTGCCCGGCAAAGCGGGCCTGTATCGAACTCAGTTGCCCGGCAGAACCCGGTGGCGGATAAGTATCTGATTCGGATATCCAAATTCCACGGTCAGCGCATCCTCCACAAAGCCGAATTTCCGGTATAGATTCCTCGGTGCGATCCCCTTCGCGTCATTTTCTCTGAACGTCGAAACCGTGATATCCCGCTCCCGGTCAAGCTGCTCGAGCGCTTTTTTCAGGAGAACGGAGACGATCCTCTTTCTCCGATGCTCCGGGTCAACCGCGAGACAGCAGATCATATTCTGTTTTTTGGAAAAGAGAAGCACGCCTGCCACTGTTACCCCATGTTTCACGCGCAAAGCCCGCTTATCCTTCATAAATTTCAGAACGGTCTGCCGATGTTCTTCGATCTCCTGCGCGGTCTCCAGTCCCGGAAAATTCCAGCTCACTTTTTGGACCAGCCGCATCCACGAATCAATATCAGACACTGTACCAAATTCTGCTTCATAGTGATTTTCCATTTCAGCTCCATACATTCTTTGATCGTGTAATCCCGAAAGTTCGATTTACCGTCCCCCTGCTGCCCCTGCTTTTTTCCGCATCAGGAACAGGCTGCCGCATTCCCCGGCGTCTGCTGTCATTTTTCGCTATGTTTGGAAGCCGCCGGCCTGATACCATGCGATCAGCAGGTCCACCACGGCACCGTAACTCTGCACGCCCAGCTCCTGCCCGTAGGTCTTCAGCATCGTGTCGTAGACCTTGTCGGAGACCACGGCGGCCTTCGTTTCATACTGTTCCCAGAATTCGTCGTTGGCGTTCAGGTCGGCCCATACCGATTCCGGCAGCGAACGCGCCAGCTCGTAATAGGCCTCCGGCGCATAGCGGTAGAGGGCGTTTCCCAGATGGAGCCAGCCGAAGAGCCAGCCGGAATAGGCGTATGCCGCGTTTCCGCTCTCCGTGCAGGCAAGGACCGCCACGAAATTCGCCTCCAGCTCGCTGGCCACGCCCCGCTGGTGGGCCATCTCATGGGCGATGGTGGCCGCCATCAGCGCCGGGGGCGGCTCGATATTGATGTGCGCTTCCCCGGTAAAAGGGAAATAAAAGCCCGTGTAGTTGAATATACTCATGACGTGGGAATACATGGCGCGCCTGGGTGTCACGTCCTCCAGCGTCAGGATCGGGAACAGCCGCTCCGCGCCCCGGTATATTTCCGAAGCCGCCGCAAACACCTCGTCCTCCGGCACGGAGAACTGCCCGTCCGGCCCCCGCGGCACGGTATCCGCCGATCCGATGAGCTTCTCCGTGAACAGCGCGGTCACCTCATACAGCGCCTCCACCGACGCGGGCTGCGCCCGAAGCCCGCTGCGGTCCTGAAAACTGTCCGCCCGGTAGGACGCGCCCAGCAGGATGCACAGCAGAAGATACAGCGTCAGCGCCACCGCAAGAAGGAGGCTCAGCCGCCGCCAGAACGTGAGCAGCCGCGGTTTGAGGCGGCAGACGCTGACCACCGTCCAGACAAGCCACGCAAGTACCGCCAGTGCCCCCAGCGTACACAATAGCTCGGCCACGGAAACCGGGACATGGGCGCAGAGCTTCCCCAGCGCCTGCCGCAGCGGCAGCGTCCCGAAGGCGAGCGCGTTCATGATCTCCCGTTTCCCCGCCAGCAGATGGAACAGCGCGATCAGCGCCGCCATCGCCAGCATCCAGAGGTGACGAAACCGAAGCTTCCGCAATTCTGTCACTCCTTTGTAACCACGTTTGTCTCCAGTATAGCCTTTTTTCGACCCCAAAGCAAGCGTCATTGGGAACCAATCTCAAACCCGCGCAAACCGGTAACAATTCGGTTACAAAAATTTTTTATAGATTACAGATTGACAACAGAGAGTAAAAGGTGTATGGTATGGACACCAAAAAACGACAGTATTCGAGGTTTTTCTTATGTTGCGCAGTAAAATTTTGCGGTTCAGCGCACTGATCGTTGCGCTCGTTCTGCTGGCAGCCTGCATGCTGCCCGCCTCCGCCGCTTCCAAAAAGGCCACCGTGTTCATCCGGGGCCGCGAGGTCAGCTTCACCCCCGCCGCGACGCTGGTCGGTGATGAGACCTACGTTCCCCTCCGCAAGTTCGCCGAAGCGCTGGACCCCAGCGTGGAGATCTCCTGGAATGAAGACAAGCAGCGCGCCACCGTCACCATGAAGGGGCTGACGATGGAGGTCACGCAGGGCTGGTGCTTCATCGTTGCCAACGGCCATTATCTCTATCTGGGCGGCCGCGTCCGCAACTGGGACGGCAATCTGATGGTCCCCGTCACCCCGCTGGCGGACGTGTTCGGCGTGGACATCGAGTGGGACGAGGACACCAGCACCGTATCCGTCACCGGCGACGTGAAGCCCATCTCCTATGCGTATTATGATGACTATACGCTTTACTGGCTCTCCCACATCATCCATGCGGAGGCCGGCATCGAGAGCATGGAAGGCAAGATCGCCGTGGGCAACGTGGTCATGAACCGCGTTCACAATGATTACTGGTCCAGCGATATCTACAACGTCATCTTCGATAACAGCTCCGGTGTGCAGTTCAGCCCCACGGAGGACGGCACCATTTACAATGACCCCAGCGAGGAATCCATCATTGCTGCGAAGATGGTCATGGACGGCGCTGACGTGGCGGGCAACAGTCTCTTTTTCGTGAACCCCCGGATCGGCTATACCGGCTGGTTTGAGCGGAACTGCGAACTGGTCACCGTCATCGGCAATCACGATTTCTATACCGCCGAGCTGTATTTCGACGGTTTCTGATCTCGAACAATGACACAAAGAGCGGAGCGCGATGCGCTCCGCTCTTTTCAGACCGTCAAAAACCTCAAATCGAAATGAAACAGGGAATTTCGAGGAAAGCCTCGCAGAGTTCGCCGCCACGGTAGGCGGCGAATAGAATCAAATCTGTTTTTCGCCGCGACATGTGCGTGGCGAAAAACTCTTCTCGGGCTGCAACTGTGCGAGCGAAGCGAGGGCAGGCAGGAGCCCGCAGCCTTTTGAAAAAAGTCCTTTGGACTTTTTTGACACGCAGTAAAGAGCGGACCGCGTTGCGCTCCGCTCTTTTGTTATCTTTTTGTATTTATGCGCGCTCGAACACTTCGGCGGCCTTTTTCAGCAGCTGGGTGATCTTGAGGTGCTGGGGGCAATGCTCCTCGCAGCTGCGGCAGCCGATGCAGTCGGAGGGCTTGCCGCCCTGCCCGATGGTCATCTCAAAGCCGCGCTTGTTGACGTTCTGATACTTGGTGTAATCGTTCAGCTGGGAGAAGATGCCGGGGATATTGATCTTCTGCGGGCAGTCCGGCGCGCAGTAGCGGCAGCCGGTGCAGGGGATCAGGGGCAGGTCGTTGAACTTGGCCACCGCCGCAGTGATGACCTTGCGCTCCTCACCGGTAAGGGGCTTGAAGTTCAGCATGGTGTTCGTGTTGTCCTCCACCTGCTCGATGGTGCTCATGCCGCTGAGAACGGTGATGATGCCGTCCAGCGAGGCGGCGAAGCGCACAGCCCAGGAAGCCACGCTCACATCGGGGTCAGCGTTCTTGAAGATCTTCACCACGTCGGGAT
>JAZQQF010000060.1:0-5375 GCA_045628925.1 Oscillospiraceae bacterium | reverse complement strand
AGCAGCGTGAGCGTGGTGCCCGTGGGCCTCACGAAGCACCGGGAGGGGCTTTATCCCCTCACGCCGGTGGACGCCGCCATCGCCGGGGAGATCATCGACCGGGTGGACGCCTTCGGCGACGCCTGCAAAGCGAAGCTGGGCCAGCGCATTTTCTGCTGCGGCGACGGGCTTTAGCGCAAGGCCGGTCGGGAGGTGCCGGATTGGGGTTACTACGAGGGTTTCCCCCAGTTTGAAAACGGGGTGGGGATGCTCCGCAGTCTGGAGGACGAATTTCTGGAGGCGCTGGCGAAACAGCCGGAAGCGCCGGACGCCGTCCCCTTCTCCGTGGCCCCCGGCGGCGCCGCGCTGCCGCTTTTTACAAAACTGCTTCAAATTTTCCGAAATTCGTGCTATGCTGTAGAGGCAAAGCTCTACGGCGTCGAAAACCGCTTTTTCGGCGAGAGCGTCAACGTGGCGGGTCTGCTCACCGGGCAGGATCTGATCGCGCAGCTCAAAGGCCGGGAGCTGGGAGAAAAGCTGCTCATCAGCGTTTCCATGCTCCGCTACGGCGGCGACGTATTTCTGGATGACACGCCTCTGGAGGCGGTATCCCAGGCGCTGGGGGTCCCGGTGATCCCCGTGCAGAACGACGGAGAAGCCGTGCTGCGCGCTTTCTTAAACTTGGAGTGAGGTAGATCATGGGTAGAAAACCGCTTATCGCCATTGTCGGCCGCCCCAATGTGGGCAAGAGCCTTCTGTTCAACAAGCTGGCCGGGCAGCGCATCAGCATCGTGGAGGACACGCCGGGCGTGACCCGCGACCGCATCTATGCGGACGCGGAGTGGCGCGGACGCACCTTCACCATGGTGGACACCGGCGGCATCGAGCCGAAAACGGATAACGAGCTGCTCCTGTTCATGCGGGAGCAGGCGCAGATCGCCATCGAGACCGCCGATGTGATCGTGCTGGTGACGGATATCCGCACCGGCGTCACCGCGGCGGATATGGACGTGGCGAATATGCTGCTGAAATCGAAGAAGAACGTGGTCCTCGCCGTGAACAAGATGGACTCCGTCGGCCCGGTGGACCCGGACTTCTATGAGTTTTACAATCTGGGTCTGGGCGACCCCATCTCCGTCTCCGCCGTCCACGGCCACGGCACCGGCGACCTGCTGGACGCCTGCTTTGAATACTTCCCCCCTGCCGACGAGGACGAAGAGGAGGAGGACGTGGTCAAGGTGGCCATCATCGGCCGCCCCAACGTGGGCAAAAGCTCGCTCACCAACTGCATCCTGCAGGAGCAGCGGGTCATCGTGTCCGATATCGCGGGCACCACGCGGGACGCCATCGACTCCTATTTTGAAAACGACACGGGCAAATATCTGTTCATCGACACGGCGGGCCTCCGACGGAAGAGCAAGGTGGACGACCGCATCGAGAAATTCAGCGCCATGCGCTCCGAGGCCGCCGTGGAGCGGGCTGACGTGTGCCTGATCCTGCTGGATGCGCAGGAGGGCGTCACCGAGCAGGACACCAAGGTGGCCGGTCTCGCCCATGAGAGCGGCAAAGCCTGCATCATCGTCGTCAACAAGTGGGATCTGGTGGACAAGGAGACCGGCACGCTGGAAAAGGAGCGGGAGAAGATCCGCAACCAGCTCATCTTCATGCCCTATGCGCCCATCGTGTTCATCTCCGCCCTCACGGGGCAGCGGGTCAGCCGCCTGTTCGAGCTGATCAACTATGTGAACGACCAGAGCGCCATGCGCATCACCACCGGTATGCTGAACAACGTCCTCTCCGACGCGACGGCGCGGGTGCAGCCCCCCACGGACAAGGGCAAGCGCCTGAAGCTCTATTATATGACGCAGACCGGCGTCCGTCCCCCCACGTTCGTCATCTTCTGCAATGACCGGACGCTGTTCCACTTCTCCTATCAGCGCTATCTGGAAAATCAGCTCCGCAGCGTCTTCGGGCTGGAGGGAACGCCCATCCGGCTCATCATCCGTGAGCGCGGCGAATCCGCGGACGCGCCGCAGTGAAGCAGGCAAAGCAGCCGGGCCGTTCCGTCCGCGCAGCGGTCCGGTAATATCGGGAAAGGAATGGTATTATGGCAATCTCCGTTCTGATCATCGCCCTCGTCACCTACTGTCTGGGTCTGCCGGATATGTGCGAACTGGTGAGCCGCTATATCCTGAAAGACGATATCCGGCAGTACGGGCCGTCGGACTACCCGCACGTGCTGCAGCATTTCCGCTGGCGCGGCCTCGGCTATACCCTGTTTGTGGATATGATCCGCGCGCTGGTCATCGTGCTGATCGGCGGGATGCTGATGAAGCGTTTCGGCTTCCCCGGCGTCGGTAAGGCGACCGCCATGTTCTTCGCGCTCTATGCCCAGTGCATCCCCCCTGCGCGTTTTTCCGAGCCACGGCAGGATCTGGCCTTCCCCGCGCTCCTGCTGCTGATCACGGACTGGAAGCTGCTGCTCATCTGCGCGGTCTTCGCGGTGATCGCCGTCGCCCTCACCGGCTCCCGCGCCCTGATGGTGCTGGCGCCCGCCGTGGCGTTCCCCCTGTTCACGCTCATTTTCGGCAATCCGTTCATCAAGTTCCTGCTGGCGCTGGGCTGCGGTTTCATCCTCGTCTTTGTGAACCGGGATGAGATCCTGGACTTTTTCGAGAACCGGAAAGCCAGATCCCGCCGCGCCCCCCGCAGAGAAAGCGACGCAGAGCAGGACTCGGACGGCGAAGACCGCTGAAACAGGCAGAAAAAATTTCCGGGAGCGAACTCCCGGAAATTTTCTTCGGTATTCAGATGCCCATGCAGGCCAAAGGCTCACACCGCACGGGTGACTTTGCCGCTGCGGAGGCACCGAGTGCAGGCGTACACGTGGACAGGCTTGCCGTCTACGATCGCCTTAACGCGCTTCACGTTGGGCTTCCAAGTCCGATTGGCGCGCCGATGGGAATGGCTCACCTTAATGCCGTAAGAAATACCCTTATCACAGAATTCACACTTTGCCATTTGCCGCACCTCCTTAAGCGTTTTCTTGAAACAGCATGAGATATATTAGCAGATACCCTCAGAAATTGCAAGACCTTTTTGAAAAAAGGACGGAAGAAAATCCATGAAAGAACTCATTATCGGGGCAAACGACGCCGGACAGCGCCTCGACCGCTATCTCAGCAAGGCCGTTCCCCTGCTCCCCAGCTCGCTGTGTCAGAAATACCTGCGCCTCAAGCGGGTGAAGGTCAACGGGAAGGCCGCCGGACGGGACGTGCGCCTGCAGAAGGGCGACGTGCTTACCTTATATATAAACGACGAATTTTTCGAGCAGCCCAGCATCGAAAACGCTTACCGCAAGGTCAGCACGCCCCACCTCACCATCGTCTATGAGGACGAGAACATCCTGCTGGCGGACAAGAAGCCCGGTATGCTCTGCCACCATGCGGAGGGCGAGCCGCCGGAGCGGACGCTGCTGGCCAACATTCAGGCGCATCTCCTGCTCTCCGGCGAATGGCGGCCCAAAGAGGAGCATTCCTTCGCCCCGGCGCTCTGCAACCGCATCGACCGGAACACCGGCGGCATCGTCATCGCCGCGAAAAACGCCGAGGCCCTGCGCATCCTGAACGAAAAGATTCGGGAGCGGGAGCTGGACAAGCGCTATCTCTGCGTGGTGCAGGGAACGCCGAAGCCCGCCGAAGGGCGGCTGGAAGGATTTCTCTTCAAGGACGCGGTGAAGAACCGGGTCTATGTGCGGAAGAAACCCGAGCCGGGCGCCCGCACCGCCGTGACGGATTACCGTGTGCTGACCTCCCGCAGCGGCCTGAGTCTGGTGGAATGCCGGCTGGAGACCGGGCGCACCCATCAGATCCGTGCCCAGATGGCGGACGCGGGCTGGCCCCTGCTGGGCGACGGGAAGTACGGCGGGCGGGAAACGCAGGCCTCCGGCGAGACGAAGCAGGCCCTGTATTCCTACAAGCTGACCTTCGACCTGCCCACCGACGCGGGCATCCTCGAATACCTGCGGGGGAAGGAATTTACCGTGCAGCAGGTGGAATTTGCGGAGAAATACTTTCCCGGCTTCGATTACACCTCCGTCTGAACCGCGCCGCGCTGCCTGTTTTCACTCTTGACAGAACCGCCGTCCTGAGATACGATAATCAGAAGAGTACCGAAATTCCACAGAAACTGAGGAACCGAACATGGCTAAGATCAAAGTTACCTGCGACTCCACCTGCGACCTGACCGCCGAGCAGTACGCGAAATACGGCATCGACATCCTGCCCCTCGGCGTGGAGCTGGGCGGCGAGCTGCGGCAGGACGGGGTCGACATTTCCGCACGCGAGATCTACGACTTCGTCGGCAAAAGCGGAACGCTCCCCCACACCAGCGCCGTCTCCCCCGGCGATTATATCGACTGCTTCCGGAAATACACCGAGGCGGGCTATGCCGTCATTCACATCAATATCTCCCATCACCTCTCTTCCTGCTATGCCAATGCCTGCATGGCAGCCTCCGAGCTGGAAAACGTCTATCCCATCGACAGCCTGAACCTCTCCACCGGCTCCGGGCATCTGGCCATCGCCGCCTGCGAAATGGCCGCGGCGGGCATGGAGGCGGCCGACATCGCCGCGAAGCTGGAGGAAATGAAGACGAAACTGGACGTGAGCTTCGTCCTGCAGACGCTGGAGTATCTGCACAAGGGCGGCCGCTGCTCCGGCGTCGCCGCGCTGGGGGCCAACGTGCTGAAGCTCCGTCCGGAGATCCGCGTGGTGGACGGGCAGATGACCGTGGGGAAAAAGTTCCGCGGCAGTCTGGAAAAGACCACCCGGGACTATATCGCCGACCGGCTGGAAGGGCGGACGGACATCGACACGAAGCGCATCTTCCTCACCCATTCCGGGCTGGATGAAGCGCTGGTGGAGGAGCTGAAAGCCTATATTCTCTCGCTCCAGCCCTTCGAGGAGCTGCTGACCTCCGAAGCGGGCTGCACCATCAGTTCCCACTGCGGGCCGCAGTGCATGGGCGTCCTGTTCTTCACAAAATAAAAACTTCGGGGCGGGCCACCCCCCGCCCCGAAAAAACGGAAATATTGTGAAATACCGCTTGACAAGCGGGCCATGGGAGCTTATAATACTCCCGCATAAGGAAGCAGGCAGGTTCATTCTGCCTCACCCGGCCGGGATTCGCGCCGCGGTCAACATCGTTTTTCACCCCCCACAGGCGGGGTGGAGCTGTTGTTGCGCGGGCTTTCTGGCCTGCGCGATTTGTTTTTGGAGGTGTTTTCGCATCAGCAACGCAGCACATCAAATCAACGAGGAGATCCGCGACAAGGAGATCCGCCTGATCGGAAGCGACGGCGCCCAGCTGGGCATCATGACCCCGGAAGCGGCCAT
>JAZQQF010000059.1:0-8979 GCA_045628925.1 Oscillospiraceae bacterium | reverse complement strand
GTCGGGGCTGACGCTTTTGCGGCAGCCTCGTTTTTTGCGGGGGGGGGGGTAGGTACGGATTCGCCGGGAGTGCATTCGGTATTGCAAGATGGTGCTGCTGCCTCCTGCGGCTCCACTTTCTTCGCTTGCCCGAAGAAAGTGGAGAGAAAGAAGGGCAGTCAGGAAACCGAAGGTTTCCCGACACCTTTCCGAAAGGGGCTTTCCCCGGTGGTAGAATCGGCGGTCGCAAACGTGCGGGGCTAAGATGCTGCGTCTCATTCATCCTGTACGGGACGCTCCTGCCCTGCGTCTCCTTTGGGTTTCTCGGGCAAAACCTGATACATCGAAATATCTGTGGCATTGACACGGTTTTCGGGCGCATCGTGAATCGCCCCTACGGTGAGGCTGGACAGTTCGCAGAGCCGCCGGAGGCAGCGCGGCAGACTAACAAATCTTCACATACTCCGGCGAATCCGCACCCGGTCACGATTCTATCCCGCCCGGTAATGCGAAAACAGCCGCCCCTCGCCATAAACGATATCATAGACGCACCCCGCGTACATATCCATCACGGCCGCATACTGCTCCGGCACGGACGCAAACGCCGCCCCGTCCCGGTCTACGAACAGCCGGGGCCGGTACATGGTGCAGACGGCGGCGGGCGTGCTCTGCAGCCAGAGATAATAATCCGTCAGCGGGAAGCCCAGCCGCTCCAGCACCTCCAGCCCGAAGAAGGTGTTGCCCAGCGTCTTGTCCTGCTTGGGCAGCCCGTAATTCGTCCAGATGAGGTAATCCGTGCTGAGCATGGTCTCCAGCTCTTCCGGCGACCAATCGGTGGTCACGCTCGTGGAGCAGTACCCCAGCTTTTCATAGGCGGTGGCCCCGTCCGGCAGGGTGAGGTTGGGCAGATGGTCGCCCCAGAACACCAGCATCACCGGCTCGTCCTGCGCGGCGAAGTAATCCGTCAGCCGTTCCAGCGCCGCGTCCGCGTCCGCGAGACCGTGGATGAGACTGTCCATCACCTGCAGCTCCTCCCGATCGAGCCGGTCGCTGCGCGGCTCGAAGCCGCTGGGCGCGTCGAATTTGCCGCCCCGGTAGGGCTGGTGGTTCTCCATGCTCACGGTGAACAGCATCAGCGGCTGCGCGGGGTCCCGGTCTTCCCACGTGCGGATGATCTCCTCCGCCAGCGCCATGTCGGAGAGGTAGCCGCCCGCGCGGGGCGCGTCGGCCGGGAAGCTATCCTCAAAGCGGACGGAATCGAAGCCGAAGGCGGGGTAGATGACGGCGCGGTTATAGAGCCTGCTGTTGTAGGAATGAAGAAACTCCTCCCGGTAGCCCTGCCGGTCGAACACGTCCGTGATGCAGGGGAGGGAAGCATAGACCCGGTCGGGCAGGGAGGTGAGCGTGTCCGTCTCCCGCAGGCAGCGGCTGCAGAGCCCGGTCAGCACCTCCAGCTCCACGTAGCCCGTGCCGCCGGAGTAGGTATTGGAAATGAACTTGCCGCTGCCGGAGCTGCGCGACAGGCGGTGGAACGTGGGGAGCGGGTCAGCGTTCATCTGCAGGTTCGGCAGCTCCGTCACGTCGAAAAAGCTCTCCGACATGAGGAAGATGACCGTGGGCCTGATGGGCTCCGGCGTGGGCTCCGGGCGTGGTTCCGGTTCGTCCGTCGGGGGTGCAGGCTCCGGCGAGGGGGCCAGCGCCAGCGCGGTCAGCTCGGAGGCCGCCAGCGCATACTGCTGCTGGGCCGCCCGGTCGGAAACAAGGGCGCAGTAGATGCCCCCGGTCACGCCCGCGGCGTCGATGCGCTCCGCCTGCGTTTCGGCCCCGCGGGTGATGCGCAGCCCCATCTCCGCCGCCGAGCCGAGGAGGAAGGGCAGGAGGCACAGGAGCAGGCAGCCTGCCGCGCCGAGCCGCAGGGGCCAGCGGCGGCGGTCGAGGTGCCGGTCCAGCAGGAGATTGCCGATGAGCGCGGCGAAAAACGCCGCGACGGAAGCGATGACCGGCGCGGGGAAACGGAGCTGCGGCAGGGCGAAGGCGGCGATCTCCCCGGCCTGCCCGATGAGCGTCAGGTCGCCCACGGTGAGGGGCACGCCGTTGATGGCGGCCTTATAATAGCTCACCAGCGCCAGCAGCAGCGCGGGCAGGGCGCTGAACAGCCATGCGCACCACAGCCGCGCCGTGAGCGCATAGCCCAGCGCGGCGGGGAGAATGAGCAGCAGCCAGCTGAGGAGCACCGCCTCCGGCGCGCGGATAAGCCACGATAGCGCATCGCTCAGGCGCGAGAGCGTGACAAGCTGGGCAAGCAGAAGGATCAGCAGCGGCATCAGAACGCAGCAAAGGGACGTGACGGCGCGGCTCCCGCCGGGGGAGAGGCGCACGGGCGATCTTTTCGTATGTTCCACCTCTTTCGGGAGAATGCGAAAATTGCGGATGGAATGTAAACTTAATTATACGCCCCCTGTCAATGCCCCGGCGCAGGAAGTTTTGCGGAAACGGTTGATTTATCCCGCCGCGGCTGATAAAATATTTTTATTATGGAGTAATAGCCGCATGGCGGCGGAACGGAGGAACAGCATGGATCTGCAGGCATATTTTGACCGCATCGGATACGTGGACGGGGGCAGCGATACGGAGCGGCTCATCCGGCTGCACCGGGCGCACATCACCCACATTCCCTTTGAGGATATCGACGTATATAACGGCAAAATTCTGGATATCACCCCGGCGGGGCTGGAAAAGAAGCTGGTGTTCGACAAGCGCGGCGGCTACTGCTTTGAGATGAACGGCCTGTTCTGCGAGGAAGCGAAGGCCATGGGCATCGACATTTACGGCGTGCTGGCCCGGGTCGCCATGAGTCCCGGCGCGTTCGGCGCGCACAGCCACCGCATGAACCTGGCCACGGTGGACGGGCAGCGCTATATCTGCGACGTGGGCTTCGGGGGCGACTGCTTCGTGGAGCCGCTGAAGCTGGAGCTTGGTCTCGAACAGCCCGTACACGGGGAAGTCTACCGGGTCATGAAGGGCGAGCAGGTGCAGTATTCCGTGCAGATTTTGCGCGAAAACGGCTTCACCGACCTGCTGGGCTTCGACGATATCCGCGCCATTCCGGCAGATTTCGACATGAGCAATTTCTATACGAACTGCAATCCCACCTCCGGCTTCAAGAATTTCCTGATGCTGAACCGCTTCACCGAGACCGGGCGTTACAGTATGTTCAACCTCGCCCTCTCCGAAACGGTGAACGGCGTGAAGACCACCCGGGAAGTGAGCTGGGAGGAGCTGCCGGAGGTGCTGAAGACCTGCTTCGGGCTGGACGTGATGCCCAATCGCGCGCCCGCGCCCATGCCGAAGCTGGGCTGATGGACCACGAACGCTGGCTGCGCGAGGCGCTGAAGCTGGCCGACGAGGCGGCGGCAGCGGGGGAGATCCCCGTGGGCTGCGTCATCGTCCGGGACGGGGAGATCATCGGCCGGGGCCGGAACCGGCGGGAGGAAGACCGCAGCGCGCTGGCCCATGCGGAGATCCTCGCCATCCGGGAGGCGTGCGCGGCGCTGGGGGACTGGCGGCTCACCGATTGCGGCCTGTATGTGACGCTGGAGCCCTGCGCCATGTGCGCCGGGGCCATCCTGAATGCGCGGCTCGGCTATATCTGCTTCGGCGCACGGGAGGCCCGCACCGGGGCCTGCGGCAGCGTCATCGACCTGTTCAGCGAGGATTTCGGCTACAGGCCGAAGGTCTACGCGGGCATTCTGAAGGACGAATGCACCCAGCGGCTGCAGCGCTTTTTCGCGGGCCTGCGGGAAAACGGAGATACGGAGTAAATCATGGAAAACGCCTTTTTCGCGCTGGCGGCCCGAATGCGGAATATCCGCCGCTGGGGCCTCATGCGCAACAGCTTTGATGAAAACCTGCTGGAGCATTCGCAGATGACCGCCATGCTGGCCCATGCGCTGGCCGTCATCCGGCGGGATGTGTTCGGCCTGCCCGCCGAGCCGGAGAAGGCCGCGGCGGCTGCCCTGTATCACGACATGAGCGAGATCATCACCGGCGACCTGCCCACCCCCGTGAAATATCTGAACGGGGACATCACCAGCTCCTATAAGGCCGTGGAGGCGCAGGCCGAGGCGCGGCTGCTGGGTTTCCTCCCGGAGGAGATGCGCCCGGCCTACGGAAGCCTCCTCAGCGGCGGGGACGAGAGCGTCCACGCGCTGGTGAAGGCAGCGGACAAGCTCTCGGCCTACATCAAGTGCATCGAGGAACTGCGGGCGGGGAATCAGGAGTTCCGCTCCGCGGAAAAGCAGATCCGGGAAGCGCTGGAGGCCTCCGACCTGCCGGAGGTGGGGTATTTCATGGCGCATTTCCTGCCCGCCTTCGGCATGACGCTGGACGAGCTGACGGGGGTCTGATGGCGAAGGGCGTACTGGTCATCACCGGCCCCACCGCCACGGGGAAGACCGCGCTGGGCGTTCAGCTGGCGCGGGAGCTGGGCGGCGAGGTCGTTTCGGCGGACGCGATGCAGCTCTATGCGGGCATGGTCATCGGCACCGCCGCGCCCACCGAGGAGGAGACGCAGGGCGTACCCCACCATCTGGTGGGCGCCGTGCCCCCATCGGAGAGCTATTCCGTGGGGCGGTATGTGCAGGAGGCTTCCGCGTGCGTGGACGATGTGCTGCGCCGGGGAAAGCTCCCCATCTTAGTGGGCGGCACGAATCTTTATATCGAGGCGCTGCTGCGGGGAACGGACTTCGCTTCCTCCGACCCGGACGTGCGAAAGGCGCTGGAAATGGATTACGATGCGCTGGGCGGCGAAGCGATGCTGCGGCGGCTTGCGGCCTTTGACCCGGAACGGGCCGAAAAGCTCCACCCCAACGACCGGAAGCGCATCGTCCGCGCGCTGGAAGTCCACGCCGTCACGGGCGAGACCATCACCGAGCTGGACCGGCGCAGCCAGCTCAGGCCGCCGCGCTATGCTTCGGCCACCGTGGCCCTGAGCTTCGAGGATCGGCAGGACCTGTATGACCGCATCGACCGGCGGGTGGAGCGGATGTTCGCCGCCGGGCTGGTGGAGGAAGTTCAGGGGCTGCTGAGGTCCGGCCTTCGGGACGACAGCACCGCCATGCAGGCCATCGGCTACAAGGAGGTCGCCGCCGCGCTGAAGGGCGAATGCACGATGGACGAGGCGAAGGCCCTCATCCAGCAATCTTCCCGCCGCTATGCCAAACGCCAGCTCAGCTGGCTGCGCGGTCAGGCGGGCGTGAACTGGTTCCTTTGGAAAAAAGAACCGGTTTTTCGGGAAGCCTGCCTGTTTTCGACACGAATATTGGAAAATAATGGTATACTGTGACCGGCGAAACAAAATAACGCCGCGTCACAGGCAGACCCGCCTCTGCAAGCCGGTCCTGCCTGCGAAAACAGGAAAGGAAGTCGGAGAAAATGCAGAAGACGATGAATTTACAGGATGCGTTTCTGGCAAGCGCCAGAAGGGAGAAAATGCCGCTGACCGTGTTTCTGATGAACGGATTTCAGATGCGCGGCTGCGTGACGGGCTACGACAGCTTCACCGTGGTGCTGGAATGCGAGGGGAAGCAGGAGCTTGTCTATAAACACGCCATCAGTACGATCATTCCCCTGCGGCCCGTGCCGCTGGATAACCTCTGAGACCCCGGCAGGCGCATTCCGCCTTTCCGGGGCGGGGAGAAGGATGTGCCCATGAAACACTCGAATTTCACGCTGAAACTGGCCTGCTATCTGATCTTTGCCGCACTGCTGGTGTGGCTGGGGATCTATACCTATCAGGCGCTGGACGACCCCTACCGCACTGTTCCCGCCACCAGCTGTTCCGAGCGGGAGACCGTGCCGCTCACCGGCATCGTGGCAAGGGAGGAAAGCGTGCTGTACAGCGTCTATGACGCGGTACATATCGGTCTGGAAGAGGGACAGCGCGTGTCCGCGGGCGGCACGGTGGCGCAGGCGTTTTCCTCACAGGAGGCGCTGCATCGGGCCGTGCATCTGGCGGAGCTGGAACAGGAAGCGGAGGAGCTGAACCTGCTGCTCAGCGCCGCGGCTGCCGAGAACTCCCAGCAGACCGACGCGGACATTCAGGCAGGCATCCGCAGCCTGCGGCAGGAGGTGCTGGCGCGGGACTTTTCCGCCGCCGAGGAGCTGAGCCTTACGCTGGAAACGCAGGTGTTCGCGGCCTTCAGTTCGCCCAATGACATCATTTCCCGCCTCAAGGACTGCAACAGCGAGATCAGCCAGCTGCAGAGCGCGGGTACGGGCGGCTCCACGCCCATCCCCGCGCCGGTGTCCGGCCTGTTCAGCACCACGGTGGACGGGTGGGAGGATCTGAATTACGACACGCTCCGCCGCATCGAGCCGGATGAGCTGAAAAGCCTGATGAAGGAGGATCGGAAGGCCCCCGCCGCCGCGCTGGGCAAGCTGGTCAGCGGTACGCGGTGGTATTATGCCGCGCTGATGGACGCCCGGGAGGCGGACGATCTGCGCAGCCAGCGCAAGGTGAAGGTGACCTTCGGCCGCTATTACGGCGAGCAGCTCACCATGAAGCTGGAGTGGATCAGCTCGGAGATGGACGGTGTGCGCACCGTGCTCCTGAGCTGCGGCGAATCCATGGGCGAAATGCTGAACAGCCGCCTGCAGGAGGCGGAGCTGGTGCTGCGGGAGGAGAGCGGTCTCCGGATCCCCCGCCGCGCCCTGCACGTGGACGAGGAGGGGAACACCTTCGTCTATGTGCAGACCGGTCTGCAGGCGGAGAAGAAGCCCGTGACCATCCTGCAGGATCACGACGATTATTATATGGTGACCGGCGAAAACCTGCGGCTGGGCGACGCGGTCATCGTCAGCGGCAAGAACCTGTTCTCGGGAAAGGTCGTGGGCTGAGTGGCGTCCGTGGGGGATAACGTGCGCCGCGTGCGGGAGCAGATGGCCGAGGCAGCGCTCCGCGCCGGGCGCAGGCCGGAGGAGATCCTGCTGGTGGCCGCCAGCAAGACGAAGGGGGCCGACCTCGTCCGCGAGGCCGTCGTCGCCGGGGTGGACGCCTGCGGCGAGAACCGGGCGCAGGAGCTGACGGAGAAGAACGCCCTCGGCGCTTACGAGGGCGCGGAGAAGCACTTCATCGGCCGCCTGCAGACGAACAAGGTGGCTCAGGTCGTTGGCACAGCCGACCTTATCCAGTCCGTGACTAGCCGGGAGCTTCTCGAGCGCATCGACGCCCGGGCGGGTCTGCTGGGCATCACGCAGCGGGTGCTGGTGCAGGTGAACATCGGCCGGGAGGAAACGAAGGGCGGCTTCCTGCCGGAGGAAACGGAGGAGGCGGTGCATTTCGCCGCTTCCCTGAAAAATCTGCGCGTGGAGGGGCTGATGGCCATTCCGCCGGTCCCGGACACCACCACAGCTTGTTATGCCGCCGCAAAAAAATACCCATATTTTGAGGAAATGTTTCAGCTTTATATTGACATATCGGCAAAAAAATACGATAATACCCACATATGGTGCCTATCCATGGGGATGAGCGGAGATTTTCCGCAAGCGATAGAGGCGGGAGCCAATCTGGTCCGCGTCGGGTCGGCCATCTTCGGAAAACGGGAAACAGCAGCACCCTGATTTTCGGAAACGGAGAATGAGAATATGAATATTCGGGATAATCTGAAGCGGCTCATGAAGCCGTATGAAGACGATGGCTTTGAAGATTATGAGGAGGCCGCGAAGCCTGCGATGAATAACTGGAACACCGAACCCATCGACACCGGTCTGCAGGAAAAGCGCAGCAACAAGGTCGTGAACATCCACGCCACCGCGCAGCTGCAGGTCGCGCTGGTGAAGCCGGAGCAGTACGAGAGCGCCCGGGAGATCGCCGACCATCTGCGCGATAAGCGCACCGTGGTGCTGAATCTGGAGCACACGGATAAGAACGTGGCCGTCCGCATTCTGGACTTTGTCAGCGGCGTGGCCTATGCGCAGGACGGAAAGGTCAAGCGCGTTGCCATCAGCACCTACATCATCACCCCCTATAACGTGGATATCGTGGGCGATCTGGTGGATGAGCTGGAGAGCAACGGCCTGTATTTCTGAGCGGAAAGGGTGAACTGCATTGCTGACACCGCAGGAGGTTACCGGTACTCAGTTTGAAAAAGCGATCTTCGGCGGCTACGATATCGCCTCCGTGGATAAGTTTCTGGACCAGCTGACCCAGGATTACACCGCTCTTTACCGGGAGAACGGCATCCTGAAAAACAAGATGAAGGTACTGGTGGACAAGGTGGAGGAATACCGCTCCACCGAGGACGCCATGCGCATGGCGCTTCTCAGCGCGGAAAAGACCGCCAAGGAGATCACCGCCAAGGCGGAGGCCCAGCGGGACACGGTGGATGCCGAGACCGCGGCCCGGCGGGAGGAGCTGCTGGGTGAGGTGGAAGCGGAGGCCGCGCTGCGGAAAGAGGAGATCACCGCCGAGCTGGCCGCCGAGGAGGAAGCGCTGAGGCGTGCCAAGACCGCCACCTCCCTTTATGTGGAGAAGCTGAAGAACGCCATGGCCGCCTATATGGAGAGCGTTTCCAAAATCTATGATTTTGCGGAGCCGCTGCCCGTCGCCGAGCCGGAGCCGGAAGCGGAATCGGCTGCGGAGCCGGAAGCCGAGCCGGAGACGAGCACGGAGCCCACGAAGGAAGTGGTGGTGGAGGAGAAGAAGCCGGACACCATTTCCGATTCCGCGGTGCTGAACATCGCCGAGATCATCAACCGTTCCTTCAATTCGGCGGAGGAAGCGGAGCAGCCCGCCGACGCGGAGGAATCGCCTTCCGCCAAGCTGCCGAAGATCGACTATGATAATCTGCAGTTCGGGCGGGACTTCGGGAAGAAGAAATAATCTATTCAGCGAACAGACCCTGCGGCGTAAAGCCGCAGGGTTTTTGCGTGGGTGGGGGTAGGTACGGATTCGCCGGGAGTGCATTCGGTATTGCAAGATGGTGCTGCTGCCTCCTGCGG
>JAZQQF010000058.1:0-3843 GCA_045628925.1 Oscillospiraceae bacterium | reverse complement strand
AAAACGAATTTTACCCTTGACAAATGAGAATTCCTTGCTATAATAAGCACTGTTCCTCGCGGGCGTAGCTCATTTGGCAGAGCGCCACCTTGCCAAGGTGGAGGTAGCGAGTTCGAATCTCGTCGCCCGCTCCATTCCCTGCTTGCAGAGCAAGCAGGGTTTTCTTTTGCCGTTTTGCGCCTTACGAGCGCTGCAACATATATGTGCCCCATCCCGGCGGGGAAGGAGACGCGGAAGCTGCAAACGGGGTAACGCGGGCGGAACGCGCAAACTTCCTCCTGCGAGATCGCCGGAATCGCACTGATTCGGAAATTGGCGCGGAAACCGGTGGAAAGCGTACAAAATAAAAGAAAAAAGGGTAGACAAATAACCGCTTATGCGCTATAATCATACAGCTGACGATATGCGTTCAGCAGATCACCCGATTTGAAGAAGGAAAACGGAATGAAAAAGTTCCTTTCACTGTTTGCGATCATCGGCATCCTTGTATGCCTTTCTGCCTGCAATAAACTGAGCGGGAATGCGGCGACGCCCGGCAATCTGACGACGGATCCGCCCCACGTTCTGCATACGGATACCAGCGGAAAAGACGTGAGCGCTGATTACCTCAAGCGCCTCTGCACCTATGCCTGGCTGGATACGACGGATATGAGCTTCATCAAGCTGGAGGAAGACGGGACTTTCTTCTGCGCCGAGGATGAAGAACTGGAGAAGACCACCGGGGAAGGAACATGGAAGCTGCTTCAGGATTCGGAAGGTTATCTTTCTCTCCAGATCCGGAAGGATTCCGGCTCTGCGTATACCATGTTTGAAGTGGAGCTGTATGACCAGAGCCTGTATGCCTACGGGGAAAACGATTTTCTTTATCTCTGGCTCCTGTGTGATCCCGAGACCTGAACCTGAAATGCAAAACGCGCAGCCGGAGCATTCCGGGTGCGCGTTTTTTATCAGTTCGGGATCTTTGAGAGCGGTTTCTGCAGCAGGATGGCGGCCACGAGGCAGAGCAGCGCGCTGAGACCCACGTAGGAAATGTTGTAGACAAAGGAGTAGACCCACGGGCTTGCGAAGGTCTCCGGCATATTATCGGCCCAGACCGTCGCGCCGGTGACCCAGTGGACGAGGAAGCGGCCGAAGGCGCCGACGAGAAGTCCCAGCGGGAGACCGGCCTTCCGGTTTTTGAAAAGCCCGGCCAGCCCCAGCGGCGTGAAGGCCAGCAGATAGTCGCCCAGCATGGATTGCCAGCCCCATGCATAAGCCCCGTCCAGCAGGAGCTGCAGCAGCCCGAAGGCGAAGCCTGCCAGCAGCCCGGGGCGAAGTCCCCACCGCCACGCGAAGATAGCAATGGGCAGCATGGCGAGGGTGACGCTGCCGCCCTGGGGAAGCTCCCCGAATTTCAGGTAACCAAGCCCCTGTGCCATGGCGACGAGGATCGCGCCTTCACAGAGCGCACGGACCGGCATTTTGGACTTCATCTCACATACCCCCTAAATAACATAAACGCGCCCGGAAAACCGGACGCAAAACAGGCCCACAGAGGGCGGATTCCTACGCCGGCATTATCCGGATCAGGTTCCAGGGTTCGGCGGTTTCCGCCATCTCAGCCGCCCACCGGCAGCACCCCTTTTGTGATTTGATGCGCTCATTGTAGCGTTTGCATTTCTCCCTGTCAAGGGAAATATCTGTATTTTTGTAGGAACATCGGAACAATATGAAAACAGACCTGCTTGCCCGTCTGCGGGACGGGGATGAACTGAATACCTCACAGCTGCTGCGGATGACGGTGTCTTTGAGTATCCCCGCCATTCTGGCGCAGATATCCTCCATCGTCATGCAATATATCGACGCGGGCATGGTGGGCCAGCTGGGCGCGGCGGACAGCGCCTCCATCGGACTGATGGCCTCCAGCACGTGGCTGTTCAACGGCGTCTGCACCGCCGCGGGAACGGGCTTCACCGTGCAGGCTGCCCAGTATATCGGCGGGAAGAAGAATGCGGAGGCGCGGCGCATCATGCGGCAAGGGCTGCTGATCTGCACCCTGTTCAGCGCACTCATCATGCTGCTGGGGAGCGTTCTCAGCGGGAGCCTGCCGCGCTGGCTGGGCGGGGAGGAGGCCATCTGCCGAAATGCGGGGCTGTATTTCCTCGTCTTCGCGCTGGCCCTGCCGATCTCGACATTGAATAACGTGGCAGGCGGGATGCTTTCCGCCAGCGGGAATATGAAGGTCCCCAGCGCGCTGCACGTGCTCATGTGCCTGCTGGACGTGGTGTTCAACGGACTGCTCATTTTCCCGGCGCGGGAAACAAGCCTGTTCGGGCTGGCGCTGCGGCTGCCGGGCGCGGGTCTCGGCGTACTGGGCGCGGCACTGGGAACGGCGCTGAGCCAGCTCTGCTGCCTTGGGCTGATGCTGTGGTTCCTGCTGCGGTGCTCCCCGGCGCTGCATCTGCGCAGGGGCGAAAAGCTAGAGCTTTGCCGCGAGGAACTGCGGCGGGCGGTGAAGATCGCCGTGCCGGTAGCATTTGAAAACGTCATCATGAGCGGCGCGCAGGTCGTCTCCACCCGCATCGTTTCCCCACTGGGGATGATCGCCATCGCCGCCAATTCCTTCTCCGTCACGGCGGAGAGCCTCTGCTATATGCCGGGCTACGGGATCGGTTCCGCCGCTTCGACCCTGATCGGGCAGAGCATCGGCGCAAAGCGGCAGGACCTGACGCGGAAGCTGGGCTGGCTGACCACCGGTCTCGGCATGGCCGTCATGGCGGCGTCGGGCGTTCTGCTGTACTGCTTCGCGCCGTGGATGATCGGGCTGCTGTCGCCGGAACCGGCCATCCGCGAGCTGGGAACCACCATACTGCGCATCGAAGCCTTCGCGGAGCCCTTCTACGGGGCCAGCATTGTGGCTTCCGGCGTGTTCCGCGGCGCGGGGGATACGCTGGCGCCCAGCTGCATGAGCCTTGTGAGTATGTGGGTGGTGCGTCTGCCGCTGGCAGCGTTCCTGTCCAGGCGGATGGGGCTGCGGGGCGTGTGGATCGCCATGTGCATCGAGCTTTGCTTCCGCGGCGTGATCTTCCTCCTGCGGCTGGCGGGGAAGCGCTGGCAGAAGGCGTCTGAAAAGTGAACAAACGAATTTCGATAGATGGGAGCTTGAAAAAATGAACAGCATTCCGGAAAGACTCAGTGCGCTGCGCAAAGAGATGGCGGCGCGGAACATCGACATTTACGTGGTCCCCACGGCGGATTTCCACGAATCCGAATACGTGGGCGCGCATTTCATGGCCCGGAAGTATATCACCGGCTTCACCGGCTCGGCAGGTACCGCCGTCGTGACCATGACGGAGGCAGGCTTGTGGACGGACGCCCGCTATTTCCTGCAGGCAGCCGACCAGCTGCAGGGCAGCACCGTGACCCTCTATAAGATGGGCGAGGAGGGCGTTCCCACCGTGCTGCAGTATCTGGAGGATACGCTGGGAGAGGGGCAGGTCATCGGCTTCGACGGGCGCTGCATCAACGGCGCGCTGGGCCGGAAATTCCAGCAGATCGCGGAGAAAAAGCACGGGAAGCTCTACGTGGAGGAAGACCTTGTAGGCCGTATCTGGGAGGACCGCCCGCCGCTCACCAAGGCGAAGGTCTGGGTCTACGGCGAGGAATACAGCGGGAAGAGCACCGTCGAAAAGCTGAAGGACGTGCGGGCGAAGATGGCGGAACTGGGTGCGAACCTGCATCTGCCCACCAGCCTCTATGATATCGCATGGCTGCTGAACGTGCGCGGCAACGATATCCCCTCCGTGCCGGTGGTGCTGTCCTACCTTGCCATGACGCAGGAGGAATGCTTCTGGTTCGTTCAGC
>JAZQQF010000057.1:0-3048 GCA_045628925.1 Oscillospiraceae bacterium | reverse complement strand
TCAAAGGCGATGCTCAGGCCCAGACCCGTGCCGCCCAGCGCACGGCTGCGGGCCTTGTCCACCCGGTAGAACCGGTCGAAAATGCGGGGGATATCCGCCTTTGGAATGCCGATACCCGTATCCTGTACGGAAAGCAGCACCTCCCCGCCCTCACGCCGCAGCGCCATCATCACGCTGCCGCCCTCTGCGGTATAGCGCACGGCATTGGTGGTGATATTGATGATGACCTGCTCGATGCGGGCCTTGTCGCCATAGACCCAAGCGGCCCCGGCGGGCAGACTCAGATCCAGATGCAGGCCGTGCTTGCCCACGTCCAGCCGCATGGCTTCATAGACGCTGCGCACGCTCTGGCAGGCGTCGAAGCGCTCCATGCGGAAGTCCACTTCGCCCGCGTCGAATTTGCTCAGTGCCAGCAGATCCTGCACGATCTTCGTCATTCGGTCGCTCTCCGATAGGATGACGCCGAGGAAGTTCTCCACCGTGTCCTGCGGCATATCCTGACCTGCGTCCACCAGCGTTTCCGCATAGGAGCGCACGTTGGTGATGGGGGTGCGCAGCTCATGGGACACGTTCGCCACAAATTCCCGCCGCTGCTCGTCCGAGCGCTTCTGCGCGGTCACATCATGGATGACGGTGAGGATACCGCCCTGCACGCCTTCCCCGTAGAACGGGGCAAGGAACACGTCAAGACTGCGGCCGTCCGTTTCCTTCTCGCCCTCGATGACCTGCTCGCCCCGCATTTTCAGAGCTTCCTCCAACGGCGCCACGTCGCCGAACAGTTCTTCAAAGCGCAGGCCCTCGCCGCCGACCTTCCGGCCCAGCAGCCGTTCCGCCGCCGGGTTGAACTGGATGACCTGCCCGTCACCGGAGAAGGCCACGATGCCGTCCGTCATGTGCAGGAAGACGGTGGCCAGCTTGTTTCGTTCGCTCTCGATGTCCAGCAGCGTATCATGCAGGCGGGTGCCCATGTCGTTGAAGGTGCGGGTCAGGATGCCGATCTCATCGGAGGCCTTCACGTCGATCTGCTGGGAAAAATCGCCCGCGGCGATATTCCGGGCGGCGCGGGTCAGGCTCTGGATGGGATTGACCATGGTCTTGGCCAGCAGGAAGGAAAGCAGCACTGAGATGATCAGGCCCACCAGCAGCGCTTCCAGAATGACCGTCAGCATCTCGTCGGTCAGCGCCGCGGCAGTCTGCCGGTTATCATGTACGCAGACGACGTAACCGGCGCCCGTACCGGAAATGGGCACCGCCACGTCCATATAATCCGCCGTGATGCTGCTGGCATAACCCTCCGTTCCGGTGAGGGCCGTGAGGATATTGGGGGTAAGCGCCAGCTCGCTGCGCCCGTCTGAAGCATAGAGCAGCCGCCCCGTATCCCCGGAAAGGATATAGAAGGCGCGGGTGCTCTCCTCGATGCCCAGCGTGCCGGAATAGGCGTTCAGGATCTGGGCCATCTGCGTTTCGCCGCCCCCGTCGGCAGCAGCCGTGCGCAGCTCCGAAACAAATTCCGCGTTGGCAAAGGCGTGCTGCATCTGTTCATAGAACTGGTCCAGATAAAAGCGTGTCACGCCCCGGATCAGGAACGCGCTGACGACCACCATCAGGGACACGATGAGCAGCAGCATGATGAGAACGACTTTGAAATGCAGGCTCCGGCGCACGTCAGCTTCACCTTCCTTTCCGGCTCCTTGCGAATTGCCTTTTTTGCGAAACGCCGCAGGGCGTTTATTCCCCGCTGAGATAATAACCGCCGCCCCGGCGGGTGCAGAGCAGCTGCGGAGACGCGGGATCGTCCTCCAGCTTCTCGCGCAGACGGCGGACCGCCACGTCCACCGCGCGGGTATCGCCGAAGAAATCATAGTTCCAGACCTGCGTCATCAGCTGTTCCCGGGAGAACACGGTGCCGACAGAGGATGCCAGCAGCCGCAGGAGCTCATACTCCCGCTGGCTCACGTCTACCGCTTCCCCGTCCTTGCGCACCTGCTGCCGTCCGGTGTCCACGGTGATGCGTCCGGCGCGGATGAGATTCGTCTCTTCCTCCGGGGCCGGCGCGCTCAGCACCTCCTGACGGCGGATATTCGTGCGCACCCGCGCCAGCAGTTCCCGCACGGAGAAGGGCTTCACCACGTAATCGTCCGCGCCCAGCTCCAGACCCATGACCCGGTCCCGTTCTTCCTCCCGGGCGGTGAGCATGATGATGGGGGTCAGCCGGTCGGTTTTCCGCAGCTCCTCGCAGACCTGAAACCCGTCCATCTCCGGGAGCATCACGTCCAGCAAAATCAGATCCGGCGACTGGGTGCGGGCCTTTTCCAGCCCGTCCTTCCCGTCGTAGGCGGCCAGCACCTCATAGCCCTCTCGCTGCAGGTTGAAGCGCAGGATATCCACGATGTTCGCTTCGTCATCCACTACAAGGACCCGTTTAGGCATGGTTCGTTTCTCCATTCAGCGCCGCGTTTGCCCGCAGCAGGATCGCCAGCGTTTTCCCGTCGTCGATGCGGCCGTCCGCCGCCATCGCTGTCGCCTCCGCAAGGGAAAACCGCTCCGTATTCAGAAATTCCCCGTCGTCCAGTTCCTGCTCGCCCTGCGTCAGCTCCTCGGCAAGGAACAGCCAGAGCTTCTCCGTGAGGAATCCGGGGCTGGTCTCGATCTTGCCCAGCGGCGTCCACTTCTTCGCCGTGAAGCCCGTTTCCTCCCGCAGCTCCCGCTGGGCTGCCGGGAAGGGCTCCTCGCCCTTTTCCAGCTTTCCGGCCACGGCCTCCAGCAGCGTTTCTCCGTGGGCATAGCGGAATTGCCGCACCAGCGTGACGCGGCCCTGATCGTCCACCGGCAGGATCACCACGCCGCCCAGCGTATGCACCAGATCCCGTCTTCCGGTCCTCCCGTCCGGCAGGCGGACGGCGTCCTTCGTGATGCGGAACACAGGCCCCGTATAGATCTCCTCGCTGCTCAGCTGAATTTCCTTCAAATCCATTTTGCCCACTCCGTTTCTCGTTTTATGCGTCCCCCGGCGGGGCCGCCGGCCTGCCGCGCCGCCCGCCGGTCTTT
>JAZQQF010000056.1:0-26105 GCA_045628925.1 Oscillospiraceae bacterium | reverse complement strand
TCCGGCGTGCGCACGTCCAGCAGGGTCACGCTGCCGTCCTTCGGGAGATTCGGCAGGTCCTTCAGGTAGAACTGCTTCACCTTGCCGGTGACGATGTTCTCGATCATGAAGCCCGCCATATTCACCGGGTCCTTCGCGGAGGAGAACGGCGGCGCGTAGGCAAGGTCGAGCTCCCTGAGGTCGCTGCCGGTCATGCCCGCATAGATCGCCGTGGCGAACACGTCGATGCGCTTGTCAACGCCCCTGCCGCCCACGATCTGTGCGCCGAGGATTTTGCCGCTGCCCTTTTCAAACACGACCTTGACGGTCATCGTCTCGCCGCCGGGATAATAGCCCGCGTGGTCGTCGGGCGAGAGGATGACGTATTCGTAATCGAGTCCCAGCGCGGCGGCGGTCTTCTCGTTCAGACCCGTTGCCGCGACGGTCATGTCGAAGAGCTTCACCACGCTGGAGCCGATGCCGCCCCTGTACGCCGAATCGCCGCCGCAGAGATTGTCCGCCGCGATGCGTGCCTGCTTGTTGGCGGGACCGGCGAGGGCGATGAGCGCCTTTTCGCCGGAAACGCGGTTCACGATCTGCACCGCGTCGCCCACGGCGTAAACATCCTTCGCGCTGGTCTCCATCTTTTCGTTCACTTCGATGCTGCCGCGCAGACCCAGTTTGAGGCCCGCGTCCTTTGCCAGCGTGGTGTCCGGCGTCACGCCGATGGCGAAGATGACCAGCTCGGATTCCAGCGTTTCGCCGCCGTCCACACCGGTATAGATCTTCCCGTCCTTTTCCTCAAATCCGGCCACGCCCTTGCCCAGCACCAGCTTCATGCCCTTTTCCTTCAGATAGGCGTGGACGAAGGAGGCCATGCAGGGGTCGATCTGGCTCAGCACCTGCTTCTGCGCGTCCAGCACCGTGACCTCCATGCCGAGGCCCAGCAGGTTTTCCGCCATTTCCAGCCCGATGGCGCCGCCGCCCACCAGCACGGCAGACTTCGGCTTTGCTTCCTCGATGAAGGCCTTGATGCGCAGCGTGTCCTCCACGGTGCGCAGGGTGAAGAGACGGCTGCTGTCCAGCCCCTTCAGCGGCGGCATGGTGGGCTTCGCGCCGGGGGCCAGCAGGAGCTTGTCGTAGCTGTCGGTAAAGGTCTCACCTGATTCCAGATCTTTCACGGTGACGGTCTTCGCCGCAGGATCAATGGCAGTGACCTCATGCTTCACCTTCACGCAGACGCGGTAGCGGCTCCAGAACCCCTCGGGGCTCTGGAGGGTCAGCTCGTCCCGGTCCGTGATGACGCCGCCGATATAATAGGGCAGGCCGCAGTTCCCGTAGCTCACGAAGCCGGAGCGCTCGTAAATGGTAATCTCCGCGCTTTCGTCCAGTCGGCGGATACGTGCCGCAGCGGTCGCGCCTCCGGCAACGCCGCCGACGATGATGATCTTGCTCATAATGGGTTCCTCCAAGTTATTATTCGGGAATATTCTCGTCCTCTAATAAGTATTCCGCGCAGAGCCGGGCGGCCTTTTCCACGATGTTCGCGCACTGCGTCGCATGGTCGGTGATCTGGAAATAGACCTCGCAATCCTCCGGCTTCGTGAAATAATAGCTTCTGCCATAGACCTGCTTTTGGATTTCCGGGCAAAGGGTGGTGCCGAATTCCTGCAGGAACCGGTCGCGCCAGCCCATGAACTTCTGCTGGTTCAGGTCGAATTTGGAGGGGTCCTTCAGTTCCTCCTCCAGCGGCACATTGTATTTCCAGCCCACCGCCAGCTGTGAGCAGGTATAAGCGCCGCAGCTGCCGCTGGCCGCGCCCGCGCCGCCGCAGAGGCTGGCGGAGGCCCGGATCAGCTCGTCCGGGATAAAGTCGAAGTAGGCCTTCAGACCGATGAGCAGGCTCCGGGAACAGACGTCGTCCCGGATCTGGGCTTCCCGTGCGGTCTTTCCGCAGAGGTCGATGATTTCCGCTTTTGTCATGGTTTTGGGTTCTCCTTTTCCGTTTTTCACAGCCTGTGCGGCGCACAGGGATCGTTTTTCTACAGTTTACCATATTTCGGGGCCTGCCTGCAAGGGCTTTTCCCGCTTCGCGGCAGGATGCTTGCCAAATCCGTCCCGATGTGGTAAGATAATGGCAGGAGTTGAAAGGAGGCGAACAGATGAAACGGACAACGATCCTTCCCCTGCGCGGCAAGGGAGACAAGGGCGCGGCGCTCATACGGGCGGCGCTGCTGACGCATATTCTGCCCTTCCTGCTGCTGTTCGTCTTTCTGATTTTTGAATACCTGCAGCTCATCATGGGCGGCGGCTGGCTGGGGGATCTGGTGCGTACCATCGCGGCCTCCGCCATGCTGCTCTATCCCTTCGCGGCGCTCCTCTGCGGCATCGCCAGCTTCGTCTGCGACATCCTGCTGCTGAAGGAAAAACGAACGCTCGTGCGGCTGTTCCTCCCGCTCCTCAGCGCCGCCAACATCGCCGCCGGGCTGCTGCTCATTCTCCGCCTCGGCGCGGCGCTGCCCGTCTGAAACAGGAAGCGGGTGATTCGTGAATCGCCCCTACAGGGTGGGAAGTCGAATAGCCGTACCGTAGGGGCGCATCAGGATGCGCCCACGTTCCCCCGGAAGCACCCGCTTCCGGGGATTTTTACGCCTTCGTCGCTCCCGTTTTCCGGGAATTTCTCCCCGTTTTCGTTTTTGACTCCCCGCAGCGTTTCGTTTATGCTACAGGCAAATCGAAAAGGAGGCGCAGACATGAACCGGGAAACCTTCACCGAAAACCTCGTCCGGCTGCGGAAGGCCCGCGGCATGACCCAGAAGCAGCTGGCCGACGCGCTGGGCATCTCCGACCGCAGCGTTTCCAAATGGGAGACGGGCGAAACGGAGCCGGACATTTCCACGCTCTGCCGCATGGCGGAGATTTACGCCATCCCGCCCGCAGAATTTCTCCGGGAAGCGGGCGCACCCAGCGAGGGCGTCACGGCGGAGCTGAACGCCCTCCCCGTACAGGCGGCGGCGCAGCGGGCCTTCGGGCTGAGTCATGCCGTCATGGAAGGGCTGTCAATACCGGGCATGAAGGCTTACGGACAATCACGCGGCGCGCCGGAACCGCTGCAGCCGCCGGAAAGCCCGGTGGATCTCATCGGCGGAGACCGCCTGCTGGAAACGATGTATTACGGCGGCATGATGGACGCGCTGTATACGGGGCCGGACGCGAACCTCTCCCTGCTCCTGTTCCCCCACAAAGAGAATTACCGCTGGCTCCTGACCGACGGGGAGCGGATGGCGGCGCTCTTCCGTCTGCTCTCCACGGTGGAAAACCTCCGCTGCCTGCGCGTGGTCATTCAGTCGAATGTCAGCGACTTCTACTCCGCCGGGTATCTGGCGGAAAAAGCCGGGGTCTCCGAAGAAACGGCGTCAGCGTTTCTTGCGGGCGCGGTGGAGGCGTCGATCTGCGCCCGTGCCGGTTTGAAAAGCGAAACGCCGTATTACTGCTCGGTTCCCACCATCCGACTGATCGGTCTGCTCACGCTGGCACATCTGACGCTGCCGGACCCCAAACGGGCCATGCGGGTCTACGGGGTCGGGCGGCAGTATATCCCTGCGGATGAGGAGGATGCGGAATGAGCTTCGGTGAAACGCTGCGGGAGCTGCGTAAGCAGAAAGGATTGACACAGGAGACCTTGGGCGAAGCCCTCTCCCTCGCGCCCCAGACGATCTCCAAATGGGAGCGGGGCGAAAGTATGCCGGACGCAGCCCTGCTGCCGGAGCTGGCAGGGACGCTGGGCTGTTCGCTGGATACCCTGTTCGGCATGGGGACCGATTCGTGGGAGGACGCGGAAAGCGCCCTCATCCGCTGGGTGAAGACCATCCCGCCGGAAGAGCGCCCACGGGCGCTGATGGCGCTGCCCACGTTCCATCGCACATCGCTTGAGGGAGTCTGGGATAACCCGGCGCTGGAAACGATCATGCGGGAAATGGCGGAATACCCGGACAACGCCTATCTCGCGGAGCGGAAGGAATGGCTCTTTTCTGAGCGCCGCGCCGGAAAGCTGCCCTTTGCGGTCACGATCCCGGACGTGCCCGCCGCGTGGGAGAGCATGGAGGATACGATCACCGAACTCACGCCCCTGTGGGAGCTGCTTGCGGACGAGGAAGGACGAAGAAGCGTTCTGAAAATCCTCCGGGAGTGGAATGGCAGCATCCTCGTTCTGTCGGACGCAAAGGCGGAGCTGGGCATCGAGCAGGAAGAAACGCTGTCCAGACTTCGGAAGGCAGCGCTTCTCAATCCGCTGGTGCTGACGATCGACGGAAAAGAGACCGCCTGCGTATTCCCGCAGCGCGACCCGAGGGTGTACGCGCTCCTGCTGCTGGCCCGCTGCCTCTTTGCGGATGAACGGCCGAATGCCGAAAAAGCGGCGGAATGACCAACTTCATCTTGCGCAGAATGCACAGATGCGATATAATCCTTTCGGAAAAATCTGCAAATCAAAATTCTGAGAGGAGTTACGAGATATGAAAGACCTTACCATGAAGTTCTATTCCAATCGCAGCCCCAAAAAGGGCTACAGCTGGGAGAATCCCCCCGCCCCCATCCCCGAAGATCAGATCGCGGAAACCATTGAGAGCGAAGTCGTCACCATCGGCGGCGGCATCAGCGGCCTCGCGGCCTCCGCCCGTCTGGCGGACAAGGGCCTGAAGGTCACCGTGCTGGACAAGAACGCCAAGCTCTTCGCGCTGGCCGGTCAGGTCGCCGCGGTCAATACCCGCATCATGGCCGAAAAGGGCATCGTCATCGACAAGAAGCGGCTGGCAGCCGACTGGCTGAAGGTCAGCGGCAGCCGCGTGCAGGAAGACCTGCTGTGGATCTTCATCAACCGCAGCGCCGAGGGCTTCCACTGGATGCTGGACATCGCCGGTGAAGAGAATCTGGACGTGGGCGTTTACATCGGCTACAACGGCCCCATGTTCAGCGAGTATTCCGGCACCCACCACATCTTCAAGAAGCGCGAATGCACCAAGTACACCAACTTCGGCGGCGGCACGCTGGTCTGCGAGATCCTGCAGACCGAGCTGCTGGACAAGGGCGGCCAGGTGCTGCGCAGCACCACCGTCGAGCAGCTGGAAAAGAACGCGGAAGGCCGCGTGACCGGCTGCATCGCCAAGTGCGCCGATGGTCAGTATCGCCGCTACAACGGCACCAAGGCCGTCATCCTCGCCTCCGGCGACTGCTCCGACAATGACGAGATGCTGGAAGCCTTCTGCCCCATCGGCCTCCGTCCGGGCACCAAGTTCCCCCGCAAGGGCAACACCGGCGACGGTCAGAAGATGGCCTACTGGGCCGGCGCCGCGCTGGATAACCCCGAATGGGCTCCCACCCTCCATGCGCTGGCTTACTCCGGTTTCCAGGGCTTCTACCTCCACGTGAACCAGCTGGGCAAGCGCTTCATGAACGAGGATACCTGGATGCAGGCCAAGTCCGTGCGCTGCCTGATGCAGCCGGGCGGCGAATGGTGCTTCTCCGTCATGGACTCCAAGTATGCCGACGAAATGGGCGAGCGCTTCGACGAGCTGGGCGGCCAGGGCATGGCCCCGCTGACCGTCGTGGGTCAGGGCTTCAACAAGGAGAACTTCGTTGCCTCCATCGAGCGTCATATCAAGAACGGCAACGCCTTCGTGGCTGACACCATCGAAGAGCTGGCCGAGAAGATGGACGTGCCCGCTGACGAGCTGGTCAAGACCGTCAAGCGTTACAACGAGATCGTGGCCTCCGGCGACGACACCGATTTCGGCAAGCGTTCCAGCCTGCTGACCAGCATCGAGAAGGGCCCGTTCTACGCTGTGAAGTGGGGTCCCCAGCTGCTGGACGTGTTCGGCGGCGCGCAGGTCAACACCGACCTGAACGTCCTCGACATGGACGCGCATCCCATCCCGGGCCTCTACGCCGTGGGCAACGCCGCCGGCGGTATGTACGCGGTGGACTATCCCCTGCTGCTGAACGGCAACAGCTACGGCCGCGCGCTGGCTTACGCCATGCAGATCGGCGACGTGCTGGGCGGCAAGTAAGTTTTCATTCCCGATATAAGGAACCGGCAGCCCCGAAGGGCTGCCGGTTTTTGATTTGCATATCCGCCTTCATTGCTGCCCGTAGGAGCTTTCGTTTTCAGAATGCCGCTTCGATCGTCTCCCGCAGAGCCGCTTTCACGCTTTCCGGTGTGAAGGCCGCCTCCGCCGCGTTCAGCAGGAGCTGCCGCACCTCCGACTTTGTGAGCCGGAAGGTCTCCGCCAGCAGCTGATACTCCCGGCGGATGGTCGTATCTGAAACGCTGCGGTTATCCGTGTTCACCGTGAGCTTCACGCCCGCATCCAGCAGCTGCCGCAGAGGATAGTCCCGAAGGTCGGATACCGCGACGGTATTCAGATTGCTGGTGGGGCACAGCTCCAGCGTGGTCCCCTTCTCCGCGAGGATGCGCAGCAGTTCCCCGTCCTCCGCGCTGCGAACGCCGTGACCGAGGCGCGCCGCCCCGAAGGAAAGCGCCGTGCGGACGCTCCCCGGCCCGTCGGCCTCCCCGGCGTGGATCGTCATGGGAACGCCCTTTTCCCGGGCCAACCGGAACACATCGGCATAGTCCGCCGTGGGGAACAGCGCCTCCGCGCCTGCAAGATCCACAGCGCAGACGCCCTGCCCGAGATACTTTGCCGCAACTTCCACAGTCTCCAGATTTTCCGCCCGGTTATCATCCCCGCGCATACAGCAGAGGATGAGGTTTGCCGGAATGGGGCTATGTTCCAGCCCCTCCAGCGCCGCCAGCACGGCTGCCTCCTGCGTGAGGCCCTTCTCGCAGTGCTTTTGGGGCGCAAAGCGCAGCTCCGCGTAGATATGCCCCTCCGCCGCCAGTTCCCTGAGCAGCGTGCGCACCGCCTCCCGCAGGCTTTCCCGCGTCATCAGCAGGCTGCAGGGGAAATCGAATTTCTCCAGATATTCATTCAGGTCCCGGCAGTCCGCCGAAACGCTGAGCCGCTGCTTCAGCTCCGCGTCCGACGCGGGGACCGGGATGCCCTGCAGTTCCGCCAGTTTCCGCACGGAAGCGACGGACAGGCTCCCGTCCAGATGAAGGTGCAGGTCGATGAAGCAGCGGAGCGCATCCAGCTCCGCCGGGGTAATGGGTCTTTCGTTCATGGATTTTTCTTTCATTTCACCCGCACCGCCTGCGCCTGCGCCTGCAGGCACAGCTCGGCGGCCTTGAAGCAGTGGGCCTGCGTCATGGCATTTTCCGTGCGGTTCAGACAGTCGAGAATGAGCTTGCCGAAGAAGGGGTAGCCGGTGACGCCCTTGGCGTCGAAATACTGCTCCCCGTCCTTGTTCACCAGATACACGTGGTCGCCGCCCGGCTTCCCGGAAGCGATATCCGCGTATTTCCGAATTTCGATATACCCCTCCGTGCCGAGGATCAGCGTCCGCCCGTCGCCCCAGGTGCTGAGTCCGTCGGGCGTGAACCAGTCCACGCGGAAGTAGTTCGTTGTTCCGTTCGCGCCCACGATGGAGCAGTCGCCGAAATCATCCAGCTCCGGATGCTCCGGGTTCGCGTAATTGCCGATGCGGCTGTAGGCCACCGTCGCGTCCTCCTCCCCGGAAAAGGCCAGATACTGCTCGATCTGGTGGGAGCCGATGTCGCAGAGGATGCCGCCGTATTTCTCCTTCTCGAAGAACCACGCAGGCCGCCCCGCCGCGCCGAGGCGATGGGGGCCGACGCCCTCCACATGGATGACCTTGCCGATGGCTCCGGCGTCCACCATGTAGCCCGCGAGGATGGCGCCCTCCACGTGCAGCCGCTCGGAGTAGTAGCACATATACTTTTTCCCGGTCCTGGCCGCCAGCGCCTTCGCGTCGCTGAGCTGGCCGAGCGTGGTGAAGGGGGCCTTATCCGTGAAATAGTCTTTCCCCGCTTCCATGACCCGGCAGCCGAAGGGCCCGCGCTCCGAGGTGATATGCGCGCCCGCCACCAGCATCACATCTTTGTCATCCAGCAGCTCCGCTTCGGAGGACGCTGCCTTCGCCTGCGGATAGGTCTGCAGGAACTTCGCCACCCGCTCCGGCTGGGGATCGTAGACGCTTTTCAGCGTGCCGCCCGCTTCGATGAGGGCGTTCACCATGCCGTAGATATGCCCGTGGTCCAGATGGGCGGCGGAGAACACGAATTCTCCCGGCTTCACCACCGGACAGGGCTTGCCCACCGGGGCGTAGTTCATTCCATCGGAAACCTGCATCGCCGTTCCCTCACTTTCCGTAGCTGCTGCCGAGGGTGATATCCCCTTCCAGATCGGCGGCAGAAACGCTCTTTTCATAAAAATGCGGCACGGAGGTCATGATGCCCTCCACCGTGTAGAACGGATCGTCCTTCCCCAGCGGCAGGGACACCGTTTCGCCCAGAGCGCCAGCCTTGAATACGGCGGTGATCAGCTCGATGGTCCTGCGCCCGTCCTCACCGGTGACGGCTGGCTCGCAGTCCGTTTCCAGCGCGGTCAGCACGTTTTCGATCTGCCCGTCGTGGCCGATCCACTGCACCTCCGGCAGAGAATCCGCAAAGGCGGCGATCTCCTTCTCCAGTTCCTCATTGCGGATGGGGAAGCCGTTGGGCTTGGCGATGGAGGCATAGACGCTGAACGGCGCGGAAATGCGGGCCTTCTCGCACTGGAAGATGAGCTGCTGCTCCTCCCCGTGGTGAACGACGGAAGCCGTCAGCTGGCCCAGCGCGCCGGGGTACTGGAGGATGGACGCGCTCAGATCCTCCACCTCCGCGTTATCATGGCCCACGTTCGCCAGCACACTGGTGACCTTTTCCGGCAGGCCCATCATCCAGCAGAGCATATCAATGTGATGCACCGCGTGGTTGAGGGTGCAGCCGCCGCCCTCCTTTTCCCAGGTGCCGCGCCACCACAGGTCATAATAGCTGTGGCCGCGCCACCAGAAGGAATCCACCTGCACGTGCCGCACCCTGCCCGCGATGCCGGAATCCAGCAGGGCCTTCAGGTCGCGGATGGGCTTGCGGAAGCGGTTCTGGGCGATGATGCTCAGCTTTTTCCCGCTCTCATCCCGGGCGCGGAGCATGGCGTCGCACTCCTCCAGCGAGGCCGCCATGGGCTTTTCGCAGACCACGTTCTTGCCGCTGTGCAGCGCGTCGATGCTGATCCTTGCGTGCATGAAGGGCGGGGTGCAGACATCCACAAGATCGATATCGTCCCGCTTCAGCACTTCCAGGTAGTCTTCATAATCGTCGGCGTGCAGATCGTACTGCACCCCCATTTTTGCGGCCTTGCCCGGCACGATATCTGCCAGCGCAACGATCTCGCAGCGCCCGGCCTGCTTCAGATAAGCCTGCACGTGGGCGTTTGCGATGTTGCCCGTTCCGATAATGGCGACACGGATCACGGTCATTCCTCCTTCGCAAGGTCGATGTTCGCGCCGGTGAGACCCACCCACGCGCCGTCCTTCGCTTCGTCCGCCTCCGGATGGGCCAGCAGCCACTTATTCCGGGCGCGGAGCATTCTGTCCTCGTCGTTTTTCGCGGCGAACGCGGGCTTTTCCGTGTTCGTTCCCAGCGGCAGCACCACAGCGGTGCGGAACCCCGCATCGGAGACCTGACAGGGCGCGTAGTGCAGACTGGTGGCGTAGACCTCCACCGCCGCGCCGGCGGGGGCACGGAAGGCCTTCACGCAGGCGGTGTCCAGCTTCCCGTCCGCGATCCCGTCCTGCTTCGCCAGCAGAAGGATGAAATCGCTCTCGCCGATGTTCACCTCGCTGTCCCGATGGTACTCGAGGCAGTTCAGCTTCGTGTTATGCCCCCAGCACATCCCCAGCTGGATGGGCATCCCGCCGTAGGCCCCGTCCCGCAGGGCCTCGAAAATGCCGCAGGCCTCCAGCGAAGCGATGCCCGGCTCATATGCCGTACCGCGCTCCGGCAGCGGGATGGCCGCCATGGCCGCCAGCAGTTCCTTCGTATCGTAGCCCTCCAGCACCTTGCCATAGGGCTTAAACGCCTCGTCATATACGGAATAGACCTTCATACGTATCCTCCTCCCGCCGTGCGGCGGTCATATTTCTGTCAACAGGATAAAGCCTCCTGCCGCCGATGTCAAGTGCGGAAGCTGCCAGCCCGCTTCACGGAAATTTCACAACGCCGCCGAACTCCGTTCACATCTGTCTGCTATAACAGCATCGACCATCTGAAAGGAGTTCTTCCATGAAACGAAAGCGTCTTTTTTCCCTGTGCTGCATCGCGCTCCTGTGCCTGACCGCCTGTGCTTCTCCGGCCGTTCCGCAGCCGGACAGCACCGCCGCGCCTTCGGAAACGCCCGCCGTGACCGAAACGCCGGTTTCCGAGCCCGAACCGGCTTCCGAAGTCCCCGCATCGGAACCGGCTTCGGAAACGCACGTCATTCTGTTGGAGGGGCGCAGCGCCCGGCTGGACGGCGCTCCGGTCGCGGAATATGACTACACGTGGCATTGCGACCCCACCGTGAGCCATGACGAAGTGAAAAACGCCCCCGCGGAATACCATACCGGGTCTGCGCCGGAAACGGACGCGGCGGTCTATATCGACAGCGACCTGCCCTATTTTCCGCTGCTCGATGCGGCGGATTTTCAGCTCGTGAACTACGACGGCGAAGCGGAATGGGCATATTACTATGCTGACGGCGCGCATGACGAGTTTATCTTCGCCACCCTGCCCCGATTGGGGGACGGGCTGCCCGCGCAGATGATGCACTCCGAGGCAGAAGCTGCCGAAAACCGGGTGCTGCATATCGTTCGGCCCGGGACCTACTCGCTGGAGGGCAGCTGGCAGGGGCAGATCCGCATCGAGCTGGGCGACCCGGACGCGGTCTTTGCGGATGAAAGCGCAAAGGTCACGCTGATCCTGAACGGGGCGGATATCACCTGCACGGTCGCCCCCGGCATCCTGTTCGCCGCCGCCTATGAGTGCGACAACACGTGGGAAAGCCGCGAAAGCCACACCTGCGAAGCGGACGCCGAAGGTGCGGGCGCGGTGGTGCTGCTGGCGGAGGGAACGGAGAACAGCGTCACGGGATGCAACGTCTACCGGATGCTGAAAACGAAATACAAGGATGAAAACAGCACGGACCCGGTTCCCGTTCAGAAAAAGCAGCGCAAGCTGGATGCGGCCTTTTATTCCTGCGTGTCCATGGAGGTGGGCGGCAGCGGCAGCTTAAAGGTCAGCAGCAGCTTTGAAGGGCTGGACAGCGAGCTGCACCTGACCTTCCGGGACGGCAGCATCGAAATCTTCTCGCAGGATGACGGCATCAACGTGAACGAAGACAACGTGAGCGTGGTGCGTTTCTCCGGCGGTGAGGTCACGCTCTATCCCGCCCTCGGTGCGGAAGGGGACGGCGTGGATTCCAACGGTTTCATCGTGCTGGACGGCGGCACGCTCTCGGTGAACGGCGTGCGTCCACCGGATTCCGCGCTGGATTCTGAGGACGGCATCACCTATCTCAGCGGCACGGTCATCCTCGACGGGGAAACACAGACCTATGCGCCCGGTTCGGTCTTCCGGGAGACCGGCGGCGGCCCCGGCGGCTTTGCGGGTCACGGTGCGGAAGGCTTTGAGCCCTTCGGCGCTCCGAACGGGGAATTTGACCTTGCCGATTTCAAGGAAAAGGTCGCCGCGCTCCCGGAAGATGCGACCCTGACGGACGTGCTGGCGCTGCTCGGCATCGACAGCCCCATGGGTGAGATGCGCGGGGACTCCGGCGGGCTCGGCGAAGGGCAGCCCCCGGTGGGTCTCCCCGGTGAAGGGCAGCGTCCCCCGGAAGGACTTCCCGGCGGCGAACCTCCCGCTCGATAAATCTTTCTGCGGCAGCGGTTTTCCGCTGCCGCATTGTTTTTCCCGCGTGTTTCTGCTAAACTGAATAAAAACATACCGGGAGGAATGCCCCATGTCCGTGACCTACGTTCCCGAGATCCGCAGCTTTTATCTGGATGGAAAAAGCTGCACCTACGCTTTCCACGTGAGCGAATTTGCTTACCCGGAGCATCTGTATTTCGGTCCGAAGCTCCCCCATGATGACCTGCGCTACGCCTATGCCGCCGGTGCGCAGAGCCAGCTGGCCACCATGCCCGGACGGGACGATCTGCCCGCGGAGCGCTGCAGCTATCAGCAGTTCGCGCCGGAGCTGGCCTTTTTCGGCACCAGCGACTACCGGGAGCCTGCCGTCCTCGCGGAAAACCCGCTCGGCGACCGGCTTTCCGACCTTCTGTATATCGGGCATGAGATCCTGCCGGTGAAGCCGGAAATGGTCTCGATGCCCTCCCTCACCGGCGGCGAAACGCTGGTGCTGCATCTGAAGGACGCAATCTCCGGCCTTGCAGCCGACCTGTACTATACAGCCTTCGACGATACGGACGTGATCGCCCGCCGGGCGGTCTACCGAAACGAGAGCGGCGGGCGCATCATCCTCCGCCGGGCCTATTCCTTCTCCTTTGCCCTCCCCGCCGGGGACTACGATGCGCTGAGTCTCTACGGGGCGTGGGGCCGGGAGCGCAGCCCGGAGCGGACGGGCCTGCACCATGGCGTCTATTCCGTGGATTCCAAGCGCGCGGCCTCCTCCGCCACGCTGAACCCCTTCCTCGCCGTTTTGGAGCCGGACGCGACGGAGGACTTCGGCTTCGCCTACGGGTTCAGTCTCGTCTATTCCTCCTCCTTCGTGCTGAAGGCGGAGCGCAACCCGGACGGGACAGCGCTCGTCACCGGCGGCGTGAATGATTTCGACTTTTCGTGGGTGCTGGAGCCGGGGGAGGCTTTCGAGACCCCGGAGGTCGTGCTTGCCTGCTCGGATAAGGGCCTCGGCGGAATGTCCCGCGCTTTCCACGATGCCTTCCGCGCCCACCTCATCAGCCCCAGATGGGCTTATAGCCCCCGCCCGCTGCTCATCAACAACTGGGAGGGCACCTATTTTGATTTTGATTTCGACCGTCTCGCCGCCATCGCGGACGCGGCGGCAGGCACGGGTATCGACACCTTCGTGCTGGACGACGGCTGGTTCGGCAAGCGGGACGATGACCGCAGCGGCCTCGGCGACTGGTTCGTGAATGAGTGCAAGCTGCAGGGCGGCCTTGGAAGGCTCATCGACCACGTCCATTCCCGCGGCATGAAATTCGGTCTTTGGTTCGAGCCGGAGATGGTGAACGAGGATTCCAACCTTTACCGTGCCCACCCGGATTGGGCCGTGGGCGTGTCCGGTCGGGCGCACAGCTATGCCCGCCATCAGCTGCTGCTGGACCTGACGCGGCCCGAAGTGCGGAACTATATCGTGGGTGCCGTGAACGGGATGCTTGAGCGCTATGCCATCGACTACGTGAAATGGGATTTCAACCGCAACGCCACGGAGTTTTTCTCCCCCGGCCGGACGCCGGAACGGCAGGCGGAGTTCTCCCACCGCTATGCACTGGGGCTTTACGATCTGTGTCGGCGGATCGTGGACGCGAACCCGGACGTATTCTTTGAGGGCTGCAGCAGCGGCGGGGCGCGGTTCGACCCGGCGATGCTCCACTGGTTCCCGCAGATCTGGACCAGCGACGATACGGATGCGGAGGAGCGGACTTTCATCCAGTACGGTACCAGCCTCGTCTACCCCCTCAGCAGCATGAGCTGCCACGTGTCCGTCTGCCCCAATCACCAGACCGGGCGGATGACACCCTTTGAGACCCGCGCCGCCATCGCCCATCTGGGTGCGACGGGGTATGAGCTGGACGCGGCGAAATTCACCGAAGCGGAAAAGGCTGCGGTTCGGGCGCAGACCGGGCGGTATCGCGCCGATCAGGCGCTGGTGCTGTCCGGCGACCTGTGGCGCATCGAAGACCCCTTCACGTCCAATTTCTTCGCGTTCAACCTTGTCAGTAAGGATAAGACCCGTGCGAAGCTCAGCTGCTATCGGCGCATGGGCCGGGTGAACAATGAGATCCGCCCCATCCGCATGAAGGGACTCGACCCCGTGAAGCGCTACCGCTGCCCAGAGCTGGGCGTGGCTCTTTCCGGCGAAACGCTGATGCGCCTCGGCTTCGTGCCCGCCTTCCCTGCCGGAGATTTTCAGGCGCTGGAATACCACTTTGAGGCGGAATAAAGACGGCGCATTTGGGGAAACCTCACAGAAAAAAACACGCGGCGGGGCCGGAAAACCGGTCCCGCCGAATTTCATGCCGTTTTCTTTTTTCCCAGCTTTGCCGTATACCGGAACAGGATGGGATATACCCCGATGGCCGCCCACGCCGCCAGACCGTAGCGCAGCGCCCGGATCAGGTAAGCCGGGAAGGTGGCCGCCTCCAGAAATTCCGCCGGGAGAATGAGCTTCGGCCCCGTCGATACGGCAAAAAAAACGCCGATGCCGCCCGCCATGCGCAGGATGCAGCGCACGGGGCTGCGGGTATTCTCGAATCTCGCCCAGCGTTCCTCCGCCCAAAAGCCCAGCAGGATCCCCACCATCAGCCCATAGGCAGAAAAGAAATCCGTGCTCGTGCAGTAGAACCAGCCGGGCAGGGAGAGCAGGCCCAGAATGGCCAGAAACACCAGCGGATTCCGCGTTTTCCGCTGCAGGAAATGGAACAGCGCCAGCATGACGCCGCCCGTCACCCAGCCAAGCAGTACGTCCGTGGGATAGTGAACGCCCACGAATACCCGCGAAAAGCCCACAAGGAAGATGACGGCAGCCAGCAGGATGCGCAGCCACTTCGCCTTCAATTCGATGATCAGCGAGCCGAAAATGCTCAGCGTATTGGAGGCGTGCATACTGGGGCAGGAATAGCCCTGCGCGGCGATGTCCATCAGGTCGGCGGAGGCGTCCACCGGCTTCAGGCAGCGGATGGCGGGATGATCCATATAAGGTCGGCGGCGGCAGAGGATATTCTTGAGCAGCGGCCCGGCCATCAGGGCGGCGAGAAAATTCACCGCTACGCGTTTCGCCATGCGCTTATCCCAGCACCAGTACAGGAAGCCCAGTATGGCGACCATCACCAGCTCCTCGCCCAGCGCAGAAAAGAGGGGGATGAGCTTGCCCGCAAGCCCGTCCGCCGCGCCCTGCAGCCACTCCATGAGACGGACTTCCCACGGGAAGAAAAAGCTTACGCCTTCCAAATTACGTGTCCTCCGTGTTCTTCTGCGTGGGCGGGTTCATTCCCCGTCCTTCGGCTCCTGATAGCGTTCATCATTAAAGTCGCCGAAGCCGCCCCAGCTGTTGAATTCCGAGATGGTCAGACTCATCTGATCGTCCCGCGTACCGAGGGTCTTTTTCAGCGCGGCGAATACCGCCTGCACGAAGCGTTTTTTCACGTGGTATTCAAAGTTGGAGAAATACCGGGCGTCCACAAAGGCGAAGTTCTCCTGCCGGACGCCGCCCATATAGATGGCCCGCCCGTCCTCGATATCCGCCATGAGCATATACCGGGCTTTGCCGGGAATCTGTTCCAGCGCCTCGCCAAGGTCATTTGCCAGCGTGACCCGCTCCTCCTCCGTGAGCTTTTTGGCAACGCTGACGCGCATATAAGGCATATTGATCCGCTCCTTTTCGTTTTTTCTCACTCTACCATATTTTGCGGGCCCGCGCAAGCGTGCAGCTGTTTACAAGCCCTGTCAGATGGAATATAATGGCGGCATAATGAAACAAAACGGAAAGGACGTGTCTTTATGGGCTCCCGTTATTCCCACGTTCTCGCCCCCATCCGCATCCGGGGCATCGACTTCAAAAACCGCGTCACCCTCGCGCCGACTACTCCCGTGCTCTCCACGCCGGACGGCATCGTCACCCACGAGCTGGTGGACTGGTTCCGGATGTTTGCCCGGGGCGGCGCCAGCACCTTCTATATGGGCAACTGCTCCATCGACCTGAAGGAGAATCAGGATCAGAACTTCCAGCTGGATCTGGGGGACGACCGCTGCGTCCTTCCGCTGAGCTGGTATGCGGATATGTGCCGTCAGTACGGCTGCCACGCCTCGCTGGAGATCAACCACGGCGGCGAGGGCGTCGCCTTCGAGACCTTCGGGCGGCCCAGCTGGTCCTCCAGCAGCTACATTTCCGAGGATGAGATCCTCCGGGCAAAGCGCAACGGGCGCGACCCCATCCCCTGTCAGGAAATGAGCAAAGAAAAGATCGCCGAAGTGGTGGAAATGTTCGGCAAAGCCGCCGGGCGCATGAAGCGTGCCGGGATGGACATCGTCATGGTCCACGGCGGACACGGCAACCTGATCAGCCAGTTCACCAGCCCGAAATTCAACCACCGCACGGATGAATACGGCGGCAGCACCGAAAACCGTGCCCGCTTCGCCATCGAGGTCTGCCAGTCCATCCGGAAGCATTGCGGGGAGGATTTCGTCATCGAATACCGCTGCTCCGGCGACGAGGAGGACCCGGAAGGGATGCACATCGCCGAGACCATCGAGCTGGCCGGTTATCTGAAGCCCTATATCGACATTCTCCACGTTTCCGCCGGCCTGCACACCGACCCCTTCGGCCCCCATCTGTATTACCGCAACTGGTGCCAGAACTATCTGATGGACCGCTGCTTCAACGTGCATTATGCCCGGGATATCAAGCAGGCCCACCCGGATCTTCTGGTGAACACCGTGGGCAGCATCACCAGCCTCGACTATGCCGAGGAGATCATTTCCAACGGCTGGTCAGACTTCGTGAGTATGTGCCGTCCCCTGATGGCGGACCCGGATATGCCGAAAAAGTATGCCGAGGACCGGCCGGAGGACCGCCGTCCCTGCCTCCGCTGCGACAGCTGCGCCAAGCATCTCATGACCCCCAAGCCCATCTTCTGCGCCGTGAATCCCATGAGCGGCATGACCTCCGACCTGCCGGACGGGGTGGTGCCCAAGGCCCCGGTGAAGAAGCGCGTCGCCATCGTGGGCGGCGGCCCGGCGGGCATTCAGGCGCTGCAGACGCTGCTGGACCGCGGGCATGACGTGACGCTCTATGAAAAGTCCGGCGCGCTGGGCGGCCATGTCATCGAGGCCGCCGTGCCGCCCTTCAAGCAGGACGTGCGGGATTACCTTGCGTGGATGCGCCATACCGCCGCCCAGTGCGTTGAAAGAGGCGCGAAGATCCTGCTGAACACCGCCGCCACGCGGGAGCTGCTGGAAAAAGAGCATTATGACGCGCTCATCCTCGCCCTCGGCGCGGATCCCTTCGTCCCCAATGTGCCGGGCATCACGGGCGGCAACGTCCTTTGGGCGCCGGACGCGGAGGCCGGGAAGGGCACGGTCGGCGACAGGATCGCCGTCATCGGCGGCTCCGCCGTGGGCATGGAGGCCGCGCTGGATTTCCATCTGCAGGGCAAGAAGGTCACCGTGGTGGAGATGCTGGCGGAAGGCCCTGCGGGCGGCAAGCTCCACAATACCGCCGGTTCCGGCGCTGCCGAGCTGAAGCGCATCTTCGGCATCGAGAAGATCCCGGTGCTGTACGGGCATCAGCTGCTGGAGGTCCTGCCGGACGGTATCCGCTGCCGGAAGACCGACACGGGCGAGGAGGTCACCGTCCCCTGCGATACCGTGCTGCTGGCGGTGGGTCTGCGCGCCAGAACGGCGGAGACCGAGACCATGCGGCACTGCGCCCCGGAGACCAGCGTTTTCGTGGTGGGCGACGGGATGAAGGCCGCCAGCATCTGCGAAGCGGTGAACGACGCCTTCCGCGTCTGCCTGCATATCTGATCACTTCCCTGAGAGAGGTCAAACCATGAGAAAAGCAATTTCATTCCTGCTGGCGGCACTGATGCTGCTGACCCTCTGCGCCTGCACCGGCCCCGTGTCGGACCCCGAACCGGAATACACGCCGGATATCCGTCCCACGCCCCCGCGCCCGGAGATCACGCGGGAGCCGGATCCCACGGACACGCCCACCTCCGAGCCTGCTGCGGAATCCACGCCCGAACCGACACCCGAGCCCACTCCGGAGCCCACACCGGAACAAACGCCGGAGCCGGCCCCGGTGATCGACGAAGTGCAGCTCATCGAGGATATAGAGTGGTACTTCAATCAGATGGGCATGAACGGCCTCCTGCAGACGGAATATGACCGTATTCAGGACGCGAGCCTGTATGAGATCCTTTACCAGACCGAGGACGAGAACATCCCGGAGGAGGATGCGTGCGACGCCTACACCGCCGCCTTCGGGGATTTCGACACCTCTCTGAGCTGGGCAGAAGAGGATTATTTCGGCAACTTTATCTGGGCCATCACCGGCTGCTCTCTGGGGAACTTCCCGGACTATGAACGCCTGCTCTATGACCCGGAAAGCCGCTGCTTCTATCAGCCCCACGGCGACACGAACTATCAGCTCATGAAGGTGGACCGCGTGGAATGCGGCGAGGACGGCATCGTTTCCGTCTATTATCATTCCGGCTTTGACTGGGAAAGCCGCTGGTTCTGCAAATTAACGGACGGCGAATACGGCTTCTTTGATGAAATGCTGCTGGTGCTGACCACGGAGACGAATCTCCCCTGCCAGTTTCTCCCCATCTCCAACCATCCCGTCGCGGAGGATCTTTCAGCGCTGGCGGCGGATATCGAAGGCTACTTCAACCAGCCCGGCATGAACGGGATGCTGCGCACCTCCTTCACGGAGATCACCCAGCTGAGACTGCGGGATATCCTCTATCAGATGACGGACGAGATCGTCTCCTACGAGGAAGCCGTCGAAGCCTATGAAGCCGCCTTCGGTGAGCTGTATCTGGACCTGAACTATGCGACCGACTGGTATTTTGAGAACTACGTCTATGATATCACCGGCCATGACCTGACCGAGTTCCCCACCTGCGCGAACCTGCTCTATGACGAGGACAGCGGTCTCTATTTCCTCCCCCACGGCGATACGAATTACCAGCCCATGGTGGTGGACAGCGTGGACCGGGGTGACGACGGGTATCTCTACGTGTGCTACCATTCGGATCACGGCCAGTGGTTCAGCACCGCGCCGGACGGGGAAGGCACCTTTGCCGACGGGATGCTGCTGGTGCTGACGGACGAAACGAACCTCCCCTGTCGGTTCCTCCCCGTTTCCAACCAGCCTTCCTTCGGCTGAAAAGCGGAGGACAGGCGCATGATCCGACCCATTATGAAGGACCAGTTTTTCCTCAGCCGTCCTTCCGTCCCGGCCACGGAGGCCGACCTGCAGACGGGGCTTGACCTTCTGGAGACCCTCGAAGCCCATCGGGACGGCTGCGTTGGCATGGCGGCCAACATGATCGGCGTCTCAAAGCGCATCATCGTCTTTGATGACGGCGGAAAAGCCTGCCTGATGTTCAACCCGGAGATCGTGAAGAGGTCCGGGCCTTATGAAACGGAGGAGGGCTGTCTTTCCCTCCCCGGTACGCGGAAAACGAAGCGCTGGCAGACCGTCAAGGTACAGTATCAGAATGAGCGCTTTCAGACCCGTCTGAAAACCTACACCGGCTGGACGGCGCAGATCATCCAGCATGAGATCGACCACCTGAGCGGCATCCTGATCTGAACGGGAGGAACTGCCATGAAAATCGCCATCATCACCGGCGCTTCCGCGGGTATGGGCCGGGAATTTGTGAACGCCGTCGACCGGGAATACACGCTGGACGCGCTGTGGGTCATCGCCCGCCGCGCCGACCGGCTGGAGGCCCTCCGGCAGAGCTGCCGCACCCCCGTAAAGCCGCTAGCACTCGACCTCAGCGCACCGGAGAGCTGGGAAACGCTGCGCTCGCTGCTGGCATCCGAGCAGCCGGAGATCGAACTAGTGGTGAATGCCGCGGGCTACGGGCTGTTCGGTGCCTTTGCGGATATGGGCATGGAGGAGCAGCTGGGCATGGTGGACCTGAATGACCGGGCGCTCACCGCCGTCTGCCACCTCTGCCTGCCCTACCTCCACCGCGGGAGCAGCATCGTGAATCTCGCCTCCAATGCTTCGTGGCAGCCGGTGCCTTACATGAACGTCTATGCCGCGTCGAAAGCCTACGTGCTGAGCCTGACCCGTGCGCTGGGCCGGGAGCTGAAGCCCAAGGGCGTCCATACCATGGCGGTCTGCCCCTTCTGGGTGCAGACGGAGTTCTTCGACCGGGCCGTGCGGGACGATACGATCACCTACTACAACCACATCTACAAGCCGGAGGAGATCGTCGCCCGGGCCATGAAGGATCTGAAAAAGCGGCGGAAGGTCTCCATCTGCGGCCTGCAGGTGAAGGCGCAGGTGCTGGCGGTAAAGCTGCTGCCCATGGATTTCGTGATGAACACCTGGTGCCGCCAGCAGAAAAAGCCCTGACCGTTACACAAATGACATTTGACATTTTCCGTTTTTCCTGCTATGATGCGGTATTAAACCAAAATCACAGGAGGAACCGAAATGGAAAAATTCGTACCCTATGAGAAGCTCTCGAAGAAGGCGAAGCGGGAGCTGGACCTGAAGAAGCGCGGCAGCTGGGGCGGTCTGAACCCCGTGACGCGGATGCCCCCGAACCCGAGAGCGTATAACAGAAGGAAGGCGCAGAAGTGGAGCGATGACTCCGGTTCTGCGCCTTGTTTTTTTATCAGCATACTTGGTTCATCCCTGCCGACACATCGAAGCTCACGGGCGATTCGTGAATCGCCCCTACGAATGAATCTGAAACCCGAAAGCAAAAATACCGGGCGAATGCATCCGCATTCGCCCGGTACGTTATTCAGAATCCTTACGCTTTCAGCGTCTTCTGATTCTTGCTCGCTGCCAGTCCCACGAACATGACGACCAGTCCCACGGCAATACCCGGGAACACTGCCGCCAGCGGGAAGGTGATCGTGCCGTTGAGCTTCAAAACGCCGTAGATCAGCGCCACAACGCTGCCCGCCACGACGGAAACCATGGCATAGCTGCTGCTGACGCGCTTGCTCGCCCAGATGAGGAAGCAGAGCGGCGCAAACACCGTGCAGCCGCGCAGCGCCATCGACAGGAACGCATAGTCCTGGATCGTGTCCGCCGGGAGGATACAGGTCAGCACCGTCGCCACCGCGAGGATGACGATGATCAGCAGCTTGTTCATCCGGTCGGTCTTTTTCGGGTCGCCCGCCTTGCCCTTATTGATAAGGTCGCGGTTGACGACCGTCGCAATACCGAGGGACAGACCCGCGCCGGTGCCGACGGAGGCGATGAACAGAGCGCCCAGCATGATGCCCGCGATGATCGAGGGAATGCCGGAGTAGTTCAGGATGAAGCTGGTCAGCGCGACCTTCGCCAGCGCCGCAGATTCCGCCGCAGCGACCTCCGGCGTGACGACCGTGCGCATATACAGGCCGACCATGATGCCGAAGATGCCGATGATGGGAATCAGGATCGTGCTGATCAGCGCCGCAACGCGCCCGTCCTTATCGCTTCTCGCATTCAGGACTGCCTGCGCATAGGTCTGGGTGGTCAGCACGCCGAGGATCAGGCTCATGCAGGAGCCGAAATCCGTCCAGAAGCCGCGCCCAAAGAGGCTCCACAGGTTGCGGTCAACGACCTCGCCCTTCGTGTTCTGAATGACCAGCGTGTTGACCGTGTCCGTAAAGCCGCCGACGCCGCCCAGCTTATTGAGGACGATCACGCCGCAGATGACCATCGAGACGTAGAGCAGCACGGTTTTCAGGATCCCGACGATACCGGCGCCCTTGGTTCCGCCGAACACGACGTACAGCACCATGAACACGGCGGAGAGAATGATGGCAACCGCCGTTCCCATCGTTTCAAACACGACGACCACGACAGCGGAGGCCGCGATGAGCTGCGACAGGATGTTGATGAAGGTGCCGATGGAGTTCAGCAGCGTCGCCGCCATGCCCACCTTCGGGCCATATTCGTCGCGCACCATGCCCACCAGCGTCGGGCTGGACTGGGCGCGGAGCGGCTTCACGTAAACAAGTGCCAGTACGAGGCAGCCAAGGCCGCCGCCCAGCGTGAACCACCACGCAGTCATGCCATAGTTGAAGGCGAGCTGCGCCGTTCCGACTGTGGAGGTGCCGCCCACGAGCGTTCCCATGATCAGACCGGCGGCGACGCCCCAGCTGATCTTGCCGCCTTTTTTGCCGCCGCGCATACCCGTGTAGATCGACAGGCCTACGATGGCGACGATGGCGATGGCAAGACCCACAATTACCATTGCGTCCATAGAATTACAGAGCAGATGCTCCTATCTCCCCTTTCCATATACCCGCATTCGTCCGTTGACTTTTGCGACACGAACCGCCCATCCCGGTCAGGATGGGCGGAAGCATTGCGTCAGATTACTCCATGCACTTCACGTTCTCGGGAACGATGATGTCGCAGTCGGTGATCTCAAGGATATGCTCGACGGTCTCGCCCGGGGCGATCTCTTCGAGGATCATGCCTTCCTTGGTGATGTGGAAGACGCACTTGTCGGTGACAACGTAGTCCACCACGCCCACGCCGGTGAGGGGCAGATTGGTCTTGCGCACGATCTTGGACTTGCCGTCCTTGCCGCAGTGCACAGTCATGACGATAGTACACTTCGCGCCGGTGACAAGGTCCATGGCGCCGCCCATACCGGCGGCAGCCTTGCCGGGGATCAGCCAGTTGGCCAGATCGCCGGTCTGGGAGACTTCATAAGCGCCCAGCACGGTATAGTCCACGTGGCCGCCGCGGATATAGCCGAAGGAGGTGAAGGAGCTGAAGCAGCAGCCGCCCGCACGCAGCTTGGAAACGTGACCGCCAGCATCCACCACGTCGGGATCGGCGTATTCACCCTCGCCGGGCGCGCCGGTCAGGCCGATGACGCCGTTCTCAGACTGGAACCACACGTCGTATTCGGGGTTGATGTATTCAAGGCACATGGTGGGCATACCGATGCCCAGATTCACCAGATCGCCGTCCTTGAAGAACTGAGCAGTACGCTTGGCAATAAACTGTTTGGGATCCATACTTACTCCTCCTTCTTTCTGCACGGAACGATCATATCCACCAGCGCACCGGGGGTATTGATCATATCGGGATCCAGCTCGCCGACTTCGACGATCTCTTCCGCTTCGCAGATGACCCAGTCCGCCGCGGTGGCGAAGGGCTCATTGAAGTTGCGGGCGGTGTGATGATACACCACGTTGCCCATGGTGTCGGCCTTCCAGGCATGGATGAAGCACACGTCGCCGTGGAGGGGCAGCTCAAGGATGTAGCGCTTGCCCTTGATGGGATCTTCAGGGGTGACGAACTTGTATTCGCCCTTCTCGTCGTCCCACTCCAGCAGCTGCTTGCCGTCCTGCATGGGGGTGCCCACGCCGGTGGGGGTCAGGATGCCGCCGATGCCGGCGCCGCCGGCACGGGTCTTCTCGCAGAGGGAGCCCTGCGGCACGAAGGTGATGTTGATCTCGCCGGCCACGACCTTCTCCACGGTCTCGGTGTTGTTGCCGATGTGGGAGCAGGTGATGTGCTTGATGCGATTGTCATGGACCAGACGGCCGATGCCGTGGCCCTTGATGCTGGTGTTGTTGGAGATGATGTTCAGGTCCTTGATGCCCTTCTCCATCAGACCGCTGATCAGCGTTTCGCTGACGCCGCAGTTGACGAAGCCGGGGAGCAGCACGGTCATGCCGTCGAAGCACTTTTCCATGGCCTGCTCGAGGGTGACAACTTTATTTTTAGGCACTTTTTTCCGTTCCTTTCTATGCTGTGAAAGCGGCGAAGCTTACTCGGTGTAGGTCACGGGGTAGGTCTTCTCGTCGCGCAGGCAGTGGCGGGTGATGCCGAGGATCTCACGGGCCTCGTCGGCGGTGGCGATGTCGCGGCCGGCGATCTGGCTGAGCTTCACGGCGCGCTCAACAAGGCGCACGTTGGTGGCGATATCCTTGGTGCCGTCGGGGTTCTTGCCGTACATGACGTTGTCTTCCAGACCGACGCGCAGGCCGTCGCAGCCCAGCGCCAGACCGGCGAGCATCATGGGCATATGGGCCTTGCCGATGCCGGAGACGGACCAGGTAGCGCCCTTGGGCAGCTTGCCGGCGAGGAACGCCAGATTCTCAGCGGTGCCGGGCATGGAGCCGCCGACGCCCATGATGAACTGGATGTGGGGAGGCTGGGGGATGTTCCACTTGTTCACGTAGTACATGACGGAGTCGATGTGGCCGGTATCGAACACTTCGAACTCGGGCTTGATGTCCTGCTTCACGACTTCTTCGCTCAGCTTGTTCAGGAAACGGGGGCTGTTCTCGAAGATGTAGCTGTTCGCCCAGTTGATGGTGTTGGGGTCGAAGGAGCACATCTCGGGCTTCAGGGCGCCCAGATGCTGAAGGCGCTTCACGTCTTCGTATTCGCCGCCGGAGGTGGTCAGGTTGATGATGATGTCAACACCGGCCTTGTCGCAGGCTTCGCGGGTCATCTCCACCGCATCGGTGAAGGCCTTGAGGCTCATGGACTTGTAGCCGATCTGCATCTCGCCGTTCACGAGCTTGTCCTCGCGCACGTGGATGTGGGCGATGGAAGCGCCGGCCTTGGCGCAGTCAACGATCTGCTCGGCCAGTTCCTTGGCGGTGTAAGGCACGGTGGGGGCCTGCGCCTTCTTGGTGCCGGCGCCGCACATGCAGGCCTGAATGATGATCTTATTGGACTTGGACATGGTAATCTGCTTCCTTTCTTGCAATGGCCCGTCGCTCAGACCGGGTCGTCCATGAATTTTTTGGCAACGCGGAACACTTCAAAGAGCTGCTTGTCGCGCTTTTTCTTCAGGGCCTCGATATCCATGCCTTCGTAGTCATAGAAGCCCTTGCCGGTCTTGATACCCAGATTGCCGGCTTCCACCAGCTCGGCCAGAGAAGTGGGCATCTCGTCGCCCTTTTCCGGCATGGTGTAGCTCTTGTTCTTGTAGTTGTTGGCCGTCATATCCAGACCGCCGAAGTCAGCGCGCTTCAGCAGGCCCAGCACCACGGCGCGGGGGATGAAGCTGGCCTTGGCAGCAAGGTCGATCGCTTCGGCGTCGCAGTAGCCGTTGTCCAGCAGGTAGAACACCTCGCGGTTCAGGCACTGCTGCAGACGGTTGACGATATAGCCCTTGATGAACTTCTTCATGAGGACGGCGGTCTTGCCGCAGTTGTTCAGCAGGGTCACGGCGATGTCGGCGTATTCCTGCGGGCACTGCTCGCTCTTCACGACTTCCACCAGCGGGATGAGCTGGGGAGGCGCATACCAGTGGCAGATGAGCATCTGGGGCAGCAACGCTTCGGGCACGACCTCGAAAATGTTCATGGCGGAGGTGTTGGAGCAGATGAGCACGTCGGGCTTCACACAGGCAGCCAGCTGCTGATACAGCTCGACCTTCGCGTCGCGGTTCTCCACGATGGTCTCCTGGATCATGTCCGCGCCTTCGACGCATTCTTCCACGGTCAGCTTGAAGCTGATGCGATTGAAGATCGCGTCAACGTCTTCCGCCTTGATCTCGCCTTCCTCGGCGAAGGTCTTCAGCTGCGCCTGCAGGGAGGCGATGGCCTTGTTGCGGGTGTTTTCGCTGCGGGTCCACATGGTGACCTCGTAGCCGCCCATGGCATAGGTCTGGGCGATGCCGGGGCCCATGGTACCGGCGCCCAGCACGGCAATCTTTTTGATATCCTCGAGCTTTTTCATGTTAGTCCCCTTGCCGGTTCGGCAAAGTATCTCCTTTGTTTGAGATGACATGGGGTCGGACGTATGGTTCTGCGGCGGCTCCATGCACGGAATGCAACATTATGCGCCTGCTTTCGGCGGGCAGCCGCAGCTGCCCGCCGAAAGAGGGATATTTTGTGTCAGCTGAGACGGGGCCGCTTCTTAGAAGCTGCCTTCCTCCCACGCGACGAGACGGACCATGCCGCCGTCGGCCGCTTCGCAGCGGAACGGGAAAGCGGCGATGACCATACGCTTGCCGGTGACCATGTCGATGTCGCCGCCGGCGTTCTCAACGGCGAACACGCCGTGCTGGGCGAACAGACGATGGCAGGGCTCGTAGTCGGGGTAGTCCACGTCGATGTCGCGGCCGGTGGCCAGTTTGTAGTTGGTGTAGAGCCAGGGCATCTGCTCCTTGCAGGGGCAATGCCACACGCAGGAGTCGGAAGCGCCGTAGGTGCCGGCGATACCCTTGATCTTCTTGTCGAACATCAGCCACTTGGCCAG